>DASRSJ010000001.1:0-6587 GCA_035656555.1 Opitutaceae bacterium
GAATGGGTGACGCCGATGTCGGTCAACTACCACGGCTACGATGTCTACGAGCTGCCGCCGAACGGCCAAGGGTTCGCTGTCCTGCAGATGCTGCAGACGCTGAAGACCTATGACCTGAAGAAGATGGGCGTCGGAAACGTCGACACGCTGATGGCGCTCGTCGAGTCGAAGCGGCTGGCCTACGAGGACCTCGCCAAGTTCTACGACGACCCGAGGTTCACGCGCGTCCCTGTGAAGGGTCTCCTCTCCGACGGCTATGCTGATCAGAGGCGCCAGCTGATCCATCTCGACCATGCCAACCCTGCCATCGGCCCGGGCGATCCCGGGCTGTTCGACGGCGACACGACATATTTCTGCGCCGCGGACTCGGACGGCATGATGGTGTCGATCATCCAGTCGAACTACCGAGGAATGGGATCGGGCCTCGTGGCCGACGGCCTGGGCTTCATGTTCCAGGACAGGGGTGAACTCTACTCGCTGGATCCGAAGGCGGCTAATGTCTACGCACCGGGCAAGCGCCCATTTCAGACCATCATCCCGGGCTTTGTCATGAAGGACGGTGCGCCGTTCATGGCATTCGGCCTCATGGGAGGCGACATGCAGCCGCAGGGCCACGTCCAGGTGCTGACCAACATCATCGACTTCGGAATGAACGTGCAGGAGGCGGGCGACGCGGCCCGCTGGCGCCACTATGGCAATGCTGAACCGACGGGTGAGGCCTCGGAAGGGGTGGGCAGCATCGAGATGGAGTCGGGCTTCGATCCCGCGGTGAAGGCCGAGCTCGCGAAGCGCGGCTATAAGATCGAGGGCGGCTCGGGGAACTTCGGCGGCTACGAGGCGATCATCTTCGACTCGAAGCAGCACGTGTACGCTGGGGCGACGGAGATGCGCAAGGACGGCGAGGTTGTCGGGTATTGATCGGGGTCCGGACGTGTGATGACGGCCGGTCTCCCCGGGCTCGGGACGCAGCCTGGTGTCCCAAGGACCTGAACCGCTAATCGGTCCTCAGCGCCACGATCGGATCAATCCTCGAGGCCCGCCTCGCGGGAAGGTAGCAGGCGGTCGCGGCGACCAAGGCCAGCACCAGGGACACGACGACATAGGACAAGGGATCAGTCGGCTTCAGCTCAAAGAGCAGGCTCTCCATGTAGTGGCTCAGGAGGACCGCGCACACCAGGCCGACCGCGAGTCCCGCGGCCGTTTTCCAGAGGCCCTGCATCATCACCATCCCGGTGATCTGGCCGGTCGTGGCGCCTATCGCGCCTCGGATCCCGATCTCGCGCGTCCTCTGGGAGATGTCGTAGGCGATGACGCCGTAGATCCCGATTGCGGAGAGGAAGAGCGCCAGCGCCGCGAAGCCCCCAAGGAGCAGCATCACGGCCTTTCTGCTGTCGAAGGAATTGCTGATGGCCCCGTTGAGGGTGCCCGTGTCGTACAAGGGTATGGTTGGGTCGATCGCCGTCACCTTCTCCCGGATGGCGGAGATCACGTCGGCAACCGGCCTCGACGAGCGCACGATGATGTTGAGGCCGCCCGGCGGATTCTCCTCGATCGGCATGTAGACGAAGGGGTTGTTGCTCTTGTCCTCCACGCCGTTGTGGGGGACGTTGCGCACGACGCCGATGATCACAGGCCAGTCCTTGTCCGTCTTGGGCTGCCCGCCAAAGGTGAAGTGCCCGTCAAGCGCGGTGCTCCCGGGGAAGTTGTGCTGCTCGAACTTCTCGTCCACGACGAACACGTTGCGGGCATCCTTGAGCGTGTCCCGCGAGTCGAAGAACCGGCCCTTGAGGACGGGTATCCTGAGTGTCTTGAAGTAGTTCGCCGAGACCCCGAGTATGAACGCCGCGGGCTGAGGTGAACCCTTCGGCAGCAGGCTATCCTTGAGCCCCAGGGCGAGGATAGGAAGGTTTCCCTCGAAGGGGATGCTGCTTGCCAGTGCGGCGTTCTCGACGCCGGGAATCTCGCCCAGCGCCTGGGTAAGTGCCCGCTCGAGGGCGACCGCCTTTGTGTTGTCGTTGTAGACCGAGGGCAGAGCGATCTTGCCGACGACCAGGTTGTTCGGGTCGAAGCCCGGGTCGACCGAGATTGCCTTGGCGAAGCTGTGGATCAGGAGCCCGGAGCCCGTCAAAAGGACAAGGGCGAAGGCGATCTGCGCTGTGACCAGTATGCTGCTCAGCGCCCGCACCCCGCGTCCGCCTGAGGAACTGCGTGAGCTGCTCTGGATCACCCGCGCCAGGTTTGAGCGGAGCGTGTGGACGACGGGCACGAGCCCGATCAGGAGACCGACCGCGATGGAGGCCAGGACCGTGTAGCCGAGGACGCCGTCCTCGATCTGCACCGGGAGCATGTTCGGCAGGAGCCTGGACGTGAAGTGGTTGATGGCCTTGACGCCCGCGAACGCGAGGCCGACGCCAAGTCCCGCACCGGCAAGCGTGAGGATGAGGCTCTCGACGATCAGCTGGCGCGCTATCGCGGCGCGGCCTGCGCCGAGCGCAACGCGGATCGCGAGCTCGCTCTGCTGGCCGTTGGCGCGCGTGAGCAGCAGGTTCGCCACGTTCACGCACCCGATCAGGAGGACGAAGATCACACCGCCCTGCAGCAGGTAGAGTGAGGACTTGATTCCCTCGACCCTCTCCGCCTGGAGGAGACCGACGTTTATCTTGTGACCCGTCCCGTCGAGGAAGCTCTTGAAGCCGGCGTTTGCCGTATCGTAGAAATGCTTCTCAATGCCGGCGACCTCGCCCAGGGCCGAGCCGACCGAGGCACCCGGCTTCAGCCTGGCGTACATCGGCGTGTTGCAGCTGTACCTGAACTTGGGATTTACGTCCTCAGGCTTCCAGGCGAACGGTGTGACGAACTTGGCCTGCGCATCGAAGGCCTCCAGGGCGTGCGGCGCCACGCCGATGATCTGGTAGGACTTGCCGTTTATCCTCATCGTCTTCCCGAGGACGCCGGGATCGTTGTTATAATGGGATTTCCAGAACGACTCGGTGATCACCACGACCAGGTCATTGCCGGCCTGGCTGTTCTTGAGGGTGAAGAACTGCCCGATTGCGGGCTTGAGGCCCAGGACATCGAACATCTCCGCCGTGGCGTTGAGCGAGAGGATGCGCTCGGCGGAGGCGTCATCGCCCACCATCACCATGTTCCCGCCGCACAGGGCGACCGACTGGAGAGAGGGCGCGTTCGCCTTGAAGTCGGAATACTGCACCACGTTCGTCGGGAAGTGGTTGAAGCCCGCCTTCGGGAACGCGTTGAAGATCTCGACGACCCGCGCGGGCTCCGGGTAGGGCAGGGGCTTCAGGATGAGGGCGAACACCATCGAGAAGATGGCCGTGTTTGCGCCTATGCAGAGGGCGAGCGTGAGGAGCGCCAGGCCCGTGAATCCCCGGTCCTTGACCAGGCGGCGGAAGGCGTACCTGACGTCACCGACAAGGCCGCCCGTTGTCCTTGAAATCCATGATTCCCGGGGCCTGGCGGCCGCGGAACCCTGGGGGAAGGGATCGCTCATTTTTGTGGGGAAAACCTGGACGCGGCCGGACTGCGCCCGGCATTGCGGTTCTCCTCCCATCCCCGGGGCGAGGCAACGAGATTATGCCCGGCCCTACATCCCCGGAAACCCGCCCTTGCCGCCCCTCTGCATCGCCTCCATCTGGCGCATCATCTTCTTTGAGCCGCCGCCTTTCATCATCTTCATCATTTTCTGCATCTGCTGGAACTGCTTGATGAGGCCGTTGACGTCCGAGATCTTCACACCAGCGCCGTTCGCGATGCGCTGCCTGCGGCTGCCGTTTAACAGGTCGGGCTTCCGGCGCTCCTGAATCGTCATCGACTTGATGATGGCCTCGGTGCGGACCAGTTGCTTCTCCGCGCCGTCGCCGAGCTGCACGCCGCTCATTCCGGGGATCATCCCCATGATGCTCTGCATGGAGCCCATCTTCTTCACGGCCTGCAGCTGCGAGAGGAAGTCCTCCAGGTTGAAGTCCGACTTGCGCATCTTCTCCGCCATGCGCTCGGCCTCGTCCTGGTCGATAGACTCCTGGGCCTTCTCGACCAGCGACACCACGTCACCCATGCCGAGGATGCGGGAGGCCAGGCGGTCGGGGTAGAAGATCTCGAAGTCGTCCGTCTTCTCGCCCGTTCCGATGAACTTGATCGGGATTCCCGTGATGGATTTGATCGAGAGGGCGGCGCCGCCCCGGGCGTCGCCGTCCATCTTCGTCATCACGAGGCCGGTCAGCTTCAGGGCGTCGTGGAACGTTTTCGCGACGTTGACGGCCTCCTGGCCGAGCGCGCCGTCCGCGACAAGGAAAACCTCCTGCGGGTCGACGGCCTCGTTGAGGCGGCGGACCTCCTCGATCAGGGCCTCATCGATCTGAAGGCGGCCGGCGGTGTCAAAGAGGATGGCGTCCGCGCCCTCGGCCATGGCGGCCGCGAGTCCCGCCTTGCCGATCGCGGGAACATCCTTCGAGACGCGGTCCGCGTAGAAGCCCAGCTCCTCCTGGCGGGCCAGGATCTCCAGCTGGTCGATGGCGGCCGGCCGATACACATCGCACGCCACCACGAAGGGCTTGTAGCCGCGCTTCTTCAGCAGCCTGCCGAGCTTCGCGGTCGAGGTCGTCTTGCCCGAGCCGTGGAGTCCGGCCATCAGGATGCGAAGGGGCTTCGCGGGATTGAGCTCGGTCGAGCCCTCGCCGAGGAGCTTCACCAGCTCGTCGTGGATGATCTTTACGATCTGCTGACCGGGCGTGACCCCCTTCAGGACCTCTTGGCCGGCGCACTGGGCCTGGACCCGCTCCGTGAACTCGCGGGCCACCTTGAAGTGGACGTCGGCCGCCAGGAGCGCCGTGCGCACCTCATTCAGGGCGGTGGCCATGTTTTCCTCGGACAGCTTGCCGACGCCGCGCAGGTTGCGCAGCGCCGAGGAGAGTTTGTCTGTCAGGGATTCAAACATGCGACCCCACCGGATGCATCAACCTAGGCCCGGACGCAACCCCTTGGATTGCTTTTGGGATGGCTAATCCTTGGGCAATTATGTGAACATAATGACCCTTATGAACCCAGTCCTGAAGCTCCTCACCGAAGGTGGTCACCTTACAACCGCGCAAATGGCGCAGGTTGCAGGCATCCCCGAGGCTGCGGTGGTCGCCCACCTGGACGAGCTGAAGAAGGAGGGCGTGTTCCTCGGATGGCGCCCGGTGCTGGACCTTTCCCGCGAGTCGGCCGCTGCCGTCAGGGCCGTGATCGAGGTCAAGATGACCCCGGAGCGCGGGGGCGGCTTCAACCGCCTGGCCGAGCGCCTGAGCAAGTTCGAGGAGGTTGAGTCGTGCTACCTGATGTCGGGCGCCTACGACCTGCTGATCTTCGTCAACGGCCCGAGCCTGCAGAAGGTCGCCGCCTTCGTGTCCGAGAAGCTCTCGACCCTCGAGGGGGTCATCTCGACCAGCACCCACTTCATGCTGCGCTCCTACAAGGAGGGCGGCTTCCTGATCGGCGTGCCCGCCGGCGAGGCGGACCGCCTGAAGGTGTCACCATGAAGCGCTTCATCGCACGCCACGTCTCGACGCTGCCCAAGTCGGGCATCCGCGACTTCTTCGAGATCGTCTCGAAGATGAAGGACGTGATCTCCCTTGGCATCGGCGAGCCCGACTTCGACACGCCCTGGCACATCCGCGAGGCCGCGATCTACGCACTCGAGAAGGGCAAGACGCACTACACGTCCAACCTCGGCCTCCTGGAGCTGCGCCGCGCGATCTCCACTTACGTCGAGCAGCACTACACCGTGAACTACCGCCCGGAGGACGAGGTGATCGTCACGGTCGGCGTCTCCGAGGGAATCGACCTGGCGCTGCGCGCGCTCCTCAACCCCGGCGACAAGGTCCTCTACCACCAGCCCTGTTACGTCTCGTACAACCCTAGCGTCGCGCTGGCCCATGGCGTAGCGATCCCTGTCCCGACCCGCGCCAACGACGGCTTCGCGCTCAACGTCGAGGACATCGAGAAGGCATGGGAGCCCGGCTGCAAGGTGCTGATGATCAATCTCCCGTGCAATCCGACGGGTGGCACCTGCGACCGCGCGAGGCTCGAGAAGATAGCCCGCTTCGCGGTCGAGAAGGACCTGATCGTCCTGTCCGACGAGATCTATTCCGAGCTGGTTTACGACAATGCCCACACGAGCATCGCCGTCTTCCCGGGCATGAGGGAGAGGACGATATTCCTCCACGGCTTCTCGAAGGCCTTCGCGATGACGGGATTTAGGATCGGCTACGCCTGCGGTCCGGCCGAGCTCATCGACGCGATGATGAAGATTCACCAGTACTCCATGCTCTGCGCCCCGATCCTGGCCCAGGAGGCCGCGCTCGAGGCCCTGAGGCACGGAGAGGACAGTGTGAAGATGATGCGCGAGCAGTACCACCGCCGCCGGGACCTAGTCGTCGCGCGCCTGAACGCGTGCGGCCTCACCTGCCGCGCCCCCGGCGGGTCGTTCTACGTCTTCCCGAACATCACAACGACCGGGCTCTCGGAGCGCGACTTCGCCTACGGCCTTGTCGACGCCCAGAAGGTTGCCGTAGTTCCCGGGACCGCCT
>DASRSJ010000002.1:0-11682 GCA_035656555.1 Opitutaceae bacterium
TCGACGCGCAGGGCATGCTGGATGTTGCGATCGAGCAGGCCGAGATCGGCCTCTCGGAGGGAGGCATCCCGGTCGGCGGCGCGATCTTCCGCCAAGACGGAACGCTCCTGGGTGCCGGGCGAAACCGTCTGGTCCAGCACAATGACCCCTCGATGCATGGGGAGACCGACGCGTTCCGGGCGGCTGGACGCCAGCCCCGATACACGGACCTAGTTCTCGTGACGACCCTCGCCCCCTGCCGCTACTGCTCTGGCCTTATCTCCCAGTTTCGGTTCAAGCAGGTGATCGTCGGCGACAGCGTGAATGCCCAGGGCGGCGTTGCATGGCTCAGGGAACAGGGAATCGACATCGTGGACCTGGCTTCGCCGAAATGCATCTCAATGATCGGCGAGTTCCAGAAAAAGCGCCCGGACCTCTGGGACGAATGCATCGGGGACGGATAAGACCCGACCCTGCGAACGTCTCACGCCGCGGGCCGGAAGCGAATGGTGGCCAGGACTCCAAGAACCGCGAAGGCTACGAGAGCGACCGCCTCCGCTAGGGCGAATGGCGGCTCTGTCTGGGTCGGCGCGAGCGCCTTTAGCGTGGGCACCTTCGCGAAGGCCTGAGCGATCAGGACGAAAAAGTTGAGGTAAAAGGCCAGAACGGCACCACCGGCGTAGACCGGGCGCCACACGCCTGCTAGGCGTGCCCTGTAGCGCGCCTGGATCGTGACTGCCAGCACCACGAGCGAAATGACCCCGAGAACGTGCGAAGGCATGATGTGATGAACAGGGAACAGGAAACCCGTCAGGCTGGTCGCCGCGGTTGTCCAGAGGAACCAGCTGGTCATGCAGTCCATACGCTGGGATTTGAGGAGGCCGCCTGCCACCGCGAAGCCGGTGGCGATTCCCACGAGGCTCAGGACAACGTGAAATAGAGTGAAGGCGACCATGCGCAGACACTGAACCCCGGGCGACGCCTGTCCAATGATTAGGCGGCCAATCGAGTGGTGGACGATGGCCGGCCCGCTGCTAGGGTTGGCGCATGACCAAAGCCAGCACGCCGGTGACGAGGACAGTGGCCGTAACCGAAACACCCATTGAGCTCTGCCAGTTCCTTAAGTTCGGAGGCCTCGCCGACAGCGGCGGGCAGGCGAAGCAGGTGATCGCGGAGGGGCTCGTGCGCCTGAACGGCGAGGTCGAGACGCGAAAGAGGAAGAAGCTGGCCCTCGGCGACAAGGTCACCTTCTCGGGCCAAACCATCATCGTCGGTAGCTGACTCCCCTTTTAGGACTTGCCGACGTCCTCCGGGTGTATCGGCCAGTAGGACTCGTGGATCTGGAGGCCCTCGGCCTCCATGAGCGGGCCAAGCACTTTTGTCTGCGGAGAGATACGTCCGATGATCTCGTGGCTGCGGAGGGGTTCCTTGTCAGGCGGAAGGCCCATCACCAGCTCGAACGGGCCCTCGGAGGCCCCGTATACGACGCGCCCTATGCCGGCGAAGACGATGGCGCCGCAGCACATGGCGCAAGGTTCCGTGCTCGTGTAGAGGGTCGACTTTGAGAATGTGTCCCGGTCGATCTTTGGACTGAACGTCGAGATGAGCCCCGTCTCGGCATGCTTGGTCACGTCGCCCGTCGAGTGGACACAGTTCGAGAACTCCGCGAGGACCTTGCCGTCCTTCACAAGGAGCGCACCGAACGGGCCGCCCCCGTGCGTGACCGCATACCTTGCGAGCTCATAGGCGCGGCTCATGTAGACCTTGTCCTGGGCCGTGCAGCCTTTGTCGTCGGGAGATGCGTCCGGAAACGCCGCAAGGGCCGTCGGCACAATAAGAGCCAGCGGAAGAGCGAGGAGCGCGGCTAGGCGAAGGATTCTCATGTCCTGTGCACTGCAGCAAATATGCCATGCGGCGCGGCCATCCCTGCGGACGTAAAAGTTTTGCGCTTACGGCCGATGCGATTGTTATCAGGCGAACCCCCAAGCGGCCCCGCGGCCAAAACCCCCACCCCTCCCCCGACTTATGAACCCCAGCCTTCGCCCATTCGTCCTCGCCCTTGGCCTCTCTTTGCTTCCCGTCTGCGCAGGCGCGCAGGCCCTAGACATCCCCGACTGGGCGCTGCCCGGCTCGGCTACCCACCACCAAGTCCCCCCGCCTGCGGGCTTTCACCGTGACACCCGCACTTCGGAGACTCCCGTCGGAATCTTCGACGGGCAGTCGGACGTCGGCGGCGCAGTGCTCGAGGGCAGCGGCACCTTCGACCAGGCTTCCGGGAAATACACGGTAATATCCGCGGGCTACAATATCTGGTACTTCAGGGACGAGTTCAGGTTCCTCTGGAAGAAGATGTCCGGCGACGTGTCCCTCGCAGCGACCATCTCGTTTCCGAACGCGGCCGGCTACGGTGACCGCAAGGCCGTCTTCATGATCAGGCAGAACCTTGATGACGACTCAAAGGAAGTCATGACGGCCCTCCACGGCGCAGGCTTAATACACCTTGCGCAGCGCCCTGAGAAGGCGGCCGACATCAAGGAGGCGTTCAAGGTGCAGACCAAGCCGCAGGCGGGCGCTCCTTTGCCCCGCATCGGGCTGGAGAAGCACGGAGACCTCTTCGCGCTCTTCGTGAGCGTGAACGGCGAGCCGATGCACCAGCAGGGACCGGCCACCGAGCTCAAGCTAAAGGAGCCCTTCTACGTCGGCATCGGTTTCACCTCGCACCAGCCCGGCACGCTTGATTCGGCGGTGCTCTCGGACGTCGTCCTGGAGAACAGCGCGGGCAAGGTACGCTAGGCGAGCGGGCTCACTCGAGCGGCTTCATCTGCCCCGTGCCGCTGATCTTGGCGGTAACCTCTCCGACGTGGTAGCTGTGGCAGAGCTGGCAGCTCTGCCCCGCGACCTTGTCGTTGTGGCACGCGGCGCAGGAGGCCTTGACCACCGGGCCGAAGCCACTCTCGAAATGCGCCGGGTCCAGGTTGTCGCCAAATGAGGTCAGGTATGCGGACTGCGCCTTCATCTGGTGGCAGGTCTGGCATCCTTTCTGGTCCATGAGGCTGAAGTGGGCCTCGTGGTTGAACTTCGTGATCTCGTGGACGGTCGGGTGTGGACCCGCCGCGGACCAATTGACCACTTTCTCGCCGCCGGAGACCCGGTCTACCGAGTGGCACTTCATGCAGAGGCCCGGGCCCTTGGCATCGCTGAGCGCCAGAAACAGCGGCTCGGCGACAGACCCGTGCGGACCGGACGACAACTTCGCCGAAGCCGACAGCCAGAGGGTCAGGAATGCGTCGGCATGGCCGACAGGCCTGTAGTAAAGGGTAGGATTGTCAGCAGAGCGGTACCATCCACCCGCGGGCGTCCACGCCTCGGCATCGTTGACCTTTAGTGGCTCGATTTTCTTGGTGGGCGCAGGCGCCGCCGCAGCGACCTTGGGTGCCGGGGCTGCATCGTCCCCGATGAGGTCGTCGCCGGAATCTTTTGCTGCCTTGGGTGCGGGTTTCGAAGTCGGCTTCGCGGCAGGCGTCGCGTCATCTCCCAGAAGGTCGTCGCCTGCAGCCTTTGCCACCGGTTTCGGAGCGGGCTTGGCATCCGCGGCCAAGTCGTCGCCGAGGATGTCGTCACCAGCCGCCTTGGGCTTTGCGGGAGCGGCAACCGGGGACTTGTCGTCAAGCAGGTCGCCGTCGCCGGGCACTACTGCGGAGTGAGGTGCCGCAGCAGGCGAAGCAGCGGAAGCGGCCGGAGCCATCTTGGACACAGGCATCACTCCAGCCCGGTAGTTCGCGACTTCGGTGAAGAGCGATGGGAACCAGGCTGTCTGCGCGGAAAGGAGCCCGTCACGCGGCATCTGCGCCGTCATGGCCCTCAGCTGCCCGCGCTCGGCAGCCGGGTCTATGTCGCCGAGCTTCGCGATCATCGCGTCCTGGCCGGACGTGACGAGGTCGGCAAAGAGCGACTTGATGGACCACGCCAGCGCCTGTGCCGCCGCGAGCCGCTCGTCGGAGGCGCCCCTAAGGTCGGTAAGATCGACGCCGCTCAGCGCCGCCATGGCCTGCGAGGCGGCCTTGTCCTTGGAGAGCAGGAGTCTCGTGAACGGGGTGATTGCCCCGTCGGCATCCGAAGGCCACTCGCCGACGCCGTGTCCCTTAGAATCAAGGGTCGCGGCGTCGAGGCCCGGGATCCGCAGGAAGGCGATGCCCTTGTCGCCCGCGCGTCCCTCGCCCTCGATCTGCGTGCCGTGGCAGGCGGCGCACGTCTTCTCGAAGGAGCGCACGACCATGAACCCGCCCGAGGTGGAGGCCACGTGGCATGCGTCGCACGACTTCGGGGCGAGCGCGGCGACCGTCTTGTCCGAGAAGTGCTCGCCGAGGTGCTTGGCGTGGTCGAAGACGAGGCGCGTGCGCCTATCGAAGGGGTAGTTGGAGAATTCAGGGTGCCCCTTGGAAAAACTGTCGAAGGCCGCGACGTGGCAGACCTGGCACTGCTTGTCGGAGAACGCGGTCACCTTGCCGATGCGGCCGTGGTGCTCGGTGTGGCAGACGATGCACTCGCGCGATGCATCCGAGGGACTCACTATCCTGGCCATCGCGAGGACGATGGAGTGCGAGGCCCCCTTGGCCCCGGGCTTCACCGTGTTCTCCGCCCGCGTGAGGGATATTCTGTCCAGGCCGTGCGGCTCCATCGGGTGCTCGCCCATGTCGTGGCACTTCAGGCAGCTGACACCTGTGGGGTGGCGCCCGCCGGAGAACGCGCCCGCGAACCCTCCAGCGAAGGCACCGGGACCGCCCGGCCCGGCTGGCGGCGCCTGGTGACAGTCGCTGCACCGAGCGTTCGAGAGCGCGTGCGCGGAGCTGAGCGGGCCGGGATCAGCCCACCGCTCGCGGTCCGCCCCGCCTAGGACAAGGAGGATGGCGACCGTCAGGCCGCCTGCCGCCCAGGACCAGCGGCCGCGGCGTGCGCGCAAACTAAGGACGGGCTGGCAGGGCCCTATCTGGCGGCAGCATTCCCCGGAGGGCAGCGGGCCGGACGCACATGGGCCGCCGCTCGTGTCCGGCCTCGTGCAGGTCCACCTGTCCCCGACTCTGGCCGGCCTGCACTCCCCAGTCGTGTGGCACACGCCCTTAGCATCGGGCCCAAACTGGCAGCCCTTGCCGTCGCAAGCGCGCCCGCAGCCCCATTTCTGGTTTGGGCGCTGGTAGTCATCGCGCTTGAAGTTCGGGAGCTGGAAGAAGCGCGCCATTTTCCTAGAGGCCCCTCGTGAAGTGAACCGCCACCAATCCGTGGACAAGGCCGAGAATGATCAGGGAGCAGCTGAGCGGGATGTGGACGAAGAGCCAGAGCTTGAGGAGGCGCTGGCCCACGAGCTGGGTATCCAGGTTTCGCTTGGCCTCGATCCACTCCCTCAGCTCCGAGGCGATCTCCCTTTCCCTCGCGTTGAAGTAGCGGTTGAGCGAGACGAGGCTGCTGATCGTCTTCCTGTGCAGCGGCGGGTCCCCGAACGGAAGGGCGAATAGGCCCGGCCTCCAGTTCACGTAGACCAGCAGGTGGTTGACGTAGAAATCGCCCAGGGTGGACGAGTCGCTCTCGTGGTCCGCGGCGACAATCAGCGCTTCAACGCTCGTGCGGATCTGCCGGCGGATCTCGGGGATGCGCTCGTAGGTCAGGGCCTCGCCGGACGCGGTGAGTTTGCTTGGGACCCAGCGCGAGAGGAACAGGCCCAGGGCCCCGCTTGCCGCCACGAGGAGGAACACCGCGGCGAGAATCTGGTTCAGGCGGCCGTCGGGCCATGCCGTCCCCGCGTGCAGGAAGAAAAGGAGGACGGCCAGCCAGCCGCCGTAAACATGGAAGCGCAGCCACGTCGACGCGCGCGTAAGGGGCAGGAACGGCAGCTTCTTTCGCGCGTTGAAGAGCGCCAGGGCAAGGACGAGCGCGTAGAGGAGCGTCCCTGTCCAAAGGGCCACGGGAAGGAGCGCGGCGCGAAGCGCCGCCTCGGCGGCGACCAGCAGAGCCGCGGCGCAGGCGGAAGCGATCCACCACGCCGCGGGATGCCTCCTCTGGTTTATCAGCGGTTTATCCACCCGGAAAGTAGGTCAACGTCGCTCAGGTCCGCGCGCACCATCGCGTCATGGGGGCATGCGTTCACGCACGCGGGTCCGCCGATCTGCTCCACGCAGAAGTCGCACTTCGTAGCCTTCGCGATCGGGGTGTGGGTGTTCTCGTCCAGGATGAAGGACCCGCTTTTGTCGCGGATGTGGACCATGTGGATGTTCTGGTACGGGCAGCTGGTAGCGCACGCGGCGCAGCCGATGCACGTGCTGTCGTTGATCACGATCTGGCCCTGGATCGACTCGCGGCTGATGGCGCCCGTCGGGCAGCCGATCATGCAAACGGGGTCGACGCAGTGCATGCAGGCGTTGGCGACCATCACGCTCTCGACGACGGGACCCTGCCTAATGAAGCGAGGGTTGCCGTCGTGGGTCGCCGCGCAGGCGCGCACGCAGTCGTCGCAGCGGGTGCAGCGGTCCATGTCGATCAGCATGGTCGCCGTCCCGTTGATGAAACGGTTCTCCACCATGAACTCCAGCATGTCCGGGCCGAGCTTCGCGCTGGCGTCGTCGCCGGGATCCGCGGGGACTCCGGGAAGGTCGGTGGCGACCCCCAGGGCCTGGAGCCTTTCCGGCGTGAGAGTCGGAAGCACCACCTTCTCGAACACCGAGGTCGGTATGATGAGCACGTCGACGTAGCCGATGGCCCTTAGCGTACGCCGCAGCGGGACCGGCGGAGAGTGCCGCGCGTTGTGCAGGATCTCCTCGAGCCCGAAGCAGCGCCCCTTGCCTAGATAGCTGATGGTGCGCTCGCCGTGGTTGTAGGCCATGCTGAGGCGCACATTGCCGCTGCGGATCAGGATCAGCCCGTTCGGATAGTCGCCCTCCCTGGCGATCAGCGGCTCCTGCTCCACCCGCTCCCGGGCGGACGCCGTTGCCAGCTTCTGGAACGAGGAGGTCCAGTCGAAGTTGCCGTAGGTCTCGAAGTGGGTCTGGGCCGCGAGGGCTGTGATCTGCTCGGCGCTCAGGTACGAGAGGACCGGAGTCTCGCGCAGGTGCGAGAAGAGCGCCCGCTCCCTGTACACGCGGTCGATGTGCTCCTTCCATGCCGGTGCGAAGAGCCGCAGCTCCCTCAGGCCCTGCCAGCGGATTTCCAGGAGCTCCACGTCCCCTTCGGCCAGGACGGTCGTTGTGCGGGGCGTGCGCCCGATGGCCGCGATCTCCCCGAAGAGCTCGCCCTCCTTGAGGATAACGGCCTCGTGCGCGGGAAGCGCCTGGTCCAGATCCTGCACGAAGATATGCGGGCGGCTCTCGCGGCCGATCCTCACGTTCGCGCGGGTCATCCTCGCCTGGAGCTGCAGCGTGTCGGCTGCAAGGGAACGCTCCTCGGGCACGTCGCTGTTGCGCCAAAGCTGGGCTAGGGAACCAAAGAACGTCTTCTTTACGGGGGTCTGGCGGCCGAGGATGCGCGCGGGCAGCGAGTTGAGGACCACCCTGACGCTGCCGTAGAGGATCAGGAACGCGGAGTTTCCATAGTCACCCTCGCGGACGATGATGTCGCCCTTCTCGAAAGTCCTCAGCTTCGTGTCGTTCTTCAGGACGCCCTGAAGCGGCAGGCGCGGCGGGAAGCGGCTGGCGTCGATGCCCGAGAACGCGGGGTTCGCCAGGAGCGAGACGACGTTCTCGTCGGTCATCTTCTCGCTGAACGGGATCGTCCAGCGCTTCGGCCGCGGTATCCGCATGCCCGACGCCGAGTCGGGCGCCCTCGGGCCGGCGGGGGGCGTCCCCGCCCCCTGGCCAGCGGGACTTCGGACGGGCGCCGGATCCGGATTACCCATGATCAGCCCTTGGCGGCAGGCTGGTAGGTCTTGCCCTTGTAAGTGGCGGGGCCGGGCAGGAGCGGATCGAGTGCGGCGAGATCGCTTCCGTCATGCGCCTTGGCGAAGGCCTGCGCGAGCGCCTGGACCTTGTCGGCGGCGCCGTTGAGCTCATCGGCGTTGTTGAGCTTGAGGGAGATGCTCGCAGTCGCCGCCAGCACTTGGGTGATCTCGGGCGTCGGCGCCGTGTCGTTGATCTTGGCAAGCGCCGCCTTCACGGCTTTCACGCGATGGGCGTAGGTGACGGCATAGGTGGCCTTCTCCGTCGAGCGCGCGACGGCGCGCAGGCTGTACTCGAGGTCAAGGAGCGTGCCGACGGCGTAGAGCATGCGAAGGCGCGCCGGCGAGTCGTCGGCGTTCATCTTGCCCGCGCTGTCCATGAAGTTGTGGCGCACCTCGCCCTGGCTGTAGGAGAGAAGGCTGAAGTCCGCGGAGCCCGGCGTGTGGCCGCCCACGTTCACGAGCTTCTCGTCCTTAACGACGTGGCACTTGTAGCAGTTCTGGGCCACCGAGTAGATGTCGTCGGGACGCAGCATCCCGTTCTTCAGTGCCGCGGCGATTCGCGCCGTCCTGTGGTCGGCCGGCTCGGTCGCCTTGGTGAACCCCTTGCCGTAGTCGTTGTGGACGTTGATCCAGTCGTGCGCCGCCGCGTGGCAGGACTCGCAGGACACCCCGGCTATCACCTGCGGGCCGTCCGCAGTCTGCTTGGAGGTGTAGTGGCAATCCAAGCACAGGCTCTCGGACTTGATGCGGTGGATGCCCATCTTCTCGGCGATCGCCTTCGCGTCGTCCGTGCGGTGCATGTCGTTGAAGGTTGAGAAATGGTGGGTGAGCTTCCAGGCCTCGACCTCCTGCTTGTGGCACTCGCCGCAGGACTCCGGGCCCTGGACCTTCATCGGGTCGGGCGACGCCGAGAGGGGCTGGGCCAGCACAAGGCCGGACAGGGCCAGCAGGAAGGTTCCACCAATGGTCCAGCTGTGTCGGGGCATCATGGTCATCAAGGTTTATTGGGGCTGCGCTTCTTCGGAAGTCTAAATTGCTCTTTTATTCCAAACGAAATGTGAAATTCTCGCGGCTGAACGAAAATGCTCGTGTTTATCTCAGACAAATTGGATACGCAATTGAGTGGCTAATTGAACAACCGATGAAAAGCACCCATTTTCTTCTTTTTGTCGGGATCACCGGCCTGTGCGTACCGACGATCACCCGGGCGGATCAAATCGCGACGAGCGTCACGTCGGCGCCCTCAAAATCCGACGACGATCTGGGCGACGCCCCGATCCCCGCCGCTAAGCCCGCGGCGGCGAAGGCCGACGACGATCTGGGCGACGCGACGGTTGCGCCCGCGGCGAAGGCCGAAAAGCCGAAGGAAATGACCGCCGAGCAGGCTTCCGACGAGCATGCGCGGCTCTTCACCGAGGGCAAGTTCCCCTCGGCGACGACATGCGCGGTGTGCCACCCCGACCAGTTCCGCGAGTGGTCGGTCTCCTCCCACTCCTACGCGCAGCTTAGCCCTGTCTTCAACGCCATGCAGGCGACGATCGTCAAGGCGACGTCAGGGACGAACGGCGACTTCTGCATCCGCTGTCACACCCAGGTCGGAATGCAGATCAAGGAGTCCGTCTATATGACGAACCTCGACCGCTCCCCGACGGCGCGCGAGGGCATCACCTGCATCGTCTGCCACCGCGTCACGCACAACTACGGCAAGGTCAGCGGCAGGACCAACATCTCCGAGGGAGACCTCTTTGCGCCGGTCTACGGCCCCAGGGACGACTCGGTCCTCAAGCAGGTGCTCGCCGACCCCGACAAGTACAAGGTCGTCACCCAGAAGGGCGTGAACGGCCGCGCCATCCACACTAAGGCCTTCAAGTTCGATCCCATCACAACCTCGGGCTTTTGCGGCACCTGCCACGACGTGAATCTGCTCAACGGCTTCCGCCTTGAGGAGGCCTTTTCGCAGTTCAAGAACTCCCCCGCCAACAAGAAGGGCACCTCCTGCCAGGACTGCCACATGGGCTCGACGCCCGGCATCGCCTCGGGGTACGCGCAGGGCCCGGCCGCCATGATCGGCGGCGTGCCAACCCCGACGCGCAAGCGCACGAACCACATGTTTGCGGGCCCGGACTACTCTATCGTCCACCCCGGACTCTTCCCCCACAACACGAAGGCGCAGAAGCTGGCCTCGATGCGCGAGTGGCTGACCTTCGACGAGCAGGCGGGCTGGGGAACCGACGCCTTCGAGAACCACGTGCCGGCCGGCACGACCTTCCCTCCCCGCTGGAAGTCGATCGACGACCGCTATGATGCGAGGACCATCATCAATGAGCAGAAGAAGCTACTGGACGACCTCGACCTGCAGCGTCACCAGCTCCTGCGCCGCGGCTACCAGCTGCACAAGTTTGACGTGGTGAAGGACGATTCCCGCGGGCTCGACTTCAAGATAGAGGTCGCGAACGCGACAGATGGTCACGGAACCCCGACGGGCTTCGACGCCGAACGCCTCGTCTTCCTGCAGGTCACGATTACCGACTCCACCGGCAAGGTGGTCTTCCAGTCCGGGGACAGGGACCCTAACGGCGACGTCCGCGACGTGCACTCCGCCTACGTCCACAACTGGGAGATGCCCTTCGACGACCAGCTTTTCTCACTCCAGTCGAAGTTCATCACGAGGAACCTGAGGGGCGGCGAGCGCGAGCAGGTGATCGCGGTCGACTACTCGCTCGACCCGCTGCCCTACGTGAGGCCCGAGACCCGCTCGCATGTCCTGGCTGCCAGGACCACGTCCGCCAGGAAGCAGGCGCGCCTCCTGCCCCCGCTCAGCTCCCGTTGGGCCGAGTACCACGTGGACGCCGATCGCCTGGGAGGCGCGGCCCCCTACAAGGTGCAGGTGAAGATGATTTCCCAGATGGTGCCCGTTAACCTGATGCGCGACATCTCGGGCGTGGGCTTCGATTACAACCTCTCCCCGCGCGAGGTCGCCTACCGCGTCTCCAGCGGAGCCAGGATCCTCTGGGACAAGCAGGTTGAGATAAACGGCCCCGATATCCACCTGGACTGGACGCCGACCGAGGCCGACATCATGGCACCCCCCGAGGCGCGCCCTGTCGTCCCGCGCGACCCTCCTCTCGCCTCAACCGAACTTCCCCTTGACCACAAGGTGGCGGTGCTGCCCTGATCGCCTCCGGATGATTCGCGGAAAATTAGGCGCGGCCCTGCTGATCGGGCTCATGGGAACCCTTGCCACCGGCGCCCGCGCCGATGACGAGGACAAGGTGAGCCGCTACACGGACGTTCCGACGCCACTCTCCCCGGACACCTTCCCGGCCCGCCCCGCCCCGATCGTGGAGATCGGCCAGAACCCCTTCCTCGGCAACGGCTACATCGCCCCGGGCTTCACGATCCCAACGGGCGCCGTCTGGCAGCCGGTCTTCATCGTCTACGGCGACCTTAGGACCGCGGTGCAGACCTTCGACACGGGAACCACCCAGACTACCGAGTGGGCGAACAGGATGGACCTCTACGGAAACCTGTACCTGACCCCGACCGAGCGCTTCCTGGTCGGCTTCAGGCCGCTCGACACGAACAACCAGGCCGCGAACGGCGTCGCGAGCGGCTACCGCTTCAAGCCGGGCGACGGGCACTGGATCAACGGCCTGAACAGCAAGCTGACGACGGGCTTCTTCGAGGGCGACTTCGGCGAGCTATTCCCGAATCTGGATCCCAAGGACACCAAGAGCCTGGATTATGGCTACGCCGTCGGCCGCCAGAACATCGTCCTGCAG
>DASRSJ010000003.1:0-6164 GCA_035656555.1 Opitutaceae bacterium
CGTCCACGGGAACCTTCACGACGCGGTTGCGGCCAAGGCCGAGTATCCCGAGCGACTTGCTGACGGAGGGATGAATCTCATCGCCAACGATGACGGTGATCGGCGGTGCGCCGAAGAGACCCTGCGCCTCCACGTCCCAGCCAGCGTTCGTGAGCACCCGGTGGCGCGCCGCGGCAAGCGCGCACTGGTTCGCAACGGTGGCGCCCGTGACAAAGGCCCCCGTGCATTCGGAAGGCAGGTGCAGCACGTCGAGGAGCCACCTGAGCGCCACCTGCTCAAGGTAGGCGACCCCGGGCGTGGGCCGGTAAAGGACGGCATTTTGATCCCAGGCACCGGCCAGCCAGTTGGCGGCAAGGGTGACGGGCAGGCTGCCGCCGATCACAAAGCCGAAGAAGCGGGAACCGGCCATGGCCATCGTCGCCGGCGAGCCCACTTCGTCCAGGAGGCGAAGCGTGTCGGCGGGATCGCTCGAACCTTCGGGCAGCTTCTCGTCGAATGCCTTCAACGCTGCGACGGCGGAGGCGGACGGCGCCACGGGCCTCGAGTCGAGCTCGTCAAGGTAGCGGATCGCTCGCTTGGCCGCATCGCCAAGGATCGCGCCTGAGGAGGGTTCGGGTTTCATGAGCAGCAGCGACGTCAGAGCGAGGAACCGCCGCTGGCCTCGATTCTCTGGCCGGTCACCCAGCGGCTGTCGGGGCCCGCGAGGAAGGAGATGATGTCCGCGATGTCAGGCGCCGCGCCGATCCTCTTGATGGCCTGGCGCGACAGGAGCATGCTCCGGCCGGCTTCGGAGCGGATCCAGCCGGCCGTCATGTCAGTGTCGGTGGCGCCGGGTGCGACCGCATTGACCGTGATCCCGCGGGCGCCGAGTTCCATGGCGAAGATGCGCGTAAGGACATCGATCGCGCCCTTGGTGGCGGAGTATGCTGTGTACATCGGGTTCGCGTAGCGGCTGAGCCCCGAGCTCAGCGTCACGACCCGGCCGTTCTCCCTCAAGCGGGGCAGCGCGGTCTGAACGAGGAAAAACACGCCCTTTACGTTCGTGTCGAAGAGCGTGTCGAAGTCCGACTCCGTCGTTTCCGCGAACGGCTTTGAGATCAGGACGCCAGCGTTGGCAACAAGGACGTCGATGCCGGCAGGCAGACCCGCAGCCTTGAGCGCATCGTCAACGCTCCCGAAAAACGCCTTGATGCCCTCGATCGTGCTGACGTCCCCCTGCACCAGCGTGCCCTTGCCTCCGGCGCCGCGGATCTCTTCCAGGACGTTTTCGCCGTCCTTCTTGGACTTCACGTAATTGACGACGACAAAGAGCCCGTCCCGGCCAAGGCGCTTGGCGGTGGCGGCACCGAGGCCGCGGCTGGAGCCGGTGATTACTGCGACCCGGGGACCTGTGGAGGGGAAATCAGGCATGATGCGCCACGTTAGGGCGCTTTTCAGTTGGTGCAACGCAGACTCAAGGGGCTACGCTAACACTGCGATGCGCATCCCCATGACGTCGATGCCCCGGCTTGCGTGCCTGTGGGCCATGCGGAGTGGTCCGACGCCCGCCAGAGCCAGGTCGGCAACATCCTCATCGACTACTACCGCGCGACCGGCAAAGCCGAGTATCTCGAGCGAGGCGTGGCAGCCCTCAGGTCCCAGCTCCCTGTCTCGCCCTGCGAGAACTTCACGAACTCCGGGTACAATCCAAAGACAGGCATAAGCAGCTTCCACTGGGGGACGGGAAGCGGGATGGCCGGGGTCGAGATCGACGACGACTACCTCCGTGGATGTCGCATCGGCCGAGGCCGTGGGCGTGGGCGTGAACGGCCTGGACGTGACTCGGTGCAGGATAACCGGGGACCGGATCGATCTCACCCACACGAGCCCGTTCACCTGGAACCGGCCGCCGGTTTTCACGTTCCACAAGTGCGATGCCAAACACACCTACTTGATCGTGGCCAACGGCAGGGCCGCCAGGCCCTCGAGAAGGGCATCGAGCTGGCCATCCCTTAGACATCCCGTTTGACGGGCGGCGGGCGCCAAGCACGATCCGGGTTAAGGACACACCATGAAGCAGACCTTTAAAGCAAAGCTGATCGGCAAGGGACCCACGGGCTCCTGGACGTTCCTTCCCATCCCCTTCAGTGTTGAGGAGAGATTCGGGAGCAAGGCGCAGGTGCGCGTGAAAGGCACCATCAACGGCTTCGCCTTCCAGAACTCCCTGATGCCCGAGGGGGACGGCACGCACCTGATGATGGTGAGCAAAATCCTGAAGGACGGCGCGGGCTGCGCAAACGGGGACACCGTCTCCGTCGTGATGGACGTGGACGCCAGCGACCGAAAGGTGACGGTCCCGCTCGAGCTCAGGGCGGCGCTCAAGGCCAAGCCCGCGGCGAAGGCCTTCTTCGAGGAGCTCTCCTACTCCCGGCAGCGCGAGTACGCGGACTGGATCTCCGGCGCCAAGCGTCCCGAGACAAAGGCGGCGCGGGTGGGGAAATCCGTGGAGCTCCTCCTGCAGAAGAAAAAGCTCACGTAGCCCAGTAGCCTCTCATGAGCTCGGTTATCCAAGCGGGCTGATGCGGCACCCCGCGCGGCGCGAATTCGGCCACCCACGGCTTGATTTTTAGGACCGGCGTCCCGTCCACGGCATCGAGCCTCTCCAGGTGCAGCTGCAAGCCCTCGAGTTTGACGATCCGGCAGATCGTGGTCCCGATCTGGTTCGGCCGGTTCTTTCCCCGCTGGGCGAAGATGCCGACCTTCGGCCACGCCGTGTTGTTGCGCGGGTGGCTCACCGTGCGCTCGATCTTGTCGGGCGAGACCTGGTCCATGTGAAAGATGACCTCGACATGCGAGAAGTCCGCCAGCCCCGCAAGCGACTCGCTGGAAAACGTCCCGGCGTCTAGCTCGACGAAGGCCCGCTCCTAGTCCCAGTTGTCGTCGGCAACAACCGTCCGCGTGGAGCGGACCTGGCCGACCGGGTTCATCGTTATGGATCTCATTTCCCTTTCCTAGGCCGCATTGGCGGCCGGCGCGAGCCTCGCTGACCTTGCAAGCTGCGCCGCGGCGACGGCCATGGCCCCGACCTCCGCCTTAGTGCGCTCCAGCTGGCCCAACGCTATCACAGAGGAGGCGGACCTTTCTCCCGCGAAGGGAAAGCCCGTCTGCCCATGGGGCGCCGCGGACGACGACGAGGGGACCCGCGGCGTATCTGCGGCGCCGAGCGAGCGCGCCATCCCTTCCAGCACCTCGGCGCGCTCCATGGATATCCCGCGGGCCTCTAGGATCGGGAAATCCGGGTTCGACTGCAGGATGATCAGGCTAAGGGATCGCGTGACCCGCTGGTTGCCGTTGGCCACGACGGCCAGCTCGCTCAGGCGCTCCCGGTAATTCTTTGGATCTCCCGACATGCGCTGAAGGGAGGAAAATGCCTCGGCGTTCGCGGATTCCGAGGCTCGCTTCGCATTCACGACTTCCGAGTCGTAAGGCATGCCGGTGGCCAGGCGCTCCCCCACGATGCGCATATAGCGCGCGTTCGCGTTCAACGCTTTGGCGAGGACCGGCCTGAAGCGATCCTCCTCCCACGCAGGCCAGAAGAGCAGCGCCGCCAGAAGGGCCAGGAGGCCGCCAGCAAATGTGTCGCAGAACCTCTCAATCGTGAGCGCGAGCGTGACCGGTCCGAGGGACTCCGTCAGAACGACCACGAAGAGCGTGATGTAGATGACGGCTATCCCGTAGTTCCGGCGCAAAAAGAACCCGAAGCCAAAGGCCGTCAAGGCGGTGGCGGCCATGTTCCACGCAAACGGAAGGTGAAGCCACAGGAGGAAGCTCGCGAGAATGCTTCCGGCGAGGGTGCCGAGAAGACGCTGCGTGGCCCTGATGCGCGTGGAGCCGTAGTCCGGCTGCAGGACGACAAGCGCGGTGAAGGGAAGCCAGTACCCGTGCTTGAGGGCGAGGGTCTTCATGGCCCAGACGCCGAGGAGGGCGAGGACCGTGATTCGCGCGGCGTAGCGCACCAGGGCCGGATCGACCTTCCTGTTGAGGTTGAGCGCGGCCGCGAGGGGCCGCAGGCGCTGGTGGGCGAGGTCCAGAAGCTCAAGGGAGAAGGCCCCTTGGTCGCCAGCCCGGTCGACGGTTCCGCGCAGGGCTTCCCGGAGCTCGGGCAGATATGACGCCAGCTGGGCGGCCGTGGTGTCGACCGCGGCCCAGCCGGCCGCGTCGGATCGCTCGGCCACATAGCCGCGGAAGACGCCCACCAGGTGGTCGAGGCGGCGCAGCCGGACCTCCGCACCACCCAGCTGCCCGGGCTGGCGTGACACCACCGCCAGGGCCACAGCGCGCGCGACGTTGGCCGTGACCGACATCACGTTCTCCGCCGCGGACCTGAGGTCGCCGCCCATCGGGAGGCCGGCCACCTCCTCCCATGCCGATTGGAACGAGGAGACCCGTTGTCCGAGCCGTGCGGCAACGTTGTTGAGCTCGTCCAGTCTCTCGATGACCCCGCGTGTCCTGCGGGCCCGCGTGCTCGAGAGGACCGCCCGCGTCTGGTCAAGGATCGTCCTTAAGGAAGCCTCCTTCGCATGGTTTGCCTGCAGGGCACATGAATCCGCCACCGCGAGCCACGAGGCCCCTACGGCCTGGCGGAGCGCATGCTGGGGGCGGATGGGCCAGAAGGCGACGTGGAGGAAGGCTCCCCAGAGGCCGCCGGCCAAGGCCGCCACCGCGTGGCTCTCGGCCGCCGCGGGACCGCCCTTCTCCACCATCGCGATGAAACAAAGGAAACCCGAGGCGACGGCGAGCGAGGGCCCGTAGTCGCTGCTCAGGTGTCTCCAGAGCGTGGCTCCGAGCCCGATCGCCACCGTCGCAAGGAGGCAGGCTACGAGGGACGGAGCCGCCAAGGCGCCCAACGCTGCGGACGCAGCAAGAATGACGCTCATCGCCATCAGGAGGCTGAAGCGCAGCCCATATGAACCGCGGACGTCGACGTTTGCCAGGTTCTGCGCCGCCATCGCGGCAAAGATCATCTCAACCGGCAGACGGCCGGAGAGACCGAGGGCCAGCGGCGCCATGAAGGACGCCATGCAGCGAAGCCCGCGCCCTACGTCCGGGTTGCTGAATTCCTTCGCGAAGAACTGGTCGATGAGGGACTGGTGGAATCCAGGCGGGGAACTGCCCGGCTCCCCTGAGTTCGGCGCCTCGGTCATGCTTGCCGTTAGGATTTCATATCAAGGAGCTTAGTTCTACGCTAAAGACCACTTCCCCACCCGCCCGGCCCCGAACCGCGCAAGTCAGCCCTTCTTGCTCGGGTTACCCAGCGCCGAGGCGAGCGCGAGGGCGGTGCCCCCATACAGGAGGGTGTCCGCGACATAGTTGATCCCCTCGTTGAGGCCATCGGCCGTGCCCCCGACCGCCTTCAGCGACATAGGCACGTAAAGCACCACCGTGAGCACAGTCATGAGGGCGCCGATCCATGCCGCCGCCCGTCTAGGCGCGCGGTTCAGGAGGAGCGGAATTCCCGAGGCCAGGAAGACGACTCCCGTAAGATAACCCCAGACCTTTGGTGAGGGAACCCAGTGCGGGGTCGGCATCTCCGAAGGGACACCGGGCGCAAAGCCGGGAAAGAGGAGGTGCTCCGCCCCGTAGTAAACCGCCGCGATACCGATGACGATGCGCCCGAAGGTGACCATAACCCTGGAGAGCCTTGGCGAGGCTTCACGGCTGTGCAGTCCCGCGAGCGCCCAGGCGCCGGCAGAGAAGGACAGGTCCCTGAGCGCGTAGATCCACCCAAAACGGTATCCCGGATGGGCCAGCGCAGAGGGGAGATAGTCGATACACACGAAGAGGGCGAACATGAGGCCGAGCATGGTGGCGGACAGGCGAACGCAGATCCTCAAGGCGAGGCTCGTGGCCGCCGCGAGAAGCGCGCACCCAATGAAGGCTGGCCAGAGAGTGCGGGCCGGCATCCAGGAGGGGACCATTCCCTGGATGAACTCGGGACCGCGGAAATGCTCCGGTGCGAACGCAGCCAGCGACCCCGCGAAAAAGACGCAGCCAAGGGCAATGAATCTCTCCCAGCCCTTGGCGGCGGCGAGCTCGCGACGGCGAGTGAAGGCCGCGAGGAGCAGGAAGAAGACCCCGGCCAGGGCCATCCAGAAGTTGGTCGACGAAATCATCGATGTGGGGCG
>DASRSJ010000004.1:0-14257 GCA_035656555.1 Opitutaceae bacterium
ATTCCTGCGGCATCACGGTATCCTCCACCCACATCCCCCGGCGCAGGGCGTCCATCCACCATTTCGTGTCGTGCTCTGAGGCGCGGGTCAGCACCTCGAAACCCTCGGTCGCGGCGTAGCGCCACGGATTCCTCTCAATGCGCGTCGCCGAGACGACGAAGCGCTGCATCAGGAGCGCCTTCTGCTGCTCGGGGTCCTGCGGCTCGTCCGCCCGGGTCGAAAGGGATCCCGAGAGCGAGAGGGCCACAATGAGCATACCTCTGGCGCACCGGTTTATCATCCGGGGCAAGCTGGTTTTGGCCGTTGCACGAGGCGGGGTAGCCTTCAAAAATCGCGGGGTGACTCGAACCGACCGCCCAAGCGGATTCACTCCGCCGCGGAGGTCAACCACGAAGGGCTCAGGGAATCTAGATTTGGCCCTGTCACCCACGGGCGGGGCAAAGCCCCCACGATTGAGTGTGCGGGATTCGCAAACTGTCGGGCTTTACTGGATGCGCCCCCGCGTCACATTGGTGGGCACCTGAGCCATGGATGAACCCAACATAGCCGTTCCCGCCTGGATTCCCTGGGCCACCACGGCCGTGCTTGCGGCACTCCTGGCATGCGTCGGCGAGCTCTGGCAGCTCGAGAAGGCGAAGAGCCAGCTTTTGCGCGACGAGGCGAGTCTTTCAGACTCGACGCTCAAGGACGTGCAAAACCGCCTCGAGGCCGAGCAGATCGTCAGCAAGCGCGCACTCGGAATGCTCGGCGGCGGCATCAACGTCGAAGTGCTGTCCTTCCGGGAGAAGCCGAGCAGGACCTGCGGCACCGTCGTCTGGAACACCTCCTCGGCCCGTGGCGCTCTCGTCCTCTTCAACCTGCCGAAACGACCCCCGGGCGGCGCCTACCAGCTCTGGATGCTGGACGTGGGAATCGGCAAGAGGGCACACCCGGCCAGCTGCGGAGTGTTCGAGGTGCCAGGCCCGGCGGGCAGCTTTCGCACGAACATAGACATCGCAGCACCGGGCTCAGAAGGCCTCCGATTCATCCTCGTTTACGGCAAAAAGGGCGGTTCCCAAACTCTGGACGAGGCGGCTGGCAGGGGTTCAATCGTACTTGCCTCCCCCGGTTGGGACGGGAAAATAGCCAACCCATGATTATCAAACCCACGGTCCGGGTTTTTGTATGCGTGACGGCTCATCCGGTGGGCTGCGCAGCCCACGTCGGTGAGTGGATAAGTCACGTTAAATCAAAGGGTACGATAGCCAATGGACCGAAGAAGGTCCTCGTGATCGGTTCATCGACCGGGTACGGCCTGGCCTCTCGGATCACAGCCGCTTTCGGCTCCGGCGCCGCCACGATCGGCGTCTTCTACGAGCGCCCCTCCGAGGAGGGACGCACGGCGACTCCAGGCTGGTACAACACGATCGGCTTCACCAAGGCGGCGCACGCGGCCGGGCTCTACGCCAAGAACATCAACGGCGACGCCTTCTCGAAGGAAATCAAGGCCCAGACCCTTGAGGCCATCAAGAATGACTTAGGCCAGGTCGACCTCGTCATTTACTCACTCGCGTCCCCCCGGCGCGTCCACCCGGTAACGGGAGTGGTCCACAAGTCGGTACTGAAGCCGGTCGGCGCCTCGTACACCAACAAGACCGTGGACACGGATAAGGGAATCGTGAGCACGATCACGATCGAGCCGGCGAACGAGCAGGAGATCGCCGACACGACGACCGTCATGGGCGGAGAGGACTGGGAGTTCTGGATCCAGGCGCTCCTGGAAGCGAAGCTCCTCGCCCCGGGCGCCAAGTCCGTTGCCTATTCCTACATCGGGCCCGAGGTCACCTGGGCCATCTACAAGAACGGCACGATCGGGCTCGCAAAGAACGATCTCGAGCGCGCCGCGAAGGCCATCAATTCCCAGCTGGCGGCGAACGGCGGCGGCTCCGCCTTCATCTCCGTCAACAAGGCTCTGGTCACCCAGGCAAGCTCGGCCATCCCGGTCGTCCCCCTCTACATTTCGATCCTCTACAAGATCATGAAGGCTCAGGGGACCCACGAGGGCTGCATCGAGCAGATGCAGCGCCTTTTTGCGGGGCACATCTACTCCCCCGCCGGTCCGACCTTCGACGATGGTGGGCGCGTCCGCATTGACGACCTCGAGATGAAGCCCGACGTGCAGGCGTCCGTCGCCAAGATCTGGCCCGACGTCACGACGGAGAACCTTCCGGCGCTCACGGACATTGCGGGCTACCGCTCGGAATTCCTGAAGCTCTTCGGTTTCGGTCTTCCCGGCATCAACTATGAGGCCGAGACGGAGCCCCACGTGCTGATGCTCTAGGAGCGTCAGTCCTCGAATCCGCCGACACTGACAGACTTGCCGTTATCCTTGGGCCCGAGGCCCAGGATGAATGGCGCGGCCTTGAGGGCCCACTCATCGGCCTTGGGATAGGACGAGGCGCCTCCTGAGAAGCACGTGCGCAGCATGTCGGTGTCGATGACACCGGGATTGAGCGGTATAGCGGCCATGCCCTTCGGAAGCTCCTCGGCCAGCGCCTTGGTCATTCCCTCGATCGCCCACTTGCTCGCGCAGTAAGGGGCGACGTCGGGGGCGACGCCCCTGCCCCATCCCGAGCTCAGGTTCACGAAGACGCCCGTTCCCCGCTCGATCATCGCGGGCGCATAGGCGCGGATGACGTTGGCCACCCCCGTGATGTTCACGTTCACGACCTTCGCCATCTCCTCCGCCGGCACCTTCCAAAGCGGGGCCGGGTTGTTGATCAGGGCCGCGTTGTTGATGACGATGTCGGGGGTCCCCATGGAACCCATGACGCGCTCCGACCAGAGATTGACCTTCACCGGAAGCGTGACGTCCACGGCGTCGAAGCAGTGCGGCTCAGGGTGCGTGAAGCGCAGGTCGAAGATGGCGGGTCCGCTGCGGCCGCAGCCGGCCACCGTGTGGCCGTTCGCGATGTACCACTCGGCGAGGGCGCGGCCGAGGCCGCGGGTGACGCCGGTGATGACGATCTTCATCCGTCTACCTTGCCTGGAGACTAAACTTGTCGAGGCCCGAGGTCCTGCAGGCGTCCATGACGAACGCCAGCTTCTTGAGCTGGGTGGTCTCATCGGCCTTGATGAGGACGGGGATGTCGCGGTTCGTCTCGCTGACCTGCTTGAGGAGTCCCAGAAGCTCGTCATCCGAGACGTCCTTGCCGTTGAAGGAGACGTGGCCCTTGTCGTCGATCCCGATCGTGACCGAGCCCTTGAACTCCGTTTTACCGGCGGTCGCGATCTTCGGCAGCGTGATGTGCAGCATCGTCGCCGAGCGGAACTGCATCGTAACGAAGGCGAAGAAGATCAGCATCACGAGGACGTCGATCAGCGGCACGAGGTTCAGCTCGGGCCGCTTCCGCTTCTTTTGGCGGAAGCCGCTCATGCCTTGCCGCGATTGATGATGCGCTCGAGCAGCACGTCGAGGCGCGCCGCATAGTTGTCGATCCTGCGCTGCAGGTAGCCGCTGCCAACAAGGGACGGGATCGCGATCGCGAGGCCGATGACGGTCGCCGAGAGCGCGAGGGCCACGCCCTTCGTAAAGGCGACGGGATCGGGAAGGCCGGTGTCGGGCGATATCTGGGAGAATACCTGGAGGAGTCCCGTCACCGTGCCGGAAAGGCCGATCAGGGGCGCCGCGGCATAGATGACGTCGAGGTACGGGATGCCGCGCTCCATCTTGTTCACCTCGAGCCTGGCGTAGGCCTTCAGCGAGTCCGGGTCGTTGTGGTGAACCTGGGAGAATTCCACGATGCGGGAGAGGACGGTGTGGCGGCCGCCAACCAGCAGCTTACCATTCATGACAGCGTCCACCAGGTCAGGAGGCATGATGGCGCCGGACCTCAGCGCGTAAATGCGCTCGAAGATGATGAAGACCGCGGCTGCGGAGCAGATCCCGAGGGGGTAAATGAGAAGGCCCGCCCCCTCGAAAACTTTGATCATTCCAAGAATCATAGTGAAGTGTGTGCCAGTAAGACGCTTCCTTTGGCAAAAAGGTCCCTGAATTTAGGCACTAGATCGTTCACAGCCAAGCCGATAAGGACCCTGCACGGCCTGGCCCGGGCGGAAATCCCCGAAGGGATTGCCCTAGGCGGACATGTAGCGCAATTGCCCTGCGATCTTGGCCGCCTGGCCTGCGCCCTCAAGCAGTTCGCCGATCGGGTCCCATCGGCCGTTGACTAGGGCGTCCCGGGCGCTCTCGCGAAGCGCGCACGGCACACTCTTGCCGCCGAAGGTGATCTCCTGGCCCACGAGGTCGATGTTCACTTCGAGCGAGGGATCAGCCGCGACAGCCGCAGAGATCTGCTCGATGTCGGCTCGGCTCGCCGTCACGCACGGCATGCCGAGCGTCGTCGAGTTGCCGTAGAAGATCTCGGCGAATCCCTCGGCGATCACGGCGCGGATGCCGTACTTCTGGAGGGCCTGGGGTGCATGCTCCCTGGAGGAGCCGCATCCGAAGTTCATGCCGGAGAGAAGCACCGTTGCGCCCTTGAAGCGCGGGTCGTTGAGCGGGTGCGGCTTCTCGGAGCCGTCGGCGTTCGTGCGCATGTCGTAGAAGAGGTATGCACCGAGGCCGTCGAACGTGACGCACTTCATGAAGCGGGCCGGTATGATGCGGTCCGTGTCGATGTCGTTGCCGGGGACGTGGACGGCCCTGCCAGCCATGCGTGTGATTTTTTCGAGTGCCATGGAAGTGAGTGGGTTGGTTAGTTGGCCGAGACGCTGAACACCTCGCGGGCGTCGGCCACGGAGCCGGTGACGGCCGCGGCCGCGACCATGATCGGGCTCATGAGGATCGTGCGGCCCGTTGGGCTGCCCTGTCGTCCCTTGAAGTTGCGGTTAGAGGAGCTGGCGCAGAGCTGGTCGCCGACCAGCTTGTCCGGGTTCATGGCCAGGCACATCGAGCAGCCAGCGTTGCGCCACTCGAAGCCCGCCTCGGTGAAGACCTTATCGATCCCGAGCTCGGCGCAGATGAGGCCGACCGCCTGGGAACCAGGGACGGCGATCGCCTTGATGCCCGGCGCCACCTTGCGGCCCTTGAGGAACTTGGCCACCTCCTGGAAGTCGCTCAGGCGCCCGTTCGTGCACGAGCCTAGGAAGGCGACATCGATCTTGGTGCCCTTGATCGGGGCGCCCGGCTTGAGCTTCATGTAGGCCAGCGCCTCCTCGATGGAGCTGCGCTCGTCATCGCTCCCGGCCTTCGCCGGGTCGGGTATCGAGCCCGTGATGGGAAGTCCCTGGCCCGGGTTGATGCCCCAGGTGACCGTCGGGGCGATGGAGCCCGCGTCGATCTTGACGACATCGTCGTAGGTGCAGCCGGTGTCGCTCGCGAAGGCGCGCCAGCGCGCGACGGCGGCGTCCCACTCGGCGCCCTTCGGCGAGTACGGACGGCCCTTCAAGTAGGCGAATGTAGTGTCGTCCGGGTTGACGTAGCCGGCGCGGGCTCCGCCCTCGATCGACATATTACAAACCGTCATGCGCTCCTCCATGGTAAAGCGGTCGAAAACCTCCCCGGCGTACTCGTAGGCAAAGCCCGTGCCGCCGTTGACGCCGAGTGTCGCAATGATGTGAAGGATGACGTCCTTGGCGTAGACGCCGGGGCGCAGCTTCCCGTTCACCTCGATGCGGCGAACCTTCAGGCGTCCGAGCGCCATCGTCTGCGTCGCGAGGACGTCGCGGATCTGGGTCGTGCCGATTCCGAAGGCGATGGCGCCGAAGGCGCCGTGCGTGCTCGTGTGGGAGTCGCCGCAGGCGATTGTCGTTCCGGGCTGCGTGATGCCCTGCTCCGGCCCGACGATGTGGACGATGCCCTGCTTGCCGGTCGAGCGGTCGAAGAAGGTGATCCCGAACTCCTGGCAGCTGCGGCGCAGCTCCTTGATCATTGCGTCAGCCAGCGGGTCGGCATACGGCTCGGAGACCTGGTCGGTCGGAACGATGTGATCCACAGTCGCGAAGGTGCGGTGGGGCATGGCGACCTTCAGGCCCAGGTCGCGCATCATGCCGAAGGCCTGCGGGCTCGTGACCTCGTGGATCAGGTGGGTCCCGACGATCAGCTGGGTCTGGCCGTTGGCCAGCGTCCTGACGGTGTGGGCGTCCCATACTTTCTCAAAGAGTGTCTTAGGCATGGATAGGTTATAACATAGGGTTGATTGCATGGGAATTACTTGTTTGGCTTCCATTGATGCCTAGGGAGTATCAATTCCCCTTCGAGCTCCGCCACCTGGTGTACTTCCGCGAGGTGGCCAGGCACCTCCATTTCAGGAAGGCGGCCGAGGCGCTCTCGATCGCCCAGCCGGCGCTGAGCCGCCAAATCGCGCAGCTTGAGGCGGCACTTGGTGTGCGCCTGTTGAACCGCTCGAGCCGCAGGGTGGAACTTACCCCTGCGGGCACCGCCTTCCTTGAGCGAACCGAGCCGGTCCTGGCTGCCCTCCTCCAAGTCCCGTCGGACATGAAGGCTGTTTCGGAAGGCCGCGTCGGCCGCCTGCGGGTGGCCTTCACGGGACTCGCGATGGCGACCGTGCTTCCCGACATCCTCCGGGGTTTCCACAAGAAGTTTCCGGGCATCAGGCTTGAGCTCAACGAGTCTCCTACCGCCCAGCAAATCGCGGCGCTGAAGGCGGGCGACATCGACTGCGGCTTCTTCCATCCGGACGGCCAGACCCAGGGGATCGAGACGACGCTTCTCCTGCGCGAAAAGAACGGCGTCCTTCTTCCCGCGGATCATCCGCTTCGAACCAGGAAGACGGTGCGCCTGAAGGACCTGGCTACGACCCCGTTCGTCCTGTTTCCAAGGGCCAACAACCCCGGCTTCTACGACCGCGTGCTCTCGGCCTTTGCCTCGAGCGGCGTCGCGCCCCGTATCGCCGAGGAGGTCTGGCCCCGATCGAACGGCGTCGGCCTAGTGCGCGCCGGCGTGGGTGCGACCATCGTCTCGCCGTCGGAGGCCAAGCACATCCCGGACGAGGTCATCTTCCGCAAGCTCTCCGGGCCCGCCCCGACCAGCACGGTCGTCATCGGATGGAGGAGCGAGCCTGAGCCCCAGCCCGCCTTGGCCGCATTCCTAAGGACGGCGGCCTTGAATGTCGGTGTGTAAACCCAGGGCGAGGCGCCGGCGAGAATAGCGGGTTTCTCCCCGAAGGGTGTCACAACAGCAGTAGTGCCACGCATCCATCTCAGAATCCTAACGGGCATCCTGCTCATCCTTTGCTGTTCGGCGTCCCTTCGGGCAGACGGTCCCGAATTCACCATCCGTCATGCGCAGCCAGGCGGAAACTTTCTCTGGGGGATCGCCGCCGGTGAGCCGGGGCTAATCGCCGTGGGCACAAATGGCTGCATCCTCAGCTCGAAGGATGGCATCACTTGGACGAGCCAGTCCTCCGGCACCACCAGCTGGCTCCTTGGCGCCACATACGGAGGGGGGAAGTATGTCGTCGTTGGAGACAATGGATGCGTCCTCATCTCCCCCAACGGCATAATTTGGATAAACCCGAATCAGTCGGCCACGACGGCCAGGCTCAACAACGTAACCTACGGCAACGGCCGCTATGTCGCCGTCGGCGAGGGCGGGGCCGTGATAAGCTCGGCTGACGGGCTCAAATGGGAATTGGGAAATTCCGGCCTCACGGGCTGGCTCCGGGGCCTGGCGTTCGTTCGTGGATTCGACTACGCAACCGATTACGGCTCCGTCGTATTTACGCCAGGTTCGATCCCGGACCGGTTTGAAGCGGCCGGCCAAGGCGGAATCATCATTACCTCCGTGGATGGCATTTCCTGGACGAGGGACACCCGGACTTACGATTTTTATAATGGTCTGTTTGCAAATGATATCGAGGCCCTGATGCCTGAGGGTCCGTACAATTCTAGCGCCTGGAGAGACGACATTTCCGTCGGCTCGGCCGGATCGGTCGAGAATTCCTTTTGGTACCAATGGCTAAGCCACGCGGGAGCGGTCACGCCAACGGAATACAACAACATCACCGCTGTGCCCAACCCGGTCGAGTTGCGTGCCGTGGCCCAGGGCGGCGGGCGGCTTTTTGTGGCGGGCGAAAACGGAACGATCTTTGAAAACAGCGAGGCTTACCGGGCCGAGGGGGCGGCCCTCACGGACTGGACACAGATTGACTCCGGCACCTCGGCCAATCTTGTCGCAGCCACGTCCGTCGGCGACGCGGTGTTCATCGTGGGCGACGGCGAGACCATCCTGTCCTATACGCCTCCCGCGGCAAGCCGGTTGACCAATATCTCCTGCCGTGCCCAAGTGGGCTTGGGCGCGGCCAGTCTGAATGCAGGTTTCGTAGTGGGTGGCCGCGGCACCTCCGGGTCATTGCCCGTGCTTATCCGGGCATCTGGACCCGCGCTTGCGGCCTTTGGCGTCCCGGATTTTCTCCCCGACCCCTACCTTAGGCTCTACTGGCGGGGCGTCGGTGCCGATTACGTAACGGGCAACGCCGCCTGGGGCGGCGGCTCGTTGATGCTGGAAGAAGCCAGCGCTGTCGGAGCTTTCCCGTGGGTTAACGCTTCCAGCCTCGATTCCGCCCTGGCGCTAACCGTTTCTTCGGGACCCTACGCGGCAACGATTGAGACGACAACGGGCGACTCGGGAGTCGCGCTGGCGGAGATTTACGATGCGCTTCCTGCCGCTTCGGTCACGCCCTCATCGAGCAGACTGATCAACATCTCTGCGAGGGCCGTGGTCGGCGGCGGCGCCGATGCTCTCATCGCCGGATTCGTCATTGCAGGCACGGATCCCAAAACTGTCCTGATCAGGGCCTCTGGCCCCGCGCTCACCAAACTGGGGGTGCCCGGATCCCTCGCTGACCCCGTCCTGAACGTCTACAGCACGGTCCATAGCGAGACGCCCATTGTGACCGGCACCAATTGGACGGCCGACCAGGGACTGGCGAACGCCAGCACCTGGGTGGGCGCGTTCGATTGGGGCAACGAACCCACTCTCGACGCCGCGGTGCTCATTACCCTGCCGCCTGGCTCGTACACGGCCAATGTCACGGCCGCCAGCGGCGACTCCGGCATAGCTCTCATCGAGGTTTACGAGGTGGACTAGCTATTCCTCAGGCCGAGGCTTTCGCCGAGAGCCGGTCGTCGATCTTGAACGAGCGGAAGGCGAGCCCAAGGCCGAGAAGGAGGAGCGCGGACGCCTCGTAGAACGCGATGCCGGGCACGGTCTCGAGGAAGTACCCGAAGCTCCAAGCCGCCAGGAAAGGCCCTATGATGTAGGACAGGCTGAGGAGGCCGGAGAGCGACCCCTGAAGGGCGCCCTGCTCGTTCGGCGGGACGTGCTTCGTGATGAGCGCCTGGGCCGCCGGGCCCGCGATCCCGCCCAGAGAGCCGAGGACGATCAGGGCGTAGACCATCCAGCCCTGCGTCGCCGTGCCGTACCCCACCATGACGACGGCCGAGGTAACGAGGCCGAGCACCAGCGCCTTCCTTTCGCCCATGAGCGCGATGATGCGCTTCATGAGGCCGCCCTGCACCACCGCTGTCATGACCCCGACGTAGGTCAGGGACAGTCCCTCCTGGAGCGTGGTCCAGTGGTAGCGGTAGCCCGTGTAGAGAACCCAGACGTTCTGGAGCATGGTCTGGGCGAGGTTTGTGATGAAATACATCCACGCCAGGTCCACCACCCCGCGGAACTTGCCAAGCGCGAGAAGCGAACCCACCGGGTTCGCCCGCTTCCAGGAGAAGGGCCTGCGGTTCTCGAGCGCCAGCGACTCGGGCAGGACGATGAAGCCGTAGAGCCAGTTCCCCGCGACGATGACGGCCGCTCCGAAGAAGGGCACCCGCAGGCCGTATTGCCCAAGGAGTCCTCCGATCGCCGGGCCGATGACAAACCCGACGCCGAAGGCCGCGCCAAGGAGGCCGTAGGCCTGCGCGCGCTTCTCGGGCGCGGTCACGTCGGCGATGTAGGCATTGCAAGCGGCGAGTGCCCCGGCGGTGATGCCGGAGATCATGCGGGCGACAAAGAGCCATCGCAGCGTGGGGGCCCAAGCCATGAGAAGGTAGTCGGTAGCGTAGCCGGCAAGGGCCACGAGGATCACCCTGCGTCGCCCGTAGCGGTCGGACAGGGATCCCAGGATCGGCGCCGCGATGAACTGCATCGTGGCGTATACGGCGACCAGCCACCCGTAGGAGCGCGCGCCCTCGGCCACGCTTCCCCCCTTGAACTGCGTGATCAGGCCCGGGAGGACAGGGATGATGATCCCGATGCCCACGATCAGCAGCACCAGCGTGATGAAGATGAATCCTACCGCGGGCTTTCGCTGTTTCGGGGCGTCCATTGCCCGCCATCCTCTAGGCCCGAGCGGTCATTGGAAAGCCAAACTCAGTCCTGGAACTTGCCCTGGAGCTTCTGCACCTCGACGGAGAACATCGTGCCGTCCTGGACCTCCAGGGCGTCCCTCGCCCGCTCCACGGCTTCCCGTGCCTGCGACTTCATGCCAAGCTTGCCCAGGTGCTCGGCAAACGCCGTCACGATCTGGTCGAAGAATGCCGTTCCCGAGCCGTGCGCGAACTGCGCCAGGATGCCGTTGTAGGTCGCGATCTGGTCCTGCACCGACTGGGTCGCGATGCTTCGGGACAGGATCGCCGCGGCCTGCGTGATCGCCAGATCGGAGCGGTCGCCCTTCAGGCGGTCCGCCAGCCCCTTCTCCTCATAGTCAGCCCGGCTCGTCTCCCCCCTCGCCCGAAGGCTCGTGCAGTAGCGGTTCACGTAGGAAGCCATGAGGTCCGGGTACTTGGGGCTGAAGGCGAGCGAGGCCTCGCGCATCACGGACTCCTGCGTGCGCGGGTCGACGTTTAGCCTGGCATTCGCCTGGATCAGGATCTCCCAGGCATCGACGTTCCTCTTCTCGTAGTTGACGGCGCGCCTCGCGGCCACGGCGGCGTTATGAGGGTCGGAGTTGACCAGGAAGTCCTCCGCGAACTCTTCCTGCACCTTGGACTGGGCGTAGGAGGGAAGCGTGCGGAAGCGCTCGGCCAGGAACTGGAGCTCGTGGTCGGAAATCGTTGTCCAGGTCTGTGGGTCCAGCGCGTTGCCGGTCACCAGCCGCTGCTCGGCGTAGCGCCCCGCGTCCAGCTCCCACTTGTGCTCGGCGTTCAGGTAGCCGAACCAGGCGTGGCGCCCGTCGCGGCCGCCGCCGGTGAAGAGCAGGGTCGGCACTCCCCTCGCCTTTCCGGCCTCGGTCGCGAAGTACGCCTGGTCGACGCAGATGCCACCCTGCACAAGTATCTGCTGGAGCGTGTAGGGCAGGCCCATCCAGACCATGCCGGACTCCTCGCTCGCGCGGTCGGTCCGGTACTTGATCATGTCGTAGACCTTGTCGAACTGGTCCAAGGGGTAAGTGATCGAGCCCTCCGACCAGTCCAGTTCCGAGGTCGGGGCCGCGGTGTCCACGACGAACTTAAGCTCGTCCGCCTTCAGCCGGCTGATCCTCATGTAGGTCCTGCCCTGCCCGTCCTCCCGCACGAGGCGGTCGTAGGTCACGGCGGGATCGGGGAACGCCCTCGGCAGCGATTCCGCAGAGACCTGGTAGTGCGGCCAGAAAGGCGGAGGGACGACGTCGTAGACGAGCGAGATCGCGAGGGCCAGGGACTGGTACCTGGCGAAGGTTGCGGGATCCTTCTGGTAGAGCTCGTCCAGTATCGAGAACACCTTCGGCAGGTAGTCGACCGCCTTGTAGTCCGAGAAGAACTCCGCCGAGAAGGCGCTGTTCGAGAAGACCCACGCCTGGAGGGCTGGCGACATGCCAAGCCCGAGCGGCCTCTGCGTCGGGGTGAAGCTGTTCTGCATCCCCTCGTAGTTGGCGCCGGCGCTTACGACCGCGTTGATCCACATCGGGATGAAGCGGCTCTCCGGCTCCGAGAAGAGGACGGCCCACCGGTAGGCGTTGAGCCACGCCCCCGCGGCCACGAAGCGGTCCCTCGAGTAGGCCTTGAGCGCCGCCTCGCGCAGCGGCACGACCATCCCCTCCCATCCGGACGTCGCGGCGGCCGAACTGATCGACGCCAGCCTCTCCTGGCTCGGAGGGTCCCTCGTCTCGGCGTCGGCGATCACGAGCGGCGCCGCGTCATCCGCCAGCGCCAGGAGCGGCAGGAAGGCGAGGCAGGCGGCGAGCACGGCCATGGAGGCCTTCCGTCGGGACAGTCTCATGAGGCGACCCCATCAAAGCGGCCGCTGCGCCACCCTGCGAACAGAAAACCCCGCCCCCGGTTGAACCGGGGGCGGGGCCTTGTAGGCGGCGGTTGGCCGCTTTTTTAGGGCGCTACTTCCGACGTGGCGGGTGGCGTCTTTTGCTTGAAATTAAGGGTCTCACCGTCGCGGATGACCATGACGGCCTCGCCCTCCTTGATGTCGCCGCGCAGGATGGCCTCGGCGAGCGGGTCCTCAAGGTAGTGCTCGACCGCACGGCGCAGCGGGCGCGCGCCGTACTTCTCGTCATAGCCCTTCTCGATCAGGAGATCCTTCGCCTCGGGTGTGAACTCGAGCGTGATCTTCCTCTCGACAAGCCTCTTCGCGAACTTCGCGACCTCGAGCTCGACGATGTGCACCAGGTCCGCCTTGTCGAGCGGCCTGAAGAACACGATGTCGGAGATGCGGTTCAGGAATTCCGGCTTGAAGACCCTCTTGGCCTCCTCGTGGACCTTCTCGCGCATCTTCTCGGCGTCGTTGAAGCTCGTCGAGGCGGCGGCGAAGCCCATGGACGTCTGGCGCTGCAGGAGCTGCGCGCCGACGTTGGAGGTCATGATGATGATCGTGTTCCTGAAGTCCACGGTGCGGCCGAGGGAATCCGTCAGGCGCCCGTCCTCGAGGATCTGCAGGAGGATCTGGAGCACGTCGGGGTGCGCCTTCTCGATCTCGTCGAAGAGGATGACCGCGTAGGGGCGGCGGCGGACGGCCTCCGTCAGCTGGCCGCCCTCCTCGTAGCCCACGTAGCCCGGGGGCGAGCCGATGAGGCGCGACACCGCGAACTTCTCCATGTACTCGGACATGTCGATCTGGATGAGGGCGTCCTGCTTGCCGAACATCTGCGCGGCGAGCTGCTTGGCGGTCTCGGTCTTGCCGACGCCGGTCGGGCCGACGAAGAGGAACGAGCCGATCGGGCGGCGCGGGTCCTTGAGGTCCGCCCTGGAGCGGCGAAGCGCGCGGGCAATGGAGCTCGCGGCGACACCCTGCCCGATGACGGACTTCTGGATCTCGGCCTCGAGGTTCAGGAGCTTCTCGCTCTCCTTCTTCTCCATCCTTGAAAGCGGGATTCCGGTCCAGTCTGCGACAACCTGCACCATGAGCTCCTCGTCGATCGTGACGCGCTTCTCCTCGCGGGCCTTCTTCCACTGTTCGGTGGCCTGCTCCTGCTTGGCGCGGAGCTGCTTCTCCTTGTCGCGGTACTTGGCGGCCTCCTCGAAGTGCTGCTCGCTGATCGCCTTCTCCTTCTGGGCGCAGACCTCCTCGATCTCCTTCGTCAGGTTCTCGATGTCCGGCGGCCGGCTGAGTGCGGCGATGCGGGCGCGCGAGCCCGACTCGTCCATGACGTCGATCGCCTTGTCAGGCAGGAAGCGGCCCGTGATGTAGCGGTCCGACAGCTTGGCGGCGCTCTCCAGCGCCTGGTCCGTGAACACCACCTTGTGGTGGTCCTCGTACTTGCCGCGGATGCCCTTGAGGATCGTGATCGTGTCGTCGACGGACGGCGGCTCGACCTTGACCGACTGGAAGCGGCGGTCCAGCGCGCTGTCCTTCTCGATGTACTTGCGGTACTCGTTCAGCGTCGTTGCGCCGACGCACTGGAGCTCGCCGCGCGAGAGCGCGGGCTTGAAGATGTTGGAGGCGTCCATCGCGCCCTCGGCGGCGCCGGCCCCGACGATCGTGTGGAGCTCGTCGATGAAGAGGATGATGTTACGGGCGCGCTTGATCTCGTCCATGACGGCCTTGATGCGCTCCTCGAACTGGCCGCGGTACTTGGTGCCCGCGACCATGAGGGCCAGGTCGAGCGTGATGACCTTCTTCTCGAAGAGGATCTCGGGGACGTTGCCGGCCGCGATCTCCTGGGCCAGACCCTCGACGATGGCGGTCTTGCCGACACCGGCCTCGCCGATCAGGACGGGGTTGTTCTTCGTGCGCCTGCAGAGGATCTGGATGACGCGGCGGATCTCGTTCTTGCGGCCCACGACGGGGTCCATCTCGCCCTTGCGGGCAAGCTCGGTGAGGTCGCGGCCG
>DASRSJ010000005.1:0-14553 GCA_035656555.1 Opitutaceae bacterium
GCCTGCTGGCGAGCACGCGCTTCGGCGAGCAGAGGGCCCACTACTGGCTCGATTACGTCCGCTATGCCGACACTCATGGCATCCATTTCGACAACTACCGCTCGGTCTGGCCCTACCGCGACTATGTCATCCGGGCCTTCAATTCGAACAAACCTTTCGACCGTTTTGTGCGCGAGCAGCTTGCCGGCGATTTAATCCCGGCTCGCACGTGGGACGAACTCGCCGCCACAGGCTACATCCGCTGCAACCTGACAACCAACGAGGGCGGGGACATACCCGAGGAGACATTCGTCAACCAGACCCGGGACCGCGTGGAAACCTTTGGGGTAACATTCCTGGGCCTCACGACCGGGTGCGCCGCGTGCCACGACCACAAATTCGACCCCTTCACCCACCACGACTTCTACAGCCTGGCGGCCTACCTGAACAATACGGCCGAGAAGCCCTGGGATTTCAACACGGCCGATCCCGCCCCGGTTGTGCGCCTGCCCAAGGAGGAGGACAAGGTCGCAGCCGAGGTCGTCCTGACGCAGCGCGCGGAACTCCAGAGGCGCCTTGATGTTCGCCGCCGACAGGCGCGCGAGCTCGTGGCGGCCTCGATAGCCTCCGGTCATTCTCCGGTCCCGGTCGCCGCAGACGCTCTGGAGCTTCGCCTCCGTCTTGACGAGGGGAAGGGCGACGTCGTGGGAAACTCGGCACCCAATGCTGCGGTCAAGGAGTTCAAGGCGGATACCAATCCCCTGGTCTGGGGTGAGATTTCGTGGCTCTGGCCATCGATGCGTATGGACATACTTTCCCGCCTGCGGCTCGGACCGCTCGGCGACGTCGAAGCGAGTGAGAAGTTCTCGGCGGGCGGATGGCTGATGCTGCGTTCAAAGCCGAACAACATCGACACCGGCGACGGCTCGCTTCTCTCGCGCATGGGTGACGAGAAAAGGCGAAACGGAGCGGGTTGGGAGATCTACCAGGAGAGGCAGCACTTCATTGTGAACATTGTCCCCGCGCGGGAGGAGGACCCGACCGGCCCGGCCACAGCGGCGCAGGCGCCTCATGCCGACAAGGAGGCAGCGTCCTCGGACGGGGACGCCGCGGGAAAGCCGCCGCGCGGCATCTCGGTCACGACGAAGGAGACATTCCCCCGGGACGAGTGGCGTCACGTGTTCTTCACCTACGACGGCTCGCGGAAGGCCGAGGGCGTTAAGATCTATGTCAACGGGGCGCGAGTGCCGACCTACACGGTTCTCGACACGCTTTCGGCGACGGGTTCGATCCGCACTGACGCGGCGATGCAGCTCGGGCGCCGCGACGATTTTCAGCCGATGAGGGAAACGCGATTTGAGGACGTGCGCTTCTACCGCAGGGCGCTGACGCCCGAGGAGGTCACCCGTCTTCCCTTTGAGGACGTGGCGTCGGAGATCGTCGCGAGGCAGCCTGAGGCTTCGAAGTGGACCAGGGACGAGGCCTTTGTCGTGGCCGATCGATGGTTTCTTGGCGAGGTGGACCCCGAGGCCCGGAAGCTCGCGACGGCGGTTGTCCAGCACACCAGTGCGCTCGACGCGCTGACAAAGGACGGCGACGCCACGCTGATAGCGGTTGAGAAGCCGACTCCCGCTTACGCGGACATCCTGAAGCGCGGCGACTACTACTCGCGCATCGAGCGGGTGGGGCCGGGAACGCCGGGATTCCTGCCGCCGGCTTCGCCGGGGCTTCCAGAGGACCGGCGTGGCCTCGCGGAGTGGCTCTTTTCCCCGGAGCAGCCTCTCTTCGCGCGTGTGACGGTCAACCGCATGTGGCAGGAGGTGTTCGGAACCGGGCTTGTCGAAACCGCGGGTGACTTCGGAATCATGGGTGCCAAGCCCTCCCACCCGGAGCTTCTCGACTGGCTCGCCGTGACCTTCCGGCAGAGCGGCTGGGATACGAAGCAGTTCTACCGGATGCTCGTCACCTCGGCCGCGTATCGCCAGTCGTCCGCGGTGACGCCGGAGCGTTTCGCGGTTGACCCGAACAACCGGCTTCTTTCACGCGGCCCACGCTTCAGGATGGATGCCGAGATGCTTCGCGACTGCGCGCTGGAGGCCTCCGGCCTCCTGGTCGAAAAGATCGGCGGGCCGCCCGCAAAGCCCTACCAGCCTGCGGACCTCTGGGAGGAGGTCGCCATGCCCGAGTCCAATACGAAGGCCTACGTGGCCGACCATGGGGACGGACTCTACCGGCGCAGTATCTACACCTTCTGGAAACGGGGCGCGATGCCGCCCAGCATGGAGGCCTTCGACGCGGTTTCGCGTGAAAACGTCTGCCCGAGGAGGGTGCGCACGGACACGCCGCTCCAGGCCTTCGTCACGATGAACGACACACAGTGGTTTGAGGCTGCACGGCGCTTGGCGCAGAAAGCCCTTGAGACCGAGAAGGGGACAGAACAGCGCCTGGATTTCATCGCTAAGGCGACGCTCTGCCGCTCCCTGGATCCCCGCGAGGTTGCCATCATCGAGAAGAGCCTCTCGGAATTTAGCGCCTACATCGGGCCTGATGAGAAGGCGGCCCAGGAGATCCTCGCGGTGGGCGAATCCCCCGTAGACAAGACGCTGCCCCCTGCCGAACTCGCGGAGTGGACGATGGTGGCGAGCCAATTTCTAAACCTGGACGAGTTTCTTTCAAAATAAGGCCTTTATGCACGATGACCCGCACGCCCATGACGACCCCTGTTCGGACCACGGCGGCGAGCGCCCGAGCATCTTTGACCTTCCCCACGTGCCGCTTGAGCTCAAGCAGGAGTGGTTGCAGGCCGAGACCCGCAGGCACTTCCTAGCCCGGGGATCCAAGGCTCTGGCATGGGCAGGCCTGGCCACGATTCTTGGGCGAAGCGCGCCGCACCTGCTGGCTGACACGGCGGCGCTGCCCGAGAAGACCCCCCAGTTCGCCCCGAAGGCGAAGCGGGCGATCTATCTCTTTATGGCGGGCGCGCCGTCACAGTTCGAGACCTGGGATTACAAACCGAAGCTGGCGGGGATGTTTGCCCAGAACCTTCCCGAGTCCGTTCGTGGCGGGCAGGTCCTCACCGGCATGTCGGCAAGCCAGGCGGGGCTTCCGATTGCGCCAAGCTTCTGCAATTTCAGCCAGAAGGGAAAGTCCGGCACGTGGGTCTCCGACTTGTTCCCCTACACCGGGAAGGTGGTGGACGACCTCTGCGTGATAAAGTCCCTCTACACCGAGGCGATCAACCACGAGCCGGCGATCCTGACGATGACGACCGGCAGCATGTTTCCGGGCAAGCCGGCGCTGGGTTCGTGGCTGTCCTACGGGCTCGGGGCCATCAACGAGGAGCTTCCGACCTTCGTTGTGATGACCTCCAAGATGCCGGTGAAGCGGAATGTCCAGGCGCTCTCGAACCGGCTGTGGTCCTCCGGATTTCTGTCGCCGGAATATTCCGCCGTTGCCCTGCGCTCGGGGAGCGAGCCAGTGCTCTACCTTCAGGACCCGAAGGGCGTGGGCCGTGATGTCCGACGCTCGATGATCAACGGCGTCAACATGCTCAACCAGCAGCTGTTCGAGCGGGTGGGGGATCCGGAGATCAACACCCGGATAGCCCAGTACGAGATGGCGTTCCGAATGCAGACTTCCGTGCCGGAGCTGAGCGACTTCTCCGACGAGCCCGCGTCGACCTGGGACCTGTATGGCCCAAAGGCGAAGGAGCCGGGCACCTTTGCCTACAACTGCCTGATGGCCCGCCGCCTGGCCGAGCGCGGGGTGCGTTTCTCACAGGTCTTCCTCAGGACATGGGACAACCACACCAACCTGCCCCAGGACATCCGCACGATGTGCGAGGATTCCGACAGGCCCACCTATGGCCTGATTGAGGACCTGAAGCGCAGGGGCATGCTCGACGACACCCTTGTCATCTGGGGCGGCGAGTTCGGCAGGACCGTCTACTCCCAGGGCAAGCTCGAGGCCGACAACTATGGCCGCGACCACCACCCGCGCTGCTTCAGCATGTGGATGTGCGGAGCGGGGACAAAACCCGGCATGACGTACGGCGAGACAGACGACTTTTCCTACAACATCGTGAAGGACCCGATGCATGTCCGCGACCTGCATGCCACAATCCTGCATCAGTTTGGGTTCAACCATAACAAGCTCACCTTCAAATTCCAGGGGCTCGACCAGAGACTGACAGGTGTGCTTCCGGCGCGCGTCATCCGCGAGGTGCTCACTTGAAGTTCGGCAGGCACATGGCGGTCGTCCTTGCGATCGGTTGCGTATCGCCCGGCTGGGCGCAGACGGGAAGCTTTGCAACCAACATTGCCCCGGTGCTGCAGCACAACTGCACCAAGTGCCATGGCGCGACGAAGCAGAAGGCCTCGCTGAGGCTCGACAGCCTTGAGGGTGTCCTGCGGGGTTCCGAGAACGGCAAGGTCCTGAAGCCGGGCGACACGGAGGGGAGCGAGCTGCTTCGGCGTGTCATGCTGCCGCCCACCGACGAAGATTTCATGCCGTCGGGCGACTCCCCCCCGCTTGAGCCTGCGGACTTGGCGGCGCTTGAGAACTGGGTTGCCGCCGGGGCGCCCGAGACGGCCTCCTTTGAGCTCGCTGCGACCCGGCGTTCCGAGGCAGTCCCTCCCGCCGCCCCTGATTACCGCCCGAAGCTCGCCGAGGCGACCGAGCTCGCAAGGAGACTGGGCGTGAGGCTCATTCCGCGCTCGCGCGTGCCGACCGACGGCCTCGTGCTCCGCACCGCCAGCGCGCCGGGCAACTGCAATGATGAGGTGCTGGCCAAACTCGCTTCCGTGTCCGATGTCATCGTTGATGCCGAGCTCGCCCGCACCAAGGTCACGGACAAGGGCATGAAGGAGATCGGGCGGTGGCCAAATCTTATACGCATCGACCTCTCGCACACGGTGGTGACTTCCGACGGTGTCGCGCGGCTTGCGACGCTCGGGCGGCTGGAATCGCTCAACCTCACCGCGACCAAGGTGGACAATAGAGGCGTGGCTGTGGCCATGAAGCTCCCGAAGTTAAGAACCTTGTGGTCCTTCGGAGACCCGTGAGAGCTTGCCTACTCGGGTTCTCAATTCTGCTTGCCCGAAATCGTGAATAGCCCGTAATATCTCCCGCTCGACAGGTTCTTTAGTAGGTTAGGAGTACCCGTGGTGGCCCACTTTTCCTGGATTTGCTCATCGTTGACTCCGATGGGTGAAAACAACGATAGAAAGCCGCTTCGGACAAGACTCAGAATTACATAAGTCCCTGACGGTCAATATTTGCACCCGTAGCTCAATTGGATAGAGCGTCTGACTACGGATCAGAAGGTTTGGGGTTCGACTCCCTACGGGTGCACCACTTTACGGCTCGTAAGCGCCGGGCAATGCGCCGAGAAGGATGGCTCAGATGAGCCTCCCCGGTCACCGGCCGAAGCAGACAAGATCAACGGCGCGCGAATGAATATTCGGCTGGCCGGCCTTCCACTCCTTTTTGCCAGCATGGTGCCCCTGCTTCATGCGCAGGCGCCCGTGGATCCCTCCCAGGTCTACGGCAAGGCCTTCCTGAGGACTTGGGTCGCCCCGGTCTACCCGGAGGACGCCCTGAAGGAGAAGGCGCCTGGAACGGCCCAGATCCGCCTTGTTGTCGACGAGAAGGGCGCCGTGGCCACATCCCGCGTGCTCGACGCGACCGACGGGCGCTTCGCGGATGCGGCGCAGTTCGCGGTGAAGCAATGGGTCTTCACTCCGGCCATCGACGCGGGCAAGCCCGCCAAGTGCTCGCTGGACACCCTTGTCGTCTTCTCGCCCGACGATCCCAGGCCTGGGGCAAGGATGCCACCGCAGGAGCAGATGCCCGACCTCTCGCCGACGACCGACTCCGTTTTGGAGTCCACCCCGGACATCAACTACCCGGACACGCTGTACGACCGGAAGCTCTCGGGCCGCGCCCATTACTTCTGCGACGTCGCCGCCGATGGCACGGTGAGCAACCCGAGGGTGACGGCCGCGACCCACGTCGACTTCGTGATCCCGGCCCTCCAGGCGATCGAGACCCTGAAATACACGCCGAGGAAGCAGGGCGACCAGCCTCTGCCCTCCGAGGCGGAGGGGGATATCCATTTCGACATCAGCCGCCAGAATGCGAGCGGAGCCCTTGCGGCAAACATGATATCCGCCCCAGATGGGACCGCGCCCCTGGCGGACGTGACACCCATCGCGCTAGCCGACCCCGTATGGCCCTATGACCTGCGCCTGGCGGGAAAGGGCGGCACGGCGACCGTCACCTTCACGGTCGATGTCAACGGTGTGCCGAAGAACGAGAAGGTTGCCGAGGCCAGCGACCCCTCGATTGGCGCCGCGCTCTTGGCGGCGGTCGAGATGTCCTATTTCTCCGCGCCCGCCGTCGACGGCAAGTCCGAGCCAACTGAACTCAAGCGCACGATAAGCTTCGCGGTCCCCGAAGGGGCCGACGCGGTCGATCCGCTTGCTTCCCTGGTGGCCGAAGCGAAGGCGGGCAGGGTGCCCGGCGCGACGGGGCTCGACGCAAAGCTGATGCCGATCTTCAGGGCCTCGCCGGTCTACCCGGCGGCGCTGAGGCTGTCCGGACTGCCGGCGGGTCGGGCGATCATTGAGTTTGTCATAGACCAGGAGGGCCGGGTGCGCCTTCCGAGAATCGTGTCGGCGACACACCCGGAGTTCGGCTGGTCGGCGGCTACCGCGATCTCACAGTGGGTCTTCGAGGTGCCGCGCCGCAAGGGCCAGCCCACCGAGGTCAAGGTGCAGGCGCCCTTCCAGTTCAAGGCCCCGTCGGCCTAGGGCCACGAGGGCTCAGCGTCCCGGCAGGAGGCGCTGGACTTCCTCGATGATCCTTGAGAGCGGTGCCGTCTTCTCGATGTAGCTCGAGACCTTCTTCTGCAGCACCTCGCGCACGACCTTAGGGTCGAAGAGGACGCCCGTGAGTAAGATCATGGGGGTGTCGGGAAGGAGGGCCTTAAGGCGGCCCACCATCTCCAGTCCATCGGACTCCTCAAGCTGCAGGTCGGTGATCACGAGGTCGGGTCTGTCCCTCGCGGCTATCGCCTCGGCCTCGAACGCGGACTGCACCGGCGTGACGCGGAATCCCGCCATCGTGAGGAAGGACTCGAGGAGCTCGCGGATTACGAGCTCATCGTCGACCACCATGATGTGGGCCCTGGGGGCCTTTGTCTCGGCGCTCATGGCTTCCTGCCCTCCGATGCCTGGATAATGACGACGGCGCCCACGATCTTGTCCTTGTCGCGCAGAGGGAAAAGAGCGAGCTGGACCGGGATCTCCCGGCCGAGCTTGTCGGTCACGATCGCCGGCTGCTCCTTGATGTCGCGGCCCTCGTTCATCGCCTGGACGACCGGATCGATCATCGGGCCGTCGCCCTCGTGCACGAGGCGCACCATGCTCGCAAGGGGCAGCTGGATCAGCTCGTGGGGCTCGCGGCCCGTCAGCTTTGTCACGGCGGGGTTCACGCGTGAAATGTTCGTCGCCTTGGTGAGCACCAGGACCAGGTCGTTGATCGAGCTTATGATCAGGTTGTTGTACCGCAGCTGGTGCTCCAGGCCCTGGTTCGTCCAGCGCCGCTCAAGGTTCTCGGACTTCAGGCTCTGGTTTGACGAGGCGAGCTCGGCGGTGCGGTCGCGCACGCGGTCCTCGAGGACGTCGTTGGCCTGCTGCAGGGCCTTGGCCGCGCGCTTGCGGGCGCCGAGGTCGTCCCAGATGAGCCATCCGGCCCCGGCCAAGAGCAGCACGTCCAGGACCACGCCGGCCATCACGGTCCAGCGGGTGGTCTGCGCCTGCAGGAAGGATGCGGTGTCGCGGTCCGTCAGGAGGCCCAGTTCCTCGTCCTTCAGCTTGCCCACGGCGCGCTCGATCTGTTTCACGCCGGGCTGGCCGGCATCCTCGAGGAGCGCGGCCTTGAGGGCGGCGGTGTCGCCGGACTGGTGGGCGGCAAGGATGCCCCTGAGGAATTCCAAGCGGTTGTTCACGAGGACGCCGATCTTCGCGACCTCCTCCTTCTGCCCGGACTCGTTGCGGGTCAGCGCCGTCAGGATGTCCAGGTGGTCCGAGATGTCGGAGAGCGCCTCGGTGCTGGCCCGGCGGTCCCGCGGGTCGCCCGTCACGACGTAGGTGTGCGCCGCGCCGTCGCCGATGTAGAGATCGGAGCGCAGGCCCTCCGTTTCCTGGATGACGGCGTGCGTGTGGTTGACCCAGTCGCTCCCGGCGACGGACCGGTTTATGTTGCGAATGGAGATGAACGCCGCTGCGGCGAACACCGCCAAGACGACGAGGAAGAACGCGAGCACGCGCCAGAGGGTCTTGTCCCTAGGAGTCGGCATCGGCTCAGCTTCCCGGCTTGGGGTTCCCGGCGCCCGGCGCGTCAGGATCGGTGTCGGGCGGGTCCGTCTTCACCACCGTCATGACCGCGCGCTTCACATCCTCCTTGTAGGTGTAGGTGAACTCCGACGCGAAGGTCCAGTTTGCGTCGAAGGAGTCGGCGACACGGGTGGCGATCTCGCGCAGCCTTGGTCCTGACTTCTGGAGCTTGATGAAGTATTTCCTGTTGTTGTAGTCGAGGTACGCCTTGTCGTCGTCAACGAAGCAGATGGCGTGGCCCATATTCTTGCCGATCATCTCCACCCGGATGAGCCGCGTGCCGAACCCGTCGCGCTTGAGCACGTGGTCGGCCATGACGGCATAGTCGATGCAGTCCCCCTTTTTTGACTCCAGGAAGACCTCCGGGTCCTGCACATCAAAGGGGTGCACGTCGAATTCGAAGTCCTCAAAGTAGCCTGCAAAACGCTTGGGGTTCATCTTGGGGTCCGAAAGAAGGTCGGCCACTGTGAACCCTCGGATCGTTCCCACGATTAAGATGAAAAAGATATATGACCCACGTTTCAGCGTGAGTAAACGGCGGACGGCGCGTTCAACGGTTGGATGGTGATTCACGCGATTGACCGGCCACCTTGGGATCGGACCTGAATCGAATAGATCGGCTCGTAAGCCGATGATCTTTAGTAAATTTCTCCCGTTGACTGGCCCATATCGGAGTTTTCTTTGGAAAATGTTCACGGAATCGACTGCCTTCAATTAGTCGACTTACCTTGAAGGAGTGGGATTTTGGTGTGAATCGAGGAAAGCGGAAGAATGAATCAAATTAGTTCGGCGGAGGCTTGTCTGGTGCTGTACGGCGGATCTTAAGGATTTCGTCTACGGCCTCGGTGATTTCCTGTAGCATAAATGGCTTCCTGATCGTGCGATCAGCGCCCATCGCGACGGCGATCTTAAGGTACAGAGGCGCATTCAACGCAGGTCCGCCGGACATCGCCACAATTGCCAGGTTTGGAATCGCGGCGCGCAACCTCTTGATGACCTCCAATCCGTCCATGTTGGGCATGACGATATCGGTCACAACAGCATCTACGGGATATTCTTTTATCATCCTCAACGCGCTCTCACCGTCCTCGGCCTGAATCACATCATGCCCTTCGTGAGTTAAGCCAGCGGCTATCGTCTCGCGTAAATTACCATCATCTTCTATGAGTAAAATGGACGGCATAGTTCTTTGTAGCTCGAACTCTTGATGTCAGAAGCGTGCGTTTTCACGAAGCTGAATCGGTTAAGATAATGCTTAACGGCCTCTAGCAGGGTAGCGGAGATTTGAGGAAAACCAAGCCAGCTGTTTGGGCCCTACGTAAATCCATGTATTCAAATCGCAGGAATACTGATGCTGAGTGTTGAATTATTTATTCAACTGTGTACACTTTGCACAGTACCCCAGCGCGTGATAGGTCATTTACGGTCAAGCTAAGGGATTTTTTTAGTAGACGGAAGTCGTCGTGTGCTTGGGTTGTTCGCTTCAACGAATCCAACACATTATGGGAACCCACCCAGAGTCGTCGGCGGACAAGCTGCGCGTTCTTTTGGCGCCCACGCTTCTCATCGCGGTCTTGGGTTTGCCCGTGCCGATTGAAGGTCAGTCTGCCGATGCCGGCCAGACGGCCGTAGCGTTAAAGCAGCTGAGCGTCGAAGAGTTGATGAACATCGAAGTGACCTCGGTCTCGATGGAGCCTGAGAAGCTGCTCGATGCTGCATCGGCGATACAGGTCGTGACAAATGACGAAATCGTGCGATCAGGCTCGACGAGTATTCCCGAAGCCTTGCGCCTGGCCGACAATCTGGAAGTGGCGCAGCAGAACTCCCACGACTGGGCGATCAGCGCACGTGGATTCAATGCTAACCTGGCGAACAAACTCCTAGTTCTTATCGATGGAAGGGCCGTCTACTCGCCGCTCTATGGAGGCGTTGAATGGAACGTTCAGGACTATCCGATGGTGGATATCCAGCAGATTGAGGTGATCAGTGGGCCCGGCGGGACGCTTTGGGGCGCTAATGCTGTCAACGGCGTCATCAACATAACAACAAAAGCCGCAAAAGACACCCAAGGACTGTATGTCGAAACCGGCGTCGGTAACGAACTCGAAAACTTCAGCACGATTCGGTTTGGAGGAACTGTCGCCCCGGGTATCTGCTACAGGGTATACGGCGAATACACCGACAGGGGAGGCGAGGTGCTTGCCGATGGAAGCAGCGTCTCAGATTCCACACGAATGGGGAGGATGGGATTCAGGATCGACTCCGATTCCGATCCAGCGACCAAGCTAACCCTTCAGGGCGACCTTTATTCCGGTTTGGAGAATCTCGGGACGCTAGGTAACACGGGCCTGAACGGCGGGAATGTTCTGGGAAGATTGACGCACACGATCTCAAGCGGTGTGGAAATAAGCGCGCAAACCTATTTCGACAGAACCCACATCTCCCAGCCTTTCGCGGCGAGCCCTCCGGCGCCGCCGTATTTTACGGGGTTCCCGGCGGCTCCCTTGACCGACAATCTCGATACCTACGATATGGATGTCCAGTTGCATGCCGACCTTAGCGAGCGCAACAAACTCGTCTGTGGATTGGAATATCGATTCACGCAGGAATACGACCGGGACCTATCCGTTGTGAGGTTTGTGCCGGAATCGCTGGACCAGAATCTCTATAGCGGGTTCGTGCAGGACGATGTGAAGCTCAGCAAAGATGTCTCGCTGACTCTTGGGACAAAGATTGAGCACAACGACTACACGGGAATCGAGGCGGAGCCGAGCATAAGACTGAGGTGGAACCCGGCGGCGGGCCAGATGCTGTGGGGAGCCGTTTCCCGCGCTGTTCGCACGCCCTCGAGATACGACCGCGACCTCGAAGTAGTGTCGGGCTTGGTCAACGCCCCGTCACCCTACAAGTTTCCAACGGACTTTCTAGATGGGTCGAGCAGCTTTGAGTCAGAGGACGTAATCTGTTACGAACTCGGCTATCGGACAGAGCCGGTAGCGGGACTGACGGGATCGGTTGCGATCTTTTACAATGTTTACAGTAACCTCAGGAGCACCACGGCCACCACTCCGACAACTTATTATCCCTATCCTTACCCAGTTTACTTCCAGAACAACCTCTACGGAGAGACCCACGGCCTTGAAGTCAGCACGACATATCAAGTGCTGGACTGGTGGCGGATGCATGTGGGATATGATCTGCTGGCGGAGACGATCCGGATAGAGGAAGGCCAGACTGACGCGACAGCTGCAACAAATGAAACGGCAGATCCGCGGAACCAGGCTTTCTTGCGCTCCTCGATGGACCTGCGACCGAACCTGCACTTCGACCTCGATTTGCGCTGGATAGGTAGTCTGAGCATTGGCAACGGCCCAACCGGCGGTCCAGCCACTGGCGAAGTTCCAAGCTATACGGAACTCAATGCGCGTCTCGCGTGGGAGATTAACAGCAAGATAGAGCTTTCGGTTGTCGGCGAAAATCTCCTGCACGATCACCATCCCGAATATGGATTTCCCGGCGCAGGACGGGAAGAGATATCACGTTCGATATACGGGAAAGTTGCCTGGAGATATTAAGACTCCCAGTGCATGCATTCACGAACAGAAGCAGCAAACTGAGCCGTTGTAAGAGGCTGCTGTTGATCGTACTGGTTTCGGCCTGTGCTGGCCTGAAAGCCGCAGAGTCGGTCAGCACAACGCCCGAATATCGGGTGAAAGCCGTATTTCTCTTTAACTTCACTCAGTTCGTCGAATGGCCTGCCCGCGCATTCTCCGAACCCGATTCGCCTATCATTATCGGGATCCTCGGCGAGGATCCGTTTGGAGACTTCATCGACCAAGTGGTCCAAGGGGAAAGGGTGAACAGCCGTCCCGTGAGAGTTCGCCGGATCAGCGGCACTGAAGGAATTGCAGCCTGTAATATCCTTTTTGTCAGCAAGTCGGAGTCAGGCAACATCCGGAAGACCCTTGCCGAGGTTAGGGGACGACCGATCCTTACGGTCAGCGACGCAAGCGAGTTCACGCGGGATGGTGGGATTATCCGGTTCTTTGACGATGACCACCGCGTCAGATTGGTGATCAATAACGAAGCTGCCATTTCCGACGGCCTGAAGATCAGCTCAAAACTCCTTCGGCCTTCCAGGATAACAACAGCGTCTGAGGATTAGCCCATGCTCTCGAATCTTCCAATTCGACGGAAACTTACGGTCATTATCCTGGGTACGAGCCTGACCGCACTCGTGCTGATGCGTGCGGTGACCATGGGATATGAATATCTCGCCTTCCAGAAATCCACAGTCCGGCAGGTTTCGACGATCGGGGAGATTACGGCAGCAAACAGTAGCGGTGCTCTTGCTTTCGAAAACCAGAGTGACGCAAGGGAGATTCTATCCTCCCTCAAGGCTGAGCGGAACATTCAAGCCGCGGCACTTTACGACAAATCCGGCCACCTTTTCTCTAAATATCCCGATGATTTCCCTGATGACATGCTTCCGGGGGCGCCCGGTCCAGATGGGTACAAATTTCGGAACGTATTCATGGAGGGATTTCAGCCGGTCTCAGAGGGCGCCAACAAACGATTGGGAACACTGTACCTCCGTTTCAATACAGGAGCCGTGCTCGCCCAATGGCTCCAGTTTACGGTCGGATTGGCAGTCGCGGGTATCGCGATCGTCTTACTGGTCTCCTATCTGATGTCCAGGCGCCTCCAGCGCCAGATTTCGTCTCCGATTATGGAATTGGCCAACGCCGCCTCCGCAGTGTCGAAACGACAGGACTTCTCAGTAAGGGCTGAGAAATTCGGGAACGACGAGCTAGGGCGGCTCACCGACACCTTTAACCAGATGCTGGAGGAAATCCAGAAGCGCAACGCTTCGATCAAGCAGAACGAAATCCAGCTTCAGGCCATCGTTGAAAACCTTGGCGAGGGAGTGGTCGTGTCGGACCTTGATGGTCGCCTGTTGAGATCAAATATGGCCGCGGTGAAATTGCACGGGTTCGAGAACGAAGCGGAATTTCGAAACAGCTTCGGTGATTCGGGCGACTCATTCGTTCTTGAGAAATTGTCGGGTGAGAAATTGACGAGCTCGGAACGGCCTCTTTCGAGAATTCTCAACGGCGAGCACCTGAGGAACGTTGAGCTCGTTGTCCGCCGAAAGGAATCGGAATGGCGCCGGATATTTAATTACGGCGGAACAGTGGTGATGAACGCCGACGGCAAGCCGCATCTGGCGATCCTCACAATCGAGGATATTTCAGAGCGAAAGAATGCGGAGAATGAGATACTAGGGCTCAACTCAAATTTGGAACTGAGAGTCAAGGAAAGGACGTCCCAATTGGAGGAAGCGAACAACGAACTGGAGGCATTCTCATACTCTGTGTCCCACGACCTGCGAGCGCCATTGAGACATATCGACGGGTTCGCAGGACTTCTTGCTAAGGGTTCGGCACATGTCCTCGACGAGAAAGGCCGTCGTCATCTGTCAACTATCTCAACCGCCGCCAAGCAGATGGGCCGCTTGATTGACGACCTGCTTTCGTTCTGTCGAACCGGAAGGGCCGAGTTAAATCATTCTACGCTGGACCACGATGGGCTTGTCGCGTCCGTAATTCGCGACGGACGCTATGATGAATCTGAACGCAAGGTCACCTGGGAGATCTCTTCGCTGCCGAGAATCGATGCCGATATGGCCATGCTTCGCCAAGTTTGGGTCAACCTGGTCAGCAATGCGGTCAAATACTCAAGCAAGGCCGAGCATCCCCGGATCACGATCGGCTCTTTGCCTGATGCCCACCAACTTGAGCACGTCTTTTTTGTGCGGGATAATGGCGTCGGCTTCGATATGAAATACGTGGAAAAGCTCTTCGGCGTTTTCCAGCGTCTTCATACTTCAAGTGAATTTGAAGGAACGGGTATCGGGCTCGCGAACGTGCGTCGGATTGTGACCCGTCACGGTGGACGCGCGTGGGCGGAGGGAAGCATCGGCAACGGCGCGACCATGTATTTTTCACTACCGAAAAGCAGGAACGGTAAGGCACATAAATGATAAACCGCTGTCTATAATATGTTTTAGGCGAGGCGTGCCAGCGGAGGATATCCACAACTAAATTATGAACACACTACGATCCGTTCTCCTCGTGGAGGACAATCCAAACGACGTTGAGCTGACCCTGACGGC
>DASRSJ010000006.1:0-17937 GCA_035656555.1 Opitutaceae bacterium
CCGAGCGACATGAATTCCATTATCTTTGTCGAGTAGGCCTCATTGCCGAAGGAATCCGCCCGCTTGGGGACGACTCCCAGGTCGGCTTCCGCCATCACCCCGGCAATTTCCGTAATCCGCACGGGTTCGAAAAATCGGACGCAATCGTCGAGTTCCAACTCTGATGATAATGCGATGAGCGACGGCTTCATGTTGCCGTCTCCGTAGATGTGGAACTCCGCGTTGGGAAGCTCGGCGCGCACCTTCTTGAATGCTCGGAGCGCGATGTCCAGGCCTTGGTGCCATTGCAGCCCCCCGGGGAACAAGACTATGATCTTTTCAGTTCCCCTAATCCGCTTGTGCGGCCTGAAGGTGCGTGTGTCGACATTGTTGATGAACACCGAGATTTTGCCCTCGGACCCGGTCCTCTTCGCGTAATTATCCTTCCATAGGTGATTGGCGATAATCACGTGATTCGCGAACCCGGCCGAGCACCGCTCCATGAGCATCAGGCCCCCCATCGCGAGCCGGTTCTTTCCCGCCGCAAACTTGCTCCCATAGAACTCCGGAACGATGTCATGGATGTCCAATATGATCTGGACCCCACCGAGCTTCGGATACCACCCCGCAAAAACGAGGAAGTCCGGCATGTTGTGAATGTGCAGCAGGTCATATGGCTTCTTCGCGTGCCGCCGCGTGAGATTCCATGACGATGACGCCAGGAAGCGAATCAGTGGCCAGACAAAGGAGGCGGCCGACCGCTCAGATTTGGTAAATCGGTTCTGTATCCTGTACACGTTTACCCCCTCTATAGTCTCGAAGGCGGGCGACTCCGGGGAGCGTCGAAGCGCGAAGATATCCACATGGTCGCCGCGCTCGACCAGCGACTCGGCGTACCGCGTCACTCTGTTGTCGCTCTCGTAGAACGAATGTGTGACCATGCAGACGCGCTTCTTCCGGGTGAGGAGCGGCTTCCGGGGAAGCCCAACGATAAACTTGGCCACTTCCCGTGAGGTGGCCTGCCAGTACTGACCTGCGTAACGGTCCCTAACATATTGAAGAAACTGACGGTATTGGGCTACTGGATAAGTCCGGCTGGAAGGCTTTTCGCCCGGGAACTGGAGGTAGTCGGGATGAACGTTGACGAGCGCCATTCCCCCATGGGCCGCGATCCAGTCCAGCTTTTTGGTCCAGACGTCGTTTGTGGCTTCCGCCATGACCAGGAAGAGGGTGGAGTCCTGTGCGAGTGTGTAGGGAAGCTCCACATAACCTTCCCTCGGCCCTGCGGTCCCCTCTGGCCTCGGGATCCAATAGGGAAAGATCGTTCCGGACCCCTCGGCCTGAAGCTCAAACGGATCCGTGTCGAACGTCGAGGAGTCGTAGCCAACGTCGAGCGCGTGGATCCATTCGAGGTTGCGAAGCATAAAGGCCGACCTGAATCCCGAGACGCCCCAATCGCGGACGTACTCATTGATCTTTTTTGCCTTCCACTCGAATTCCTTGCGGGAGGCGAAGAGCTTGCCGTCGTGCTCTAGATCGTGAATCCCAACCTCAAATCCGTTGGCCATCAGCTCCTGCCGGACCTCCGGAGTAACCCGGTAGTCGCCCTCGGGGATAAAATTAAACACGGACCTGAACCCCATCTCACGGTCAACCGCCATCAGCTGAAGGCATTTTGCCAGGCCTTCCGCGCTCTCGACATCATGAGTGATTACAAAGGCGAACTTCTTTTGCTCCGGCCAACCGGACCATCCTTCCGGTGCGACAGCGGACGAAGGGTCAATGGGCCAGACTCCTGATGTCTTGGCTCTCTTCCTCTTAGCTAATATCCGCCGCGCCGCCATGCGCGCTCCCCAAGGTATATGGGGCTTAAACAGGTAGTAAAGACGGTGCCGTAGCATCGAGAATAACTAGGATGCCGGCCTTCGCCTAAGCGTTGCCGAGGTATTCTTGGTGCAAAGCCGCTGGGACGTATGAGTTCGTCTTGTTCAGGACGACGCCAACGTGGGCCTTAGAGGCCGCCAGGAGGCCCGCCGCCCTCCTGACCAAGTCGCGGTCGGTCGCTTCGGACTCAACGACGAGAAGGACCATGTCCATGAATCCCGCCAGGCGGGGCGTAACGCTGATCTGGCTGACGGGAGGCATGTCAAAAATAATATAGTCGAAGTCACTCGCTTTGAGCTTGGGCACAAGTTTCGAGAAGCGTTGGGGAAGGATCCGGGATATGCGGTCGCCGCCGGGCTCCTGTGCAACGACAAAGAGCTTGTCCTGTACTTGGGCGCTTCCGCGGGTCGTAAGGATGTCCTCGAGGCCGATAATTGCCCTTCCCTTGTAGAATTGCTGTGCGGATCCCTGTCCTAGTGTCAGGTCGACGAGGAGAACGTTGCCCTCTCCTGTCTCGGAAAGGGATTTGGCAAGGCCCGCCGCCGTTGTCGTGACGCCGGCGGAATTCGTGAAGCCGGTCACCGCGACAAGCTTCGGCTTGTGGGTGAGATTCCGGCTTTCGAAATAACCAATCATCCGGTCCCTCAGAGTCTCGTGGAAAGGGTGCAGGGGGTCGGAATCCGCGAGCGCGGGAAGATCGCTGTGCTCGGGGTTCCTTTGTGCCTCGGCTTTGGCCGCGTCTTTCACCTTTCGGCGAAAGCTCCTGGTGTGCATGTCAGGAATTGAGAGGAACAGCGGGACGCCAAGGATTCGCTCGATGTCGATCGGGCGGCGCACCGTGCGGTCGAGATAGAGCTCGATCAGGAAGGCCCATGCTAGGCCAATCGCGATGCCGGCAGCCGCAACTCCGCCCACCAGTTTCGAGGTTTTTGACCAATCAACGGCGGGCGGGGAGGGGGTCTGAATCTGGCTGATGTTGGAAACCTTTCCGCTGCCGAGCGCCTCGTTGATGCGGGACTGCTCGAGGCTCGCCTCGTAATACTTGTAGTTGGACTCCTCCAGGTCCTTTTGGCGCTGGAGTTCCTGCACGGTGACTTCCATGTCGTCCACCTTGGCCGCCTCGGCCCTAAGCTCGTCGAGCTGGCCCTTAAGCACCTTGATCTTCGTCTGGAGGGCGGTGAGGTGGGCCGCCTCGACCACAGGGTCGGTCCCGTCGGATTTTGACGTTCCTTGTGAGGGGGGCGCGATCTGGACGTGGAGCAGTTGAGGGTTCTCCGTTTCGAGCTTCTTCTTCGATGCCTGGGAGTCAGCTAGCAGTCCCTTCGCCTCAACGACCCGGGAATTCTCCGGAGTAAACTGGGTCAGCAGGTCGTCGATCCTCTTTTGGAGCAGGTCGATGTGCGCGGACACCGCCTTGTACTTATCGAGGATCTCAGGCGCTACCGGAACTTCTGGAACACTGGGGGCAGTCGTGGACGGCACGACGGGCGGGTGCTTGTTGAGCTGCTCAAAGAGTGACGCGCGCTCCGCAAGCTCTGCCTCTGCGCTGAATATCTGCTCCCTGATCTGGGCTATCTGGATCGGAAACGCCTTCTGGGCGTCGGGGACGGACACAACACCCGCCTTCGCGGTGGCCTTCCGCAGGTCGTCCTCGGTCTGGGAGAGGCGTGTCCTGAGCTGGTCCGTTTCCTGGGTGAGAAAATCGCCCACGATTCCCACGGCGGCATGGATTTCCACGTGTTTCTTGAGATAGGCATCGATGAGGGCAGCGAGGACCGGCTGGACGACCGTTGAATCAGGGTGCCTGAAAACAATGTGGATAACGCTACTGCCCACCGGTACCTCGACGATCAGATTTCGCTGGATCAGACCGGCGGCCGAATTGCGGTCCTTTCCCTTGCCGGCCTTTGCCAGGATTTTCGCGGGACCGACCGTGTCGGCGACCTGCTCCGCGATATCAAGGCTTGTGAGGATTTCGACCTCGGTATTCAGAAGCGTCATGCCCCTGGGGTCCGTGGAGATTGTCCTCGTGTCGTCGCCCGGGGGGCCGAGCGTCTTTCCTTCAGTCACGTACCGGACGAAAAGCTTGGCCTCCGACTGGTAAAGAGGGGGCCTCAACATGTAGACCGCAAATGCCGCGCCAAAACCCAACAGCGTGCAGATCAATATCCTCCATTTGTGGCGGAAGAGGATATAGTAGATGTCCCCAAGGGCCATGCCCCCTTCGGCCGGGGGCATCACGCTTATGGGCTGCGGTGACCGGAAAGGCTCTGAAGGTCTTGATGATCTATCCATTACTTGGTTCCAGATTAGGCTATATGCTTATAAAGAGCCACACCGATAAGTCGAGAGAGGGGAGTAGGGAGGGCCTTGAATATGGCGGAGTGCCAACCTGATGAAGCGTCCGTCTTAGTCACATTGGAACTCGTTCGGAGATCATATCTTACGTAATCGATGGTCCTTTCTGTGGTTCCCCATCCGAGCTTAAATTTCCGAAGCCCTTCGTTCGAGAGCGTTGTTCGACCGAAATCCAGCGAGCGGGCACCCTCGGCCCGCAATTTCCTTATCGCCGACCACATGACAAGGTTGTTGGCCCTGAGGTGCTGGAATTTGTCGTCCGAGGCGCCGAACTTGTAGGTCGCCTTCTGGCCGTTGACGAAAAACACCGCGCCAGCCACCGGACGGCTGCCATTTCGGGCAAGCATCACCCATCCTAGTCCGTTGGAAATCACCTCTTTTTGGATTTCCCTGAAAAACGAGTAAGGCTGGGGAGGCACCCCGAGTCGCTTGCGGGTTTTGCAAAGCAACCTGTAGAACGACTTCACCGCCTCTTCGCCCTGCGAGCACTCCACGGTAAGAACGCTCTGCTCCGCCTTCCGGATCGCACGCCTGACGGACGGCTCGATGTTCTTGAAGAGTGTTTCCTCATCGAACCCAAGGTCCAGCTCGTGGCCGTAGAACTGCGTCGAAGTCAGCGCATTTTCCATGAACCGCTTGCCGCCGCGCATTTCCACATATCGCCAGTTGTGTTCCCTCGCGTGGCTCAGAATGCGATCGTAGCATTTCCTGAAGGAGGCCTGGTCCTGGCTCAGCGGCTCGCACTCGTCAGTAAAGGGAAGGGATATGCCGCGCCGACCCGTCAGGATGCTGTTGACCTCCATGAGCGGTATCACGGTGCCCGACCCCTGCGCGCAATCCTCGGTGAAATAACACGGCTTGTAGCCGTACGTTTTGGCAAGGACGCGAGCCCACGCCGATCCATGGAAAAATGTGGAGTCCGGATGGGCAGCGAGTTTCGCGTCCCATGCCGGATCATCCAGGGGGCCGGTCCCTAGCTGTGCTGCGCGTCCCTCACGCACCGACTGTCTCCCGGCCAATCGGGGCGGAAACCAGTGGGCTAAGCTCCTCCACCACCGTCCTGATCCGCGTCTCGGTGAGCTCCGGGAACATCGGAAGCGAGAGGATCTCACCCGCGCACTTTTCGGTGACCGGGAAGGATCCGGGCCCGAGACTGAGATGGGCATAGGCTTTCTGCAGGTGAACGGGCTTCGGGTAGTGAATGCCGCAGGAAACACCCTTGTCGGCCAGCGCCTGCAGGACCCGGTCGCGCTCGCCCACGCGGACGACATAGAGGTGGAACACGTGGGTTGCGTAGTCCGCGGTGGCCGGGCGGGAAATCAGGGGATTGTCGCCGATCAACTGTGTGTAGAGCGCGGCGTTCCTGCGGCGCAGCTCATTGCCCTTTGCAAGGTGCTTTAGCTTGATGCTGAGGACTGCGCCCTGGATGCCGTCCATTCGGCCGTTCCAGCCAATCACAGAGTGGTGGTACTTCGTTTCCTGGCCATGGTCGCGGAGGACCTGCATCTTCTTCGCGAGGGACGCGTCGTTTGTCACGACCGCGCCGGCCTCGCCGAATGCGCCGAGGTTCTTGCCGGGATAGAAGCTGAAGCATCCCGCGATGCCGATGGACCCTGCCTGGCGACCCTTGTACTCGGCCCCGTGCGCTTGGCACGCATCCTCAATGACGGGAATGCCGTGGCGATTCGCGATCTCCATGATCGGGTCCATGTCGGCCATCTGGCCATAGAGGTGAACCGGGATGATTGCTTTGGTCCTCGGAGTAATGGCGCGCTCGATGAGCGCCGGGTTCATCGTGAAGGTCTTGTCCTCGACGTCCACGAAGACGGGCGTCGCTCCGCAGAAGCTGATAGCCTCGGCGGTCGCCATGAACGTGTGGGAAACGGTGATGACCTCGTCGCCGGGCCCGACGCCGAGTGCAAGGAGGGCAAACCAAAGCGCGTCCGTGCCGTTTCCTAATCCGACCGCGTGGCCGGTATGGCAGAATGCCGCGAACTCCTTCTCAAACTTAGCGACGTAGGGGCCGCCTGCAAAGGCCGTGCGGTCGATGACCTCCTCGATCGACGAGAGCAACTCGGCGCGTATCGGGTCGTTTTGTGCCTTCAGATCTAGGAACGGAACCTTCATAAATGCGGGTCTTGTTTTTTAGGACTGCGGCGCAGTGCCGCGACAAAGTGTAGTGGAGAATTTCCTCCCGGCGTTCGGCAGGAGGGCAAGTGGTGCTCCCTGTGGGCCTTCTAGGACTTGCCGTTTCCGCTCGCGTGCTGCGGCGCAGGCGCCCCAACCCTGGAAAAAGGCACGGCGGTCTCGCGGTGGTAGCGGGCCGCGGTGAGCGACACGGGGGCACCTTTGAGTTTGAGCGACTCCGTTGAGGCCTCGAGGATCTGGACGACCTCCATGCCCGCGGCCCCGTTTGTGATCGGCAGCGACCCGTTCCGGATGCTGTCGAGGAAGTGCTGGCACTCCGTCTTCAGCGGCTCGTCCTGCTTCACATACGGGGAGTGGATGTCGCCATAGTGGTAGGCATATTGGAACTCGGCAAAGGTGTCGTAATGCGGCGGACGCTCCACGCGCGCGTCGAAGATCTTGATCTTCTCCTGCGCGGCAATGTCGTCGTACACAATCATCCGCTTGCTGCCGACGATCGTCATCTCGCGGACCTTCCTCGGGTCGTGCCAGCTGCTGTGGATGATGGCCGAGCGCTCCTTGGAGAACTGGAGGCTCATGCTTGTCACGTCCTCGATCCCCGGCGTGATGTGCGCCGCGCCCCTGCAATTGATGCTGTGGGGCAGCTCCTGCATAATGTACAGGATGATGGAGATGTCGTGCGGCGCCAGGTCCCACGCCACGTTGATGTCCTTCTGAAATAGACCGAGGTTCAACCGCCTGGCCGAGATGTAGCGTATGTCGCCGATGTCGTGGTTATCCACGATCTCCTTAATCTTTCGCACCGGGGCGGAATACAGGAAGGTGTGGCCCACCATCAGGATGAGGCTATTGCTCCGGGCGATCTCGATCAACTCCTCGCACTGCTCCGTGGAGATGGCCATCGGCTTCTCGACAAGAGTGTGTTTGCCCGCGAGCAGCGCGGCCTTCGCCATAGGGTAGTGAAAACGCACGGAGGTCGCGACCACTACGGCGTCGATATCGGTGCGCGTGACCATCTCCTCGTACTTCGTGGAGCATTCAACCTCGGGATAAAGGGCGTGGAGGTGTTTCAGGCGGCTCTCGCTCAGATCGCACATCACCTTGAGGCAGCAGTCCGGCAGGGACCTGAAATTGCGAATGAGATTCGGGCCCCAATAGCCGCATCCGATGACACCTATTCTGATTTGTTTGCTCATTGTGCTGCGCAAGCGCCTTGGGCGCCTTCTTTATGGTGGGGCTAGGAGGTTACGATCTGGGGACGGCGTTTCGCTGGGGAAGGCCGCTCCGTGATTGACCGCCTTGGCATCACAGCGCGAGCTTTGGATTTCCTCGCGGCGCGGGTGTCAGCAAATTGGATTACCAGGCACGGGACCGTCATCAGGATTATCCTGATGTCTTCGAAACAAGAGGGCGCCTCAGAATAGCGGATGTCGAGCGCGATCATCTCGTCAAAGGTCGTGCGGTTCTTGCCAGAGACTTGCCAGAGCCCGGTCAGGCCAGGAATGGAATTGAACCTCTTGCGCTCTTCCTGCGTGTATTTTTCGTACTCGTACTCAATGCAGGGACGTGGGCCGACAACGCTCATCTCCTTGCGGAAAATGTTAATCACTTGCGGCAGTTCGTCCAAACCTGTCGCCCGAAGTATCCAACCCAGCGGAATTACCCGGGAGTCTCCCTTGGAATCGAGCTTCACCATCGGTGCCCGGGATCCCATCAGGCTGTCGCAATAGGCCCGGTGGCTTGCCGTGTCCGCGCCTACGGTCATCGTCCTGAACTTATAGCACATGAACTTCCCGCCCTTGTAGCCAATGCGCTCCTGCTTGAAGAAGACGGGGCCCTTTGCAGCGAATTTGAAATAGACGGTCAGCAAGAGCGTGAAAACGCAGAGGACTGGCAGGGCAATGAGGCAGCAGGTCAGGTCGATCACGCGTTTCCAGGCCGGCAGCGGACCTTGCTCGGTCTTAAACATATTTTTTACAGTCTTGGAGGGGTGACTCTGTGAATCCATTGGGCAAATTTGGGTCAGCTCAGATTTTCGGACCTGATTAAAGGGCCGAAAGCCGTCGCAGGACGTGTCCTGCTGTGATTACCGAAAGATCGGCTCGCGTGAGTGAATCAGGCGAAGAAGCTGAGGTGCTGTCGATCACGGGCGGGATGGAGAATATTCTCGTTATGAGGGTCAAATGCGGGAATTACGTATTTTCTCCCAATTTCTTGGAGAAATCGAAAAGAGGAAGTGTTAATCGTTGATTTTAAAGGCGTTAAAAATTCAAAATTCAGATCCGTACTTTAGGTGAATTTTCGGCGCCTAGGCGAGGTGCAAATTCATTGCGCAATTTCCATGCCGAGTTGCAATTTCGAGAACAAGTCCTCGCGAATTTGCACACCATGGAGCCAATCGGACGGTGCTTTACCCCTCCTGCGGACAATATGCCGCGAAGCCGCCAGGGAGATTTCCAACCCGCAATCGCTAACGGCATCAGGATCATTCCGCGCCGTTCGACCTTCTTTTCTTAGAAGGGTTCGCAAAACTCGTGCATCGAATCCGACGCCGAGCCGAATTGTAACCGACTCAGATCTGGAAGGTCGGCGTCGGACCGTGATCCAGCGAGACAGGTGCCTTGCGGAGCTTCGGGCGCGGAGCGCGAACAGTCTTTTTTTCCGACACCAGGGTCTTCTGTTCTACCTCTAGGATTCCCACTTCCGGCTGGGAGAAAGTCTCCTCGCGGTCGGAGCCTGGGTGGAAACCAAATTCATCTTCGTATCCGAGCGCCGCACGCTTGAACGATTTGAGAACCGTGAACAAGCCGGCGAGCAAAAGAAGCAAGACAGCGATAATCATGGATGTCATCATGGTTACAGGGGGGTTAAATGTCAGCGTCGCAGGTGTAAAAAACCTGTCTCAAATTTGGGGTAATTTGAGAGGCGAAAGCACAGATTCCGTAGTGGCCCTCACGTCTAATACAGACACGTGAAATCCGGCTTTGAACCGGGGAATTCATGAATTTGAAAACCATATTTCGCCTTTGATCCTATGATCGGTTGCCCGCGCGAATTGCTTAGGTAAAAAATACGTAAGGCTTTTTCCATTTCGAGAAAACCGCGCCAGGGTCGAATCATCGACCTCATTGCTTACCCGGACGAATCCTATGGGCGCGTTTTTGATGGAAGTTACGTCAGACGGCCTTGCCGTTGCTAACAACCTAGCAACGGCTTGCGTAAAGTCAAGTGTACTTAACTGCGTTTGAAACGCGACTGACTTGCTATACGAGTAACTACCTAGTTTTGCGGGGGATCACCGGATTTTGGGTAATCCGGGTCACATGGTAGCGATATGCGCGGTCACGCGGCCTGCAGGAGAGCGCCAGGGTCAAGGATCAGAGCAATAGTCCCGTCGCCGAGTATTGTCGCGCCGGTAACGGACGTGCAGCCCTGCAGGTAAGAGCCGAGATTCTTAATCACGACCTCCTGCTTTCCTACCATCTCGTCCACAAGGATGGCGCAGCTCTTGCCCGAGGACTCAATGATGACGCCAATTCCGGCCCTGTCCGTACGCGGCTTCGATCCCGTCGGCTGGAGCCTGTCCAGGCTTCGCAGCGGCACGAGGCCGCCAGCCAAGTCGAGCGCCTCACCGCAGCCCTGCACGGGGACAATGCTCTCCGTGGCGAGGCAGACGGCGCGCAGTACGGAGGTCGTGGGAAGCACGAACCTCTGCAGGCCCACGCGGACAACGAGGCCGTCGATGATGGCCATCGTGAGCGGTAGCTTAACCTTGAAGACCGTGCCCTTGCCCATCTCGGAGGTGATCTCGATCTCTCCTCTCAGGCGCTCGATGTTTCGGCGCACGACATCCATGCCGACACCGCGTCCTGAGACAGCCGTGACCTTCTCCGCGGTGGAGAAGCCGGGCAGGAAGATCATGTTGAGAATCTCGTCCGGGGCAGGCTGCGCGTCTTGGGCGACCAAGCCCTTCTGCTTGGCCTTCGCCAGGATCTTGTCCCGGTTCAGCCCGCGTCCATCATCCCTCATCTCGATCACGACCTTGCCGCCCTGATGGGAGGCGCGAAGCGACACCGTCCCGACCTCGGGCTTGCCCGCGGCGATACGGTCTTCCGGCCCCTCGAGGCCGTGGTCCAGGGCATTGCGCACCATGTGGACCAGGGGATCCGCGATTTCCTCGACCATGCTGCGGTCGAGCTCGGTGTCACCGCCCGCCGTGAAAAGGACGGCCTTCTTGCCGCATTCCCTTGCGAGGTCGCGGACCAGGCGCTCCATCTTCTGGAACGTCGGCTGAATGGCGATCATCCGAAGGGACATCGCATTGTACTGGAGCTCCTTCGTCAGCCGGCCGAGAAGGCCGACATGGCCCGCGAGCGAGGGTACGGATTCGCCAAAGCGCCGCGCGGTCTCGCTCAGCTGGCTCTGGACGATCACGAGCTCGCCAACGACGTCCATGAGCGAGTCCAGCTTCTCCGTGTTCACGCGGACGGTCTGGCCCGTTGCCTTGGACGATGCCTTGGCCTCGGGCTCCTCCCTGGGGGCATCCGCTTGGACAGGCGCCAAAGGCGCGGCAAGATTCGCGCCCGTCGCCAGGAGCTGGACGTTCGCAATCAGCTCGCACACGGGCACCACCTTGTCGGGAGTGCGGCCATGCTCGAGCGCGGCCCCAACTTGCTGGTTCAGGACCGCCAAGGCGTCGCGGCTGCGCAGGATCGCGGTCACGATGCTGCCGTTGATCACAAGCTTGTCGGTGCGCACCAGGTCTAGGAGCGACTCCACCTCGTGGGCCACGCGCTGCATGGGGACGAGGCCCAGGAAGCCGGAATTGCCCTTGATGGTGTGGAAAGAGCGGAAGAGGGAGTTTACGGCCTCCCGGTCGGCTGGGGACTGCTCAAGCTTGAGGCCCGCGGCCTCAATGGACTCAAGGTGCTCCTTCGCCTCGGCATGGAACTCCTGCAGAAGGTCGCGGCTCTGATCGAGGTCGAGTACGAGGAGCGCCTCCTCGGGCTCCGCGCTCTTGGGCTGCTGCACGGGGGCTTCGGCGGCGGCCACCGGCTTCACCTCGCCGAGAAGCCAGGCCGGCAGGGGGCGGTGGGCGCTCCGGGCCTCGACGGCCTCGGGAACCCACTCGACGAGGGACTGGAGAGCCTTGATCGAGGGAGGGTCGAATGGAACAGCGTCGTTGAGAAGCCGCTCTATCTCAGCCGTGACGGCCCGAACCGGCACCAGGACCTCCGGCCAGTCGGCGCAGAGTGTATCCAGCTCCGCCAGCAGGCTGTAGACCGGAACGCGGCCCTCCTCGCGTCCAGGCGTTGCGAGAACCGACTCGGAGGCGAGGTGGTTCAGGACGGAGTCTACGGCGTCGGAGAGGGCTTGGCTCATGGTGGTGTCGGGGTCGTCGCGGGGCTTGAGGTCAGGCCTTCACCAGCTGGCCGCCTGATACCAGGTGGGCCTTGGCGTTCTCGACGCTCTCGTGGAAGTCCCAGAATTTCGTCTCCTCGAGGTTCTTGCACTCCCCGGCGATGATCGAGTTGCCGATGAGGGCGTAGTTCATCCCGAGGCTCTTGCAGGCCTGCATGATCTGCACGAGGAGCTTGAGGGAGCTCATGTCCAGGTAGCGGATCGTGGAGACGTTCAGGACAACCTTGTTGATTCCGGTGTTCACGGCCTCGGCCAGCTTCGGCTGGAGGTACTGCTCAAGCTCCGTCAGGGAGATCGGCGTGCAGTTGGCCGGCAGCATGATGTTCAGAAACTCCGGCTCGATCTGGAAATACCGGGAGGAGATGTCGAGGTTCATGGCCTTCGACATGCGTGACTCGAGCTCGGCCATGTCGATCGGCTTCGTGACGATGGAGGTGATGCCGACCTGCTGGGCCGCTGCCTGGACGGCGACCTCGGTCTTCACGACGAGCCCGAAGACAGGCGTGGACTTGGTCTTCATGTTGGCACGCAGGCCGCGGAAGAGCGCGAACGCGGACTCATCGGGCAGCGAGAGGCTGATGATGATGAGGTGCGGCACCGTCTGGGTGCAGAAGTCGAGCGCGGCACCCTGGCTCTGGACGCCGTGGACCTTCCAGGGCGTGTGCTTGAGCCCGTCGGTGATCTGCTGGATGATGGCGGGCTTGTCCTCGACGAGGAGGATGTCGGCCGGGTCCTGGGTGGAGCGCTGGCGCTCGGTTCCCTCCTCAAGCGGGAGCAGGTCGAGAATTCGGCCGATCTTCTCGATCAGGGTGTCCTCCTTGAAGGGCTTGATGATGTAGTCGCGGACCCCGAGTTTCGCGATCTTCAGGACGTTGTCCCGGCCGCCCTCGGCGGTCAGCATCATGACGGGAATGGACTTAAGCTGCGGGTCCGCCTTCAGGCGGGTCAGCATCTCTATGCCGTCCATCACGGGCATCGTGATGTCGAGGAGGATCAGGTCGGGCATGTGCTTTGCCGCGATGGCAAGCCCCTCGACACCGTTCACGGCCTCGATGATCTCGCAGTCAAAGGAGCGGAAGGCCTTCTTGATGATGATGCGGACGGTCTTGGCGTCGTCCACGGTAAGAATTTTATGGCGCATGGTGGATTGCTTTAGAGGGTTCAGTCTTCGGTCTTGAGGAGGATGTCGGCCGTTATCTGGCGGCCCTGTGTCTCGAAGCAGTAGACATGGCGCTGGGTGCTGCTGACCTGCTCCACGCTGAAATTCCTGCCTCGCAGGATGGAGGGGATCGTCAGCTTGCAGGGGTAGCCCGCGTCGCAGAGCCCGTTCTTGAAGCTGCCGACCACCATGTTGGTGATCTCGCCGATCGCGTCGTTGACGGACTCGGAGCCGTTCTCTGCGAATTCCTGGTCGGTCATGCCGAGCATCTCCCTCGTGCACTTGCCGGCGAAGTCCTCGTCGATGTAGAGATAGATGAGGCCGTTGATGTCGCCGATGAAGCCCACGGTGCCGACGACGTGCTGGAGTGCGCTTCCGGGCTGGGGTATGGATGCCTGGTCAACGGAGCGGAACTGCACCGATTGGTTGAGCATGGTTTTGAATACGTCGCCGACGGCGCGTATGATGTTCTCCCGGATGACGGATTCGGCGATTTCTTCGATGGCGGCCATGGATCTATGGGTTGGGTGTTGGACTGAGAGTGTTGTGCGGGTTTCGGTCAGGCGGGTACGCCTGCCTCGAGGACGTCCTCGGCGAGGTCGACTTGGTCCTCTGCGTGGGGCGTCTTGAGCGTCAGGCGGCCGTTTGAGAGCGCCAGATGCAGCGTGCGGTTGTGCGAGCCGCCGACGTCGGTGCAGGCGATCTGCAGGCCGTGGCGGGAAAGGAAGTCGAGGGTTGCCTCGGTGTTGCGCGCCCCGATGCGGAACATGTCCGCGCCGCCGAACACCTTGGCGCCGCCAGCCACGAAGAGCTGCAGGCGCGCCGGCTTGGCGCCGAACATGAAGAGATTCTGGAAGAACTGCTTGAGGCCTGTGTCCGCGAACATCGCGGGCTGCGCCGAGGCTTTGGCCGGGGAGAGGCTGGAATCTGGGAGCATCACGTGCAGGATGCCGCCGACCTTCAGCACCGAGTCATATGCGGCGACGCCAATGCAGGACCCCAGGGCGTAGGTGCTCAGCACGGCCTGCAGGGTGTTTGAGACCGCCATGTCGCCGACGCCGACCACGACGCGCTGCGTGAACCAGGATGCGGGTGACGAGGTCATGGGGTCAGGCTGCGGCGGTAGACCGAGGGTTGGATCATCTCGAGAGTGTGCTGCACACCGGTCAGGCCCTCGGAGTGGCCGACCACCAGGTAGCCGCCGGGAACGAGCATCTTGGAGAGGCGGTTCACGAGCTCCTCCTGCGTTGGCTTGTCGAAATAGATCATGACGTTGCGGCAGAAGATCACCTGGACCGGCTCCGCGAACGGGAACGCTCCCTCGAGCAGGTTCAGCTGGCTGAACCGCACGTCGTCGCGGATGTCGGCGCGCACCCTGAAATTCCCCGACTGGGCGGCGAAGCCCTTCTGGAAGTAGGGCAGAGCCCACGCGGGCGTGTGCGGGGTCACGGCGGACTCCTTGTAGACCGCCATCTGGCCTGCCTTTAGCATGCGGTGGGAGATGTCGGTGGCCTCGATGTGCCAGTTAAGGCCGCGGTCCTTCAGGCCCTCGGCGAACGTGATACCCATGGAGTAGGGCTCCTCCCCGGACGAGGAGGCGGCGCTCCAGGCGTTCAGCCTCTGCCAGCGCTCGGAGCGCGCGCGGGCCGCCATCTCCGGAATGATCCGCTCCCTAAGGAGCTGGAAGTGCGCGATCTCCCTGAAGAAGAACGTGTGGTTGGTGGAGATCGCGTCGATCATGCGGGAGCGCTCGTCCTCGTTCTCGGGTGCGTTGAGCATCGCGCAGTAGTCGCCCATGGCCTCGATGCCGTTCGCGCGCATGCGCTTCGCAAGGCGCCCGATGACCAGGTCGCGCTTGCGGTCATCGAGGCTGATGCGGCTGCGCTCGTAGACGAGCGTGCGTATGAACTCGAACTCGTCGTCCCTCATGCCTGTTGGTTAGCCTCCGCCGCGAGGGCCTTGACGACGCTGGGCGCCACGACGCGGTCGATGTCGAGGAGGGTCTTAACCTTCCCCTTGATCTTCGCCATGCCGAGGATGTAGGCGGTGTCTATTGTAACGCCGAAGTCGGGCGTCGGCTCGATGTCGTCCGCGGAGAGGTTCACGACCTCCTCGACGTTGTCGACGATGAGCCCGATTGAGATCGGGGCCTCGTTGCCGTGCTTGACCTGGACGACCACGATGCAGGTGCGCTCGGCGAGCTCGGCCGGGAGCCCGAACTTGACCCGCAAATCGATGATCGGGATGACCCTGCCGCGCAGGTTGATCACACCCTTGACGAACTCGGGCATCTGCGGGACGGCGGTGATTCCCTGCAGGCGGATGATCTCGCGCACCTGGAGGACGGCGATGCCGAATGCCTCGGCTCCGACGACGACCGTCAGGTACTTGCCGGCGATGCCGGTGGGGGCTGTGGTGACGGTGCTCATGGTGTGGCTTATTTGAAGAATTCGGCGAAGGATTCGTTGGCCTCGCCGTTGGCGGCCTCGGCGGGCTGCTCGCCCTTGATGACGCGGGTGGAGACGACGGCTGAGGACTTCCTGGGAAGCCTTGTCAGGCCCGGATTCCTGGAGAGCGCCTTGCGGACGGGCGCCGCCACGGGGGCGGACGTCTCGGCGTGTTGGGCGTGGTGGCCCTCCTCGACGAGCTGGCGAAGCGCCGTGACGGACTCGCGCATGGCCTGGGCCTGGGCGTTGAGCTCCTCGGCGGCGCTGGCGGATTCCTCGGCGTTGGCCGCCGTGGACTGGGTGACTTTGTCCATCTCGGCGACCGCGATGGCGACGTGGCTGATGCCCTCGCTCTGCTCGGTTGATGCCGCGGCGATCTCGCCTACCAGCTCGTCGACCTGGCGGGCCTTGGCGACGATCTCGCCGCAGCTGGCCGCGACCTTGCCGCTGATCTCCACGCCGCGTTCGCTGCAGGCGATGGCGTCGGCGATCTTGGTCGCCGTCTCGCCGGCCGACTGGGCCGAGCGCTGGGCGAGGGAGCGAACCTCCTCGGCGACGACCGCGAAGCCGGCGCCAGCCTCGCCGGCGCGGGCAGCCTCGACGGCGGCGTTGAGCGCCAGGATGTTCGTCTGGAAGGCGATCTCGTCGATCGACTTCACTATCTTGGCGATCGCGGCGGACGATTCCTTGATGGCGCTCATCGCGTTGCCCATCTCGGCCATGCCGGAGGCGCCCTCTTCGGCGGCCTTGCGCGTCTGGTTGGAGAGCTCCTTCGCCTGGCGGGAGGACTCGGCGTTTCGCTTGGTCATGCTGGATATCTCCTCCAGGGATGCGCTGGTCTCCTCGAGGGAGGCCGCCTGCTCGCTGGCGCCCTCGGCGAGGGACTGGCTGGCCGCGGCAACCTGGCCGGAGGCCGAGGTTGTCTGGCTGGCGCCCGAGTCCAGGGCCTGCGACACGGCGTTAAGCGCCTTGTTGGTCGAGCGGATGATGTAGAGGCCGATCGCCGCGCCGAAGGCGAGGGCGACCAGGGTCACGATGACGATCACATTGATGGTAGAGACAGTGTTGGCCGAGATCTCGTTGGAGACCGTGTCCCCGTTCTTTGCGTTGAAGTCGAAAACGACCGCAGCCTGGCGCGAGTATTCCTCGAAGCTTGGGTAAACGCTGCCGGAGAGGAGCGCCTCCGCCTCGCGCGATTTGCCGTCGTCGACAAGCCTGATGTAGGTCTCGCGGCTCGTGCGGCTCTTCTCGCGAAGGGTTTTAAGGAGCTCGAAGTTCTCGCGGTCCTGGGTCGTCGTGATCGACGCCTCATAGGCACTCAGGTAGCCAGCGATTCTCTGGACGCCGGCTTCCATGGACTGCTTCCACTTTGCCTTGTCCTCGGGCGTCGAGGCCCTTCCGTACATGACGGCGCTGATGAAATTTTGAGCCTGCTCGGTCGAGAGACCGCCGGACTGGATGAGCCCGGGAATGATGTCGACCTTGATGTCGGTCGCGTTGGTGCGGATGGCGCCGAGGCTGTGCCACGCAATGCCTCCGACGAGTGCCAGGAGCGCGCAAAGCACGCCGCCCCCAAATTTGATCCGCCTGCCGATTGTCCACGTTCTGTTGTTCATAGGGAAAGGATTTTTCTGGGTTCCGGGCCGCTTAGCGGGAGACGAGAGCGGTCACGCGCTCATGCCTCGGGTTCCTTGAAAGGATTCTTTTGCGCGCGGGGCGCTCGGTCTTGGCCTCCGGCGCCGTGTCGGGCACGGATGCGGCCACCTGCTCGGCCTGGCCGACCAGCTCCAGGAGCTGCTTTAGGGTCTCCCTCAGGGTCGAGGCCTGGCTGCTCAGCTCCTCGGAGGCGCTGGCGCTCTCCTCGGCTGCGGCGGCGTTCTGCTGGGTCACCTGGTCCATCTGGCTGACGGCGGTCGAGATCTGGCCGATGCCGGTCTTCTGCTCGCCTGAGTCCGAGGCGATGATGGCCACGAGTTCGCTCATCCTGCGGGCCTTTCCGACAATCTCAGCCAGGCGTTCCGAGACCTGGCGGCTGATGGCAACTCCCCTGACGCTCTTCTGGATCGAGTCCTCGATCTTCTCTGCTGTCTCGCGTGCCGCCGTGGCGCTGCGCTGGGCCAGCGAGCGGACCTCCTCGGCCACGACCGCGAACCCGGCACCGGCCTCGCCGGCGCGGGCTGCCTCGACGGCGGCGTTCAGCGCCAGGAGGTTCGTCTGGAACGCGATCTCGTCGATCGTCTTCGTTATCTTGGCGATGTTGTCCCCGGAGACCTTGATGGCGTCCATGGCCCCGGACATGGCGGACATGTCATTCGCTCCCGCCTCGGCGGCGGCGCGGGTCTCGAGGGCCAATGTGTTTGTCTCCTGCGCGTGCTCGGCATTGCTCGAGGTCATCGAGGACACCTGCTCGAGCGATGCGCTCGTCTCCTCGAGTGAAGCGGCTTGCTCGCTGGCGCCCTCGGCGAGCGTCTGGCTTGTCGAGGCGACCTGGCGGGCGGACTCAGCGACCTCGTTGCTGTTCACGCCAAGCATGGCGGCCAA
>DASRSJ010000007.1:0-1957 GCA_035656555.1 Opitutaceae bacterium
GATCCGCATCGAGCAGTACTACAAGGAGAACAAGGACCGCTTTTACCAGGACGACAGCGTCCACCTCCGCCTGATCCAGCTCTCACGCGCCCAAGGCGAAAACGACGGCGAGCTCAAGGGCCAGGCTGACGCCATCCTGCTGCGCCTGCGCTCCGGCGAGAAGTTCGAGGACCTTGCAAAGGAATACAGCTCCGACTCCCGCCGCGCCAAGGGCGGCGACTGGGGATGGATGAAGCGCTCAGATTTGAAGCCAGAGTTCAGCGAACCCCTCTTCGCCGTGAAGAAGGGCGAGTGCTCGGACCCGGTCCTGCTGCCCGAGGGCTGCTTCCTGCTTTATGCCGAGGACCGCAAGTACGCCGGCATCCAGCCCCTCGACGAGGTGCGCGACCAGATTGAGCGCATCCTGGTGCAGGAGATGGGCCGCGAGTACGAGGACCGGTGGCTCGAGCGCCTCAGGCGCAACGGCTACGTGAAGCACTTCTAGGCGCCGGGCGCCAGCGGCGCCGAAAACGAACGGGGAAACAGCAATGGGTTTCTTGCGTCATCGTTGTTAGACATGTCTAATTTGCTTGGTTACCGTCGCAACGCCGTGCATCCTCGCGGCACGATGACGACGACGCCCGAGCCAAAGGAAATCCCACCCCGCCCTGCCAACAGGATCCTCATCATGCCGGTCGCCGAGCGTCCCCAGGAGCGGCTGGAGCGGTTCGGGGCCGCAGCCCTCAGCGACGCGGAGCTCCTCGCGATCGTTGTTAGGAGCGGGACCCGGGGCCATGACGTGCTCACCCTCTCATCCAAGCTGCTCTGCGAGGCGAAGTCATTTGCCGGGATGATGTCGTGGCACGAGGCCGACTTCCGGGCGATAAAGGGCATCGGGCGGGTCAAGGCCCTCCAGCTGGTTGCAGCCATGGAGGTTGCGCGCAGGGCCGTGAGCTTCCCGGCCGCCGAGGCTCCCATCCTCGGCCGGCCCGAGCAGATCTTCACGAACCTCCAGGCCGTGGCATCCGGCTTGGACGTCGAGAAGTTCTGGGTCCTTTGCTTGGACAGGCGCAATCGGCTGAAGCGCAGGGTCGAAATCTCATCCGGCACTGCCACAGCAGCCCTGGCCCATCCCCGGGAGGTGTTCCGCTCGGCGGTACGCGAGGCGGCTTCGACCGTCGTCTGCGTCCACAATCACCCGTCAGGCGACCCATCTCCAAGTGCTGCGGATATCCAGCTCACCCGGCAGCTCCGGGAGGCCGCGGCGGCGGTGGATATACCTCTCCTGGATCATGTTATCATCGGACGACGAGGAGCTGATCCTCTTGGCCGGGGATACTATAGTTTTAGGGAAGCCGGACTCCTTTGATGTCTTTGGGTTGAATTTATCCATATTTATGTCTTTATGGTTCTAGTGAAAACAACCCTCGAAATTCCTGAACCGCTCTTCAGGCAGCTCAAGATCTCCGCCGCGAAACAAGGTAAGACGATCCGTGCGGTCGTTAACGAAGCGCTCACCGAAAAACTCAATCGCTCCCAGCATGGAGTTGAGGACGTTCCTGCTTGGCGAATTGCCTTCGGAGGCCTGCGTCGACTGCGCGATGAAACAGCCAAGATAAACCAGGACATTGCTGCAGAGTTTTCCCGAGTGAATCCGGAAGAGTGGAAATGATCCTCGATACAAACGCCCTGTCCGCGCTCGCAGATGGCGACGAAGGTCTTGCAGAAAAGATGGAGTCGGTGTCGGTACCTTCTCTTCCGTCTATCGTTCTGGGAGAGTATCGGTATGGAATCCTCGGCTCCAAGTTCCAGGGTCGATATGAAGGCTGGCTTGAAAAGAGCCTTAAGGCGTTCGCAGTCGTGTCCGTTGACGGCTCAACCGCTGTCCACTACGCCGCAATCCGTTTTGGGCTGAAGTCCCGGGGGATGCCGATTCCCGAAAACGACATTTGGATCGCCGCTCTGGCTCTCCAATACC
>DASRSJ010000008.1:0-3273 GCA_035656555.1 Opitutaceae bacterium
CGCGTACTTCGGGCCTATCCTCCAGCAGCCGTTGTTCTCTATACCGAGCAGCGACGCGAAGCAGGCATCGGAGCCGAACTTTGGCAGGCATAGCCAGTCGATCGAGCCGTTAATCCCGACGAGTGCCACCGTGTGCATGTCTCCTATCACCGCATAATCTTCAATTTTCATGGGGTATCCTTTTAATAGCGGGCCCTCAGGACCGCGAAGGGGAGATCGGCGAACAGCATGCGCAGGTGCAATGACTCGCCCGGCGGAAAGGTGCGCCCAGTGATAACGTCCTTCCAAGGGACAGGTGTGCCTGAGAACTCCAGGCGCGTGTCATCCCAGACGGCACCAATCGGGGGAATGCCCACCTTGGCGACCAGCCTGGGGACGACGACCAGAAGCATCTCGTCCCCGTCTTCGCGCCGGAAGGCCACGGCGTTATCGCACAGGCTACCGGCAGGCTGTACCGGGACATAGGATCCTCGCGAGAAGAGGAGGGGGACAGCGGATCTTAGGAGTAGAAGGTCCCTCATCACCCGTATCTTGATTCGACCGTCCCGCCACTCCTCGAGGAGAGTTGCCAGCGGCGCCTGAGATGCGCTTTCCATGAGGGATCCCCTGAGCTCGAAGTCGACGGGACGCCGATTGTCCGGATCGACCAGACTGAGGTCCCAAATCTCGTTCCCCTGGTAGAAATCAGGGATGCCCGGAAGCGTGCACTTCAGCACGAGTTGAACCAGCGAGTTCACCATGCCAAGGCGGGCGATGCGTGCTGCGCAGGGCTCGAAGGCGACAAGGAAGTCGTTTCCCGCCGCCTTTGTCACCACCCCGTCGACAAAGCTGTCGCATGCGGCGAGATAGGCCTCGTTGTTGTTAAGGATCGAGGTGTGGCGCTTGGCCTCGTTCACGGCCTTCCTGAAGTATTCCTTCAGGCGCAGGCGGAATGAGTCGTCCACCTCGCCGGGGGCCAGTGGCCATGCGCCTATCAGGACCTGGAAAAAGCGGTACTGGTCCGAGGAATCCGGCATCGTGTGGCCGCCCTCGACCGTCGTGTGCCTGGACGTGCTCTGCTGCCAGAGACGGACCCATTCCTCCCATTCACCCGGCAGCTCGGATAGTGCGTAGAGGCGTGCCCTCACGTCCTCGCTGAATTTCGAATCGTGGGTCGAGGTTGTGAGGAGCGCACAGGGCGTATCCTTCGCGCGCCGGGAATTGATCGAGTGGAATTCGTAGGCGGAGGAGCCAAACTGCGCCGGGTCGCATCCCACCTCGTTCAGGGCGACAAAGCGGTTGAAGTTATAAAACAATGTGTCCTCCACCGATTTTGCCATAATGGCGCCCGTATACTGCTGGAAGGTGAGAACCCAGTTAAGGACGAGGCCCCTGTAGCCCGGGTCTGCAAACTGCGAGGGGTATCGGCCGATGAGTAGGTCCCTAACAAATTCAAAGGGTTGCGGGTTGGCCCTGGGATTGTCGGCGATGGCGCCAGAGCAGGCCTCCTCCCAGACCTTTGCGTCATGCTCTGAGGCGGCCTCGAGGCGCCTTCGGTATGTCCTGTACACCGGCAGGTGGGCCGCCAGCTCGCTGACGGCGGTAGTCAATTCGTGCCGGGTGAGGTCCCTCCAGAGCCGGTCGTTGGCCACGATCTGCACGAGCTCCGAGCCGAGATTGCTCACGGCGTTCGCAAACATCTCCGAGATAATGAGACGCTTTGAGCTAAGAAGCCTTTCGGGGTATTTCCGCGTTTCCCCCGTGCTCTTTCGGTATATGTCGTCGAAAAGCGATTCTGAGCGGTTGTCGATCAGTATTCCCGCCATCTCGGAGATGAACTCATATCCCGTCGTTCCATGGACCGGCCAGCTCGGGAGAAGCGGCTCCTGGCCCTCCACGATCTTCTCGACAAGGAGATAGAGGGGTTTTTGCGCTTCCGGCTTCGGGAGGGCCTGGATCCGGGTGAGGTAGTCTTCGGGTTGTCGGAGCCCGTCTATGTGGTCGATGCGCAGTCCCGCCACGTCGCCCCTCGCGATCAGCCTGCCAAGCAATGCGTGGCACTCGCGGAACACCTGGGGATTCTCCATGTGCAGCCCAACAAGTGTGTCTATCGCGAAGAAGCGCCTGTAATTTATCTCGTGTGCGCCCGCTTGCCACCGCGCAAGTCGGTAGTGCTGCGCCTCCAGGATTTGGTGAATCCTGTCGAAGCTCGCGGAGTCACCCGGCTTCCCATTGAACCGTTTGACCTCCTCGGTAAGACGCTCGCGAAGGTCGGGATATTCGCTCAGGCGCGGTCCTAGCTCGGCGAAGGGATCCTCTTGATTGGGGATGTCGGTGTCGGTCGACGGTTCGAAAAACCTGTGGAGCGAGTCCGGTAGCGGCCTTCCGTCGCCACGTTGCCATCCGGCCATGCCCATTTCCTCCAGGAGCTCTCGATAGGTTGTAGGGCGGATCGGGAGGAGCGTGTCGCGGTAGCGGATCGCAATGCCGTCCTCGTATACCAGGGTTATCTCTCCGCTTTCGAGCACCCTGCCATAGTGGTCGTGGAGTATCGGCACGAGCACACGGGGATGGGACTGAGGGTATTCTGCCTTCCATTGAATGTCGAAGAAAGGGGCGTGCTTGGAACTGGGGCCGCGCTTGAGGACATCACGCCACCACTCGTTCAGGACACCGGCGATGCCCATGTGGTTGGGGACGAAGTCCAGAATGATGCCGCATTTCGAATCGCGAAGCACCTGCGCAAATTCCTCGAATCCCTTCTCGCCGCCGAGTTCGGGGTTAATCTCGCTATAGTCAGTCACGTCGTAACCGTGCGTGCTTCCCGGAACCGAGGTGAAAATAGGCGAAAGATACATGTCCGAGATCCCGAGCCCTCGGAAATAGCCAGCCCTACTGCCGAGATCGCGGAACGTCGACTTCCCGTGCAGCTGGACACGATAGGTCGCGGTCGGAATGTGGCTGGCCTCTTTATGGGACATCGGGAATGAGCCGTTCAATTTGTAGCCACGCGGCTGCAGGTCCCTCGATCGTCCATATGGCAGCCGCAGAACCGGCCACCCCTCCAAACGCCTCGGCGTTGCTCGAAAGAGCGAGGCGCCACGACATGCCGTCCGGGGCGCGTAGCGATTCCGGAAGCTGGGACTCTCCTAGAACCCCTTTGCCAAACGTTACCAGGAGCAGCCTCTCGCCTGATTCCGCATGATATCGGACGCCGACAAACTCGTCCATGCTGGCTGTTGTCCAACTGCCACGGTCAAGCAGGATTGGTGAAAGCTCCTGACGCCTGATGCG
>DASRSJ010000009.1:0-20175 GCA_035656555.1 Opitutaceae bacterium
CCTTACGTAGGCGAGGTCTGCTGGGTCGAAGAGAAACTGCGCCGAGTTCCAGTCCTCGCCCTTCGCGACGGAGTGGGCGAGATTGAGGTGGGTTGTGAAGCCCCCGCTCGAGTAGGAGCTCGAGAACTCGAGACCGTAGACCTCGCCCCTGGCATAATTGAAGGCGGAGAGGATGAGTGTCTGGCCGAAGAGCCCGGCATCGAGCTGCTCCTTCGACTTCTTGTAGTAGCCGTCGAGCCCGACCTGAAGGCACGTTCCGATCTTCTGGGTGATTCCGGCGTCCAGATAATCGGCCCTCTCTGAGCGCACGGGATCGTCCTCGGTGCTGGCGGGCGCGTTGGAGGTGCCCGCGAAGGAGTCGACCGCGCTGGACGAGACGCTCTCGACCGGGGGAGGCGTGAAGTAATGCGCATAACCGGCGTGGAGCGTCGTCGTGTCCGTGGCGGGGTAGATCAGGTTCACCCGCGGGCTCAGCTGGTCCTCGTTGTCGAATGACGAGTCGAAATCGTCGAAGCGGGCGCCGTAGTTGAGCGTCACGCCGTGGCCGAGCTTCCATTCGTCCTGGAGGTAGGTCCCCGTGAAGAGGCCATGGACGGTCTCGGCGCCGTGGACCGCGTAGGGGTTGCCAGTCGGGTCGCCGTCCGCGTCCACCGGGAACACGGTGGTCGTCGACACGGCGTCGACCGACTCGTCCAGGAACGAGAAGCCCGCGCGTATCGTGTGGGAGTCTCCGGCCTTGACGCTGCCGTCTCCCTGGACGCCCCCCGAGTAGAGCGTCCGCTTCACGTCGCTCGCCACGCCGTTGAAGTAGAGGTCGCCGACCTGGTCCGGCATGAAGTGGACGCTGCTCTGCCTCCCGAAGGCGGAGACCTGGAAATTAAGGTCTCCCGCCGTCTTCTGGTAGGTGGCGACGCCGTAGTAGTTCTGCTCGTTCTGGTTCTCGTCGAGGTTTGACGAGCTGAACGATCCCGGCACCCACTGCGCGCCGTCCGGGGCCGTCCCCGCGGCAAGGCCCGGGGTGTCCGGCGCCTGGAAGTCGCTCACCGAGGCGCTCCCCATGAACGTAAGCCGGCTGTCGTGGCCCAGGATATAGGAGAGATACGTGAACGCCTTGAACTGGTTGGTGACATCATGGACTGCGGAGCTGCCGTCTGTAGGGTTCTCGATGCCCAGGGAGTTGTGGTCGTGGCTCGCATCGGCGAAGTAGCTCAGGTTTCCGACGGACCCGCCCGTTTCGGCGCTGGGGCGCACGGTGTCGAAGCTGCCGGCATAGAGCGAGGCCTCGCCTCCCGGCTGGAAGCCGCCGGTCTTGGTCTGGATGTCGACGATGCCCGCGGTGCGGAAACCATACTGGGCGGGCAGGGATCCGGTGATCAGTTGCAGGCTCTGCACGAACCTAGGATCGAGCTCCAGTCCGAAGCCCGTGATGCCCTCGGGAAGGAGGACGTCGTTGATGCGGTACTGCAGGTTGCCGTGCTCGCCGCGGACATGGAGGTCGCCGTTCGCGGCGGAATCCTCCGCGACACCCGGCGCCCTGAGAAGCACCTGGCTGAACGGTGCGTCCGCGCCCTGGGGAAGATTCAGGATCTGCTGCTGGTCCATGATGAACGATGTGGCGCCGAGGCTCGGCTGGATTAGGCCCCTCGTCTCGTCGAGCGTGTCGGTGACCACCATCGGGTCGAGCTGGGTGGCCTTGGAGTCGGCGCCTGGCGGGGATTCTGACTGGGCGCTCGCCGCCGCGGCTGCGGCGAGGAACGCGAGGACGGAAATCGTGTGTCTTCTGAAAATCATGGCTGTTGTCTGGAATCGGAATTGCCTGCTGCGCGCGCGGCGCGCCTGTGCCCTGGGGATTCCCTCGAAAGGGAACCGGTGTGCCGCGTGGTCGCGGTGCACGGCCGCACAGCCGGAACTCTCACGCGCCCCTGGGGCGCACCCGGCGTGGCGGCGCCTGCCCGCTCAGCGGGGCGGGGCCTGCGTGGGCAGGAGGCGGTACTGCGGAGCGTCCGGGAGAATCCGGTCGAACGCCGGAAGATCCGCGACGCGGACAAGCTGGCCGGTGAAGGCCAGGGCCAGGAGGGCCAGTGCCAGGATTATTCCCTGGGCAAAGAGGGTGACGACGCAGCCATCCTCGTCATCGAGACTGGCGGGGTGGGAGGCCGTGGCCGACGCGTTCGCGTCGTGCCCGTGAAGGCGCTCGTGGAGATCGGGGCTCGCGGCCAAAACTGCCAGCGCGAGGACAAGGAGCATCGCCAGGACGGCGGTGGACCGTGCCAGCAGGGTGGGCTTCCTATGAGTGCCTCCGAGCATCGTTCCTCCGAAGGTTGGCAGTTTGCACGGGTCGTCAACCTGAGAACGCGGTTATGGGGTATCACCCTACCGCCCTGTCCGGGAACCTTTGTCCGCCGCGCGCAACAGTTAATACCATGAACCCCCTCGTTTCCAAATCATGCAGACTCGCCGGCGCCCTTGTGGCGGCCGCCTCGCTTTGTGCCGTCCTTAACGCGCAGGTCGAGCCCACACCCACACCGCAACCGACGACGATGCCCGCCCCGACACCCACGCCGGCAGCGGACACGGACAGCAGCTCACTCGCCCACCACGACAAGGCCTTCCTCAAGAAAGCGGCCAAGGGCGGGATGAAGGAGGTCGCGGTTTCGCAGGCGGTCATGGACCACCTCGCCAACCAGCAGGTGAAGGACTTCGCCGAGAAGATGATCTCCGACCACACGGCGGCCAACACCGAGCTCGCGAGCCTCGCCGCCTCCAAGGGCGTGCAGCTTCCCACGCAGGATCCTGACGTCTTCACCGACTGGTCCAAGAAGACCGACAACGTCGACAGGAAGTACGTGAAGGAGATGCTCTCCGACCACGAGGACACCGTGAAGCTCTTCAAGAAGGCCTCAGAGAGCAAGGACGCGGACATCGCGGCCTTCGCCCAGAAGACCCTGCCGACCCTCGAGCATCACCTGCAGATGGTCCAGGACCTGAACAACTCGATCAAGTAGTCAGACCCGCGCACCGGGAAAATCCGACCCGCCCCAACATGGGGCGGGTTTTCTTTTGCTCAACCCTGGTTGGAGGGGAGCGATGCGGCGCCCGACGTGGCGGAGGCGTGCTGTGCCGCCGGCGCAGGCGCGGAAAGAACGCGGAAGTTGCCGAGGTATCCCCCGAAGAGGAGCGCCATCATCAGCGCGGTGCCGAGGAGCATTCCGGAAAAGGTGCCGATGCCGATGCGCCTGTTGTAGGCTGCAGCCATCTCGTCGAAGCCCATCCACGAGCGGTCGATGATCCACTTGATGCCGCGTCCGCCTGTCAGCGAGCGCCAGAGGTTCGACTCCGGGATGAATCCCTCGGACGCCAGCTCGCGGATGAACGAGTCCTTGCGCTGCGCGTTGAAGGCATTACGCGAGGCGCGAACGGTCACGACCTCGTCGACAACCTCCACCTGGAGGTCCATGTCCAGCCTTGGAAAGCGGAACTGGAAGCGGCGGATATCTTGCGGGACGGATTTCACGGGGTTGCGATTAGCTGGTTCTGCCGGCTGGATCCCGGCCTCTCATGATTTCAGTTCTCACCGAATTCATTGTCAGCATTCTACCCGATTTGTTTCCGGTTACCAGTTAAGAACGGATCTAAGGGTGTTAAGAATGTATTAACGCCGGGAGTAATAGAAATGGTGATACGACAATTCGTTGTTTTGTTAGTATCCTTAGGGCAATAACTTACGGTGATACGATGCGCTGTTAGCCGTGATGTCATGCAGCCCAGCCCGCGCTTGAACAGAGCATGAAGGACGCTTGTATCCGGGCATGCCTGCCGCGACACCTCACCTTCTTGAAATCCTTCGGAACGACTCGGGGGTGGATGCGGGATACCGACATGCCGGGAAAATCTATGAGTCGGGCGACCCTTTCGAGGTCCCTGGGGCAGTGCTCAAGTGGTATGAGCTTCACACACCGGACATGCCCGTCCCTGCGCAGGTTTCGTCGCTTGCGCGGCAGTGTGTGGCATCGGGCGCCGCAAAATCCAATGGGCTCGGCTTCGTCGTTCTTCACAGGTGCGGCATGGATTTTTATTTCCTGATCGTCTGCACGTGGCGCAACTCAAACGAAATCTGGGAGACGGTCTTTTATAAGAACGGGGACTCAATGGATGGCTTTGCCGTGTTCTCTCGCGAGGCAACCCACCTTCCCACGTTCTGCGTGTGGGAGCTTGCGCCGGTCATGAGGGAAAAGGCGGCGTGGGAGCGCTTCCTTCTCTCGCCCCGCGACGCGGCTGCGGCGTCGGATTGGCTGGCGGATCGAGGCGGCGGCGAAGCCTGAGAGGAAGTTCGCGGGGCACCGGGAATTTTTTGCCGCCAGGGGTCGCTTGGCCGTGCGTGGCGGGGCATGCCTGTAAAAGAATATATTTTAGAGCATTGATGGAGAACATCTAGCGAAAGAGGAAACTCGGCTTGCCCATATCCTGCTTAGTTGAGGCAACTATGATTCAGCCTCAAAGCGACGAGCTCGGAGTTGCCCCGGATATCAGCGTCAGGACGCTCAAGGATTTCTGCTCGTGGGCCCTCGAAAAGTGGAAGGACGAGCCCGGGCAGAATTCGCTCAGGGAGAAGGCCCTCTGCGCGGCGCGCGAGGCGGCCGAAGTGATCGCCGGGCTGTCGAAAGCCAGGCGAAGCGAGGCAGACCGGGAAATGGCCCTCGACCTCACGCGACTCGTCAGGGAGTCGGGGATCCATGCCGGCGGCTTCAGCGCGGCAAATCTCTCCAGGGCCGAGGAACTTCGCAGCGAGGGATGGGCCGGGATCGTGGCTTCGATGCTTCTCGTTCCGGCCTGGGCGTTCCAGCGGCCTCTCACCTACGACGCGGTGCCGCGCTGGCTGTGGGCCGAGTACACCCGCTATCTCTTCGCGGTGCCCGCGAAGGCCTGGGCCTCGGACCTCGCCAATTCCTACGCCGCGAACATGCGCCAGAGCCTGGACATGCTGCTGCATCTCTGCCGGGCGAACCGCGGCTCGATCGCCGTCCAGGCGGCGCGCAGCGCCTACTTTGAGCAGCAGGGGGCGCAGCTCCTGGCCGCCGCTTCCTGCCCGCTTTCCGAGTGCATCGCGCTCAGGTCAAAGATCACTAACTTCGACCTCACGACGACGGCCACCTTTGAGCCGGGCCTGAGCTTGCGCTCCGGCCGCGCCCTGCGCCTCGGCGTCTGCCTGCCCAGCATCTCCGACACGTCGGCGGCGCGCGCCGTCCTGGCGATGGTCGAGCACCTTCCGGAGGAGCGCTTCGACATCCACTACTTCGTCCTCGAGTACACCTATGGCCGGCTGGAGGAGACCCTCCGCGCGGCCTCGGCCAACATCACGCTGATGGACGGGCTTTATCCCCAGCAGAACCTGGAGATGGCGTCCCTCGACGCGGCGCTGCTCCTGATCGACCCACTCGAGGCTCCCGGGCCGCTCGTGCAGCTTGGGTACCGCAGGTTCGCCCCGCTCCAGATCGCGACGAATCTTAAGGGCACCCCGACAGGCTTGCCGGAGATCGATCTCTTCCTTGGGACGGAACGCTCGGTCGCCGCCGCCGGTTCCGAGCGCCTTGGCATCCTGCCGCTTCCCTCGACCATCGTCAGGGTGGAGGAGCCCGCGGCGGCTCCCTCGCTCGCGTATACGCGCGGCGCCCTGGGAATCCCCGAGGAGGCGCGGGTCATGGCCTCCATCGTCTCCCACAAGACGATCTCCCTGGAGATGATGAAGGCCTGGGCCGGGATTCTTTCGGCCAATCCTTCCTCCCACCTTCTCCTTCACCTCTACAGCGACAGCGCGCAGGAGGACGAGGAGGTCCTTGCGTGCTGCCGCGAGATCGACGCAGCGCTGGTCGCCAGGGGTATCCCGACCGAACGCCTGACGATCCTCGGCGCCCGGCAGACGTTCTTTGAGGACTGGGTCGCCCTGATGAAGGTCTCAGACATCCACCTCGATTCCTTTCCCTGCTCGAATCCCCTGGCGGTCGCGGCGGCGCTCACCGCCGGGACGCCGGGCGTCTGCTGGACGGGCGACGAGCCGCGCATGCGCTCCGGCGCGCTGATGCTCGAGGCCGAGAACCTCGGCAAGAACGTCGCCGTGGACCTCGCGCACTGCGTCGAACTCGCGGGCAACCTCCTCTCCTGCGACCGCGACCGCTCTGAGCAGCGCAATTCTCTCTGCGAGTCCCTCGGCGAGGGAATGGCGATTCATGACTCGCTCGGGGCGTCGGACGCCTTCGGCGGCCTCGTCGAGGCGGCCTTTGACGAGGTGTTCCGCACGGCCACCCAGGAATTCAAGTCGGTCCGCGAGGCCTTCTCGGCCGCCGATATCCATAGCGAGGGCGCATCGCTCAAGGACATCGAGAAGATGGTGGCCTCGGGCCTCGACAGCGAGGCGCTCTCCCACCTTGAGACCCTACTCTCCGCGCAGCCCCTGCGCCTCGACGTCCGCCGCCTCATGGGCCAGGTCCTCGCCCGCTGTGGCATGCACAGGAGGGCGATCCCCTACCAGAGGGCCGCGCTCAGGAAGGCTCCGCGTGACGCCAAGGGCTGGTTCGACTTCAGCAAGAGCCTCTTTCGTGACGACAGGGTCGCCGAAGCGTGCCGGGTTCTGCACCAGAGCATCAAGCTGGATCCAAGCCAGCCCGACGCCTGGTTCTTCATGGGCGAGCTGACCATCAACTCGAAGGACGAGCAGGGCACTCGCAGCATCATAGCCGTGCTGCGCAAGATCGCGCCGAGCGACGATCGCCTCGGCGATCTGGAGAGGCTGGCCGCAGACCTTGGCGGCAGCCGCGCCACGGAGTCCGAACTCTCCATGTCGGGCCCCCAGGCGGAACTGATCGGATCGAGGTAGAGCCATGCGCCCGAAGATCGGACTCATCCAGTCGCGCGGCATCGGCGACATCGTCATCGCGCTGCCGATCGCGAAGTACTACAGCGACCGCGGCTACGACGTGTACTGGCCGATCGACCAGCGCTTCGCGGCGTCGTTCCGAGAGTCGGTCGACTACGTGAACTTCGTCCCGTTCAAGTTCGAGGCCAATGCGCAGGGGTTCATCCACCTGCCGATGGAGCTCCTGAAGAAGGCCGGCTGCGGGCGTTGCATTCCCCTCTACAGCTATCTTTCGGGGGACAACACGAGCAACAAGGCCTATTTCAACAGCCTCAAGTTCGACGAGTACAAGTATGCCGTGGCCGGCGTGCCCTTCGGCGAGAAGTGGAACCTGAGCCTTAAGCGCGACGCGGCCCGCGAGGACAGTCTTTATCGGCAGCTGGTGACGCAGGAAGACTATGTCGTGGTCCACCAGCAGGGATCGAACTTCAAGGCGAAGTTCGCCGTCCCGGCCCCTTACAGGAAATGCCAGGTGATCGAGATCGCCGAGAGGACCGACAACATCCTCGACTGGCTCGGCATCCTCGAGAAGGCCCGGCTCCTCATCATGATAGACAGCTGCTTCTCGAACCTGGTCGAGCAGCTTGGGTTCGAGAACGAGAAAGTCTACGCGCTTAGGTCTGACGTGCGCTTCACGCCGGTCCTGCGCGGCAACTGGCAGTATTACGGGCAGCCGGCGTCCCGCCCGCTCGGGCAAGAGAGCCACCGCTACGAAACGATAGGCACCTAACACATGAAACTACTCCGACCCGTGACCGTTCCCGCCCACCTGGCGGACAAGTGGCGCACCAACATCCAGCTGCTCGTCGAGGACCGCGCCATACCGATCTTCTCCGAGGTCTTCGACGGCGACATTGCCGTGCAGAACATCACGCTGCCGAAATGCGACCTCTCCAAGGCCACCATGATCTGCCGCTCCGCGGGCATCGGCGACATCTTCTTCATCGGCTTCGCGATCCAGAAGCTGCGCCGGATGGGCATAAAGACCGAGATGGCCCTCTACAGCATGGTGGATCACACCTGGATCTTCAAAAGGTTCTTCTCCCTGGACGTCGAGTGGCTGCATTCGCCGACCCTCTATGACGTGGCCGTGAAGCGCTTCCCGAACATCGTGAGCCTCGAGCACTCTATCGAGCACGTGGACATCCAGGTCCAGCGCAGGACCCACATCACGACGCTCTTCGCGAGCCCCCTGGGCGTGGACCTGAGCCCAGCCGAGCTGCCGGGGCTCCTCAGCCTCCAGCCCTCACGCAGGCAGTTCCTGCCGCCGGGTCCGAAGTACGTGGGCATCCATCCGATTTCCAACTCGTGGACGCGCTCGCTGACGGAGCCGAAGCTCAAGGCTCTTGTGGTCGGCGTCCTCGAGCGCGGCTACACGCCCGTGCTCTACGGGCAGATCCCGAAGCAGTGCCTCGCGTCGCTCCCGAAGGGCTACGTGATGCTCACGGACCTCAAGCTTCCGTTCAACGACCAGGTCGAGACTCTGAAGGAGCTTAAGGGCTTCATCGGCATCGACTCCTGCTTCATCTACTTTGCCCAGGCGCTCGGAACCCCGACCGTTGGGCTCTACGCCTCGGTGAGCCCGGAGACGCGCACGATCAATCCCAGGCACGACCGCTCGGTGTCGGCCACCGGCGAGTGCCGCCAGTGCTATTTCCACCATCGCTACGGCAAGGTCACGCCTGCGGGCGCCTGCGGCCTGCGCCCCGTGTGCCAGCTGCTGCAGACGCTGCCGGACAACGAGATCATGACCAACCTCGAGGCGGCCATCGCCTCCGTGGGCAACCGTGCCGCGGCTCCCGTCCAGGTGCCCGCGGAGGCCGTCGCCTGCTAGGACGCCCCGGCGCCAGGTCCGGATTTCATGCCGACGGAAACGATGCCGGCCCGCGGGGCGCTCAACGCCATACTGAAGAGGGCGGACGAGCACTATGCCAGGAAGGACTGGAAGATGGTCCGCGAGCTCTTGGGCATCGCGATCTCGCTGGCGCCGCTGAACGTGTCGCTTCTGAGCGCGCTGGGGGGCGTGGAATATGCCCAGCGCAACTTTGCCGGAGCCCTGGAGCATTTCCTCGTCGCTGAGAACATCGAGCCGAACGACGCGGAACTCCTGATCAAGCTCGGGGCCACCTATCTCGAGCTCAACAAGTTCACGGAGGCCTCGGACAGGCTGAGGAGGGCCACGGGCATCAGCCCGGGGGAGCCCACGGCGACACGGCTTCTGTCGGATATTCCCGGCCGCCGGGCGAAGTGGATCGGCGAGGAATACGCCCGGTGCAAGGAAAGCTTCGAGCACACCCCCATTCAGGCTGTTGAGAAGGGCCTGGCCACCATCGGCCGATGGAGTCACGGCTACGAGAATATCAAGTGGTGGGGAGGCACATCGCGCCTCAAGATAGGGTCCTTCTGCTCTATCGCGGAAGGCGTCACATTTTTACTCGGGGGAGAGCACTTCACGGATCGGATATCCACCTTCCAGTTCACGGGCGGCTGGTTCCGCGAGGCCTACGGTGTGGACCCAGAGATCGGGCCGCCGGACTTCACGAGGGGCGACATCAATGTTGGCAACGACGTGTGGCTGGGCACCGGCGTGACCGTGATGTCGGGCGTCACGATCGGCGACGGCGCCATCGTGGGTGCCGGTGCGATCGTCACCAAGGACATCCCTCCCTATACGGTGGCCGTGGGCACCCCCGCGAAGCCAATCCGCAAGCGCTTCTCCGATTCCCAGATCAGCGCCCTTCTTGAGGCGCGCTGGTGGGACCTGCCGGACGAGGAGATAGCGAAGCTGAGCGCGCTGCTTTACGGCGACAACGTGGACGCGTTGATTGCGGCGGTGCGGCTGACGCGGGGATAGGATCCAGGTCGGGGCCGACGGTTGGCCAGGGGAATAACATTTGCCCAGTCGACTCCCATGTCTATGGTTCACCCGGCCATGAAGCACCTCACGTGGATTTTATTCACCGTTTTCTGCTCTGCATTCGTGCAGGTGCAGCCGGTGTCTGAGTCTAAGGCGTGCACCAAGTGCGTCTGCTGCCAGTGCCAGGTCCCGGGCTCATGCGGCGCCCCCTGCACGCACGCGCCCTCGCAGGCGCCGCTCGTTTTCTCCGCGCAGGAACGATCGGGAGCCTCAAGGTCCGTCGCACGCAGGGCGACTGCCGCGAAGCCCGCGGAAAAGAAGTTCTACTCCTCCTATGCCGGGGCTCCGTCCGAGACGGCGGCCCTAGCGCACCCCGTTTCGGCGGGGCCCGCGGCGACTGACCCACTGTTCGTGGTTCAGTGCCGCTTCCTGATCTAGCCCCGAGGGCCTAGCTGCGTTCGCGCCCAGGCGCGAACCTCGTCGGTCGACTCATTGTCGCTTCGCGCATTCACGCGTCGCGCGCCCACGTTTGCCATTCTCCCAGATCAGCCATGAAGCCATTTTTTCTCAGCATCAGCGTACTCCTTCTCTCGGTCTCGCCGGCTCTCGCGGGACCGGACGAATCCACGTCCAGCCGAAATGCCATCGCCGTCACGCCGAAGCTGCTCGACCGCCTCCAGGCCGAGGCAGAGGGCGGCAACCCGGCCCTGCGGGCCGCAGAGGTGCGGACCGAGGCGTCGAATGCCGCCGTCTCTTCCGTCCGCACTTGGGACGATCCCACGGCGTCCTTTGGCATCTCCGAGCCTAGCTCCAGGGGCTTCCAGTCGTCCGAGGAGGGCAACCTGATCTACGGCATCGACCAGAAACTGCCGCTCTACGGGCGCCCGGACCTCATGCGCAAGGTGGCCGAGGCCCAGGCGGCGGGGGTGAAGTACTCCGCGGACCTCCAGACCCAGCAGATGCGCCGGGACATTGACGTGGGGCTCAGCCGGCTGGCCCTCGCCGACCGGGAGGCCGAGATCGCCGAGGAGGATCTCTCGTGGCTCGATGCGACTCTGGACGCCGTCGACCACCGGTACCGGGTGGGGCAGGCGAGCCAGGTGGACTGGCTCAAGGTGCAGACTGCCCGTGCAATGGCCGTGGACACGGTCAAGACCAAGGAGCAGGAGCGCTCCCACGGCGCCTTCTCGCTTAACCGGCTGCTCAACCGCCCGCTCCATGAGCCGTGGCCCGTGATCGAGATCCGCCGGCTCCAGCCCCAGGTGTACTACACGGAGCGGCTGGTTGACGCCGCGCTCGAGGCCGAACCGGAACTCCGGGTCCTTCATCAGGAAAGCGCCTCGGCGGAAGCCGAGGCGGACCTCACCCGCCGACAGAGGCTTCCCGACGTGAGCGTCGGGCTCCAGGCCCGCCAGTACAGCGGGGACGGCGGGATTCGCGAGGGCACCGCCGTCGTCAGCATGAGCCTGCCCTGGCTCAACAAGGGCAAGTACGACGACGACTGGAGGAGGGACAGGCTGAGGAAGCAGGCCAGCGACCTCGCGGCAACGGACCACGCGCTTTCTGTCAGGGAGCAGCTGCACCACCACATCGTCGACCTGGACGCCGCGCGGAGACAGGCGGAACTCTACAGGGACCAGCTGATTCCGTTGACCTCCCAGACGCTCGCGAGTGCGCAGTCGTCTTGGGAGCACAACCTGGGATCCTTCCAGGACATCCTGGACGCCCACCGGATGCTTCTCGGCGACAAGCTGGTGCTCGCCCAGGCGCTCACCGACCAGGCGACGATGCTGGCGGAGCTTTCCCTCCTAACGGGCAGCCGTGACACGCAAAAGCTCGTGGAACTCGCGGGCACGCCGCCGGCGGAACACGACGACCTCACCTTAGAAGATTCAAAATGAAGATCATACCTCTCGTCCTAGCGATACTGGCCGGCGCGGCCCTCGCGAGCTGTTCGAAGCCGACGACCGCGCAGGCTGCCGCCAGCGACGTCGACTACTACACGTGCACGATGCACCCCTCGGTGCACCTCCACGATCCCGACGCGAAGTGCCCGATTTGCGGCATGGAGCTGGTCCCGGTGAAAAAAGTGGAGGCCCAGCTGAAGGCTGCCGACCCGGGCGCGGCCGCGGCCGATCAACCGAGGGAGTTCTCGATACCGATCGAGCGGCAGCAGCTGATCGGAGTGACCTATGCCGCCGCGGAGGCCCGTCAGCTGGAGCGCACGATCCGGGCGGCCGGCACGGTGGCGGCCACCACGGGAAACCATTGGGACTACGTTGCCCGGGTGGACGGATATATCCACAATCTGAACGTCGCGACGCCGGGCGAGGCGGTGAAGAAGGGAGAGGTCCTGATGGACATCTACAGCCCCGACCTGACCGCGACGGAGAACGAATACATCGACCTCTTGCGCATGAGGGATGCCGGCGCTCGGGACAATAGTGCTGTGACCGCGCAGAGCGCGGAACACCTCTTGGCGGGCGCGAGGGCCCGCCTTTCCCAATGGAACATTTCTGATGACCAGATCAATGCCCTGGAGAAGGAAGGAAAGGCCCGCGAATACCTGGACCTCACATCCCCAGTGGATGCCGTCGTGGCCGAGGTGGCCGTGCACCAAGGTCGCCATGTTGCCGTGGGAGACCACCTGGTCGACCTCGTGAACCTCTCCTCGGTTTGGGTCTGGGCCGACTTCTACGAGAGCGAGCTCCCACTCCTGAAGGTCGGCCAGTCGGTCATGGTCTCGAGTTCGGCCGACCCGGGGCTTTCCATCTCAGGCAAGATTGCCCTGATGGATCCTTTCCTGAATGGCGAGAAGCGCACCGGCCGCGTGCGCATCGACGTCCAGAATTCCGAGGGAAGGCTCCGGCCCGATGCCTACGTCGACATTTCCCTGAAGCTCGACGAGGGCAGGGGACTGACGATCCCTGCGGATGCCGTCCTGCCGACAGGCCAGCATAATGTGGTCTTTGTCGACAAGGGAGCCGGGCGCCTTGAGCCGAGGTTCATCCAGGTCGGCGCAAGATACGGGGACAACATCCTCGTCACGTCCGGTCTGCGCGAGGGCGAGCGCGTTGTCAGCAGTGCAAACTTCCTCGTCGACGCGGAGTCCAAGGTGCAGGGGGCACTGAAGTCCTGGTGAGCACCCCGACCCCGATGCCGCAGCAGGTTCCGCCGCCGATGAACTTCATCGAGCGGGTCATCGATTCGAGTTCCAGGAACCCGTTCCTGATCGCCGTCCTGGCGCTGCTCGCCGTGACGGCCGGCTACTGGGCGCTCATCCACACGCCACTCGACGCCATTCCCGACCTGAGCGACACGCAGGTCATCATCTACACGGATTGGGACGGCCGATCACCCGACCTCGTGGAGGACCAGATCACCTATCCGATATCCACGAAGTTCATCGCGGCCCCGAAGGTTAAATTCGTGAGGGGCGAGTCGATGTTCGGAAAGTCATTCGTATATGTGATCTTCGAGGACGGAACGGACATCTACTGGGCCCGCTCCCGGGTCATCGAGTATCTCAACTCCGTCCGCGGCTCGCTCCCTGAAGGGGTGAATCCTGTCATCGGGCCCGACGCAACGGGCGTAGGCTGGGTCTACGAGTATGCCCTGGTCGACGAAACTGGAAAGCAGAGCCTCGCCGAGCTGAGGTCATTCCAGGACTGGCACCTGCGCTATGCCCTGGAGTCCGTGAAGGGAGTTGCCGAGGTTGCGCCGGTCGGCGGATTCGTGAAGGAGTACCAAGTCGACTTGGATCCCAACAAGCTCGCGGCCTACAGGATTCCCCTGTCCGACGTGGTCGACAAGATCCGAAGGTCGAACAACGACGTGGGAGGAAAGGTGTTCGAGATAGGCTCCGCGGAGTACTACGTGAGGGGCCGCGGCTACATAAAGAGTCTCGCCGATATCGAGGATGTCCCCCTCAAGGTCGACCATGGCACGCCCGTCTACGTGAGGAACATCGGGACCGTGCACCTGGGGCCGGACCTTCGCCGGGGCGTTGCGGAACTCGACGGAAAGGGTGAGACCGTGGGCGGGATCATCGTCATGAGATACGGCGAGAACGCCCTGTCGGTGATCAACGGCATCAAGGCGAAGCTAAAGGAAATAGCCCCGTCCCTACCGCCGGGCGTCAAGGTGGTCACGACCTATGACCGCAGCCAGCTGATAGACGCGGCCATCTGGACGCTCAGGGAAAAGCTGATCGAGGAAAGCATCGTGGTGGCTCTGGTATGCCTCGTCTTCCTCTGGCACGTGCGATCCGCGGCCGTCGCGATCATAACCCTTCCGATCGCGATCCTCCTGTCCTTCATCCCGATGCGGGCCCTGGGGCTCACCTCGAACATCATGTCGCTGGGAGGAATAGCCATCGCCATCGGCGCAATGGTCGACGCCGCGATTATCATGGTGGAGAACGCCCACAAGCAGCTGGACCACTTCCGGGACGACAACGGCAGGGATCCCACCAACGCTGAGAGGATCGAGGTGATCATCAGGGCGGCGCGCAGCGTGGGACGGCCCCTCTTCTTCTCGCTCCTGGTGATCACCGTGAGCTTCGTGCCGGTGTTCTCTCTCACCGCCCAGGAGGGCAGGCTCTTCAAGCCCCTGGCCTTCACGAAGACGTTCGCCATGGGCTTCGCCGCGTTGCTCGGCATCACGCTCGTGCCGGTCCTCATGATGCTCCTTGTGAGGGGCAAGATCACGCCGGAGGCGAAAAACCCGGTGAACCGCTTCCTGATATGGGCCTACCGGCCGTTCGCCGACTTTGTCCTGCGCTTCCGCTGGACGACCTTGATAACGGCCGCGGTGATCCTCGCGGTGACCTTCATTCCGTTCAGGCGACTCGGGAAGGAGTTCATGCCGCCGCTGAACGAGGGAACGATTCTCTTCATGCCGACGGCGGTGCCTGGAATGTCCATTGGCGAGGCCACGCGCATCCTCCAGATCCAGGATCGCCTTCTTAGGGAGGTTCCGGAGGTCGAGACTGTGTTTGGAAAGGCGGGCCAGGCCGAGACCCCGACCGACCCGGCGCCTCTTTCCATGTTTGAGACCGTCGTGACGCTGAAGCCCCACGACAAGTGGCGGACGGGGATGACGTGGGAATCGATCATCGCGGAAATGAACGCGAAGCTAAAGACGCCCGGGATGGCCAACATCTTCTGGATGCCCATCCAGACGAGGACCGAGATGCTCACCACGGGCTTCCGCTCGGTCCTCGGGGTCAAGGTGTTCGGGCCCGACCTCGCGGGAATACAAAACGTCGGAATCCAGATCGAGAAGGCCCTGACCGACATGCCCGATACTCGCAGCGTGTTCGCTGAGCGAACCACGGGCGGATACTTTCTCGACTTCACCGTGAACCGGAAGGCGGCTGCCAGGTACGGGCTCACGGTCGGCGACGTCAACGACGTCATCGAGACGGCCATTGGCGGCAACACGATCTCCACGACGGTCGAGGGGCGGGAGAGGTACCCGATAAGCGTCCGCTACGCCCGGGACTACAGGGGCGACCTGGATTCCCTCAAGCGGGTGCTGGTGACCGCGCCCTCCGGCGCCCAGGTGCCCGTCGGGGAGCTTGCGGAGCTGTCCTACCACACGGGCCCGCCTTCCATCCGCGACGAGAATGGCCAGCTCGTGGGCTTCGTGTTCGTGGACGTCACGACCTCGGACATCGACGGCTATGTCACCGCAGCCAACGCAAGGCTGGCGCAACGGGTGCAATACCCGCCGGGCTACTACATCCAGTGGGCGGGACAATTTGAGTACCTGAAGAGCGCCGAGCAGCGCCTGGCAGTGGTGATCCCCTTCACGCTCCTGATCATCTTCGTGCTGATCTACCTCAATACAAAGTCCGTTGCCCGAACGGCGATCGTTCTCCTTGCGGTGCCGTTCTCACTCGTGGGTGCGTTCTGGCTTCTCTACCTGCTGCATTACAACCTGAGCGTCGCCGTATGGGTCGGGCTGATCGCCCTCGCCGGGCTCGATGCAGAGACGGGCGTCGTGATGCTTCTCTACCTCGACCACGCCTGGGACAAGTTTCATGCGGCAGGCCGCCTGAATTCTGTCTCGGACCTCCATGACGCGATCATGGAGGGGGCCGTGCAGCGCATCAGGCCAAAGATCATGACCGTGTGCGCCATACTCTTCGGCCTCCTGCCAATCATGTGGTCCCCGACGACGCAGGCCGGGGCGGACGTCATGAAGCGCATCGCGGCGCCGATGATCGGCGGCGTTGTCACATCGGCTATCCTTGAGCTGCTGCTATACCCCACGATCTACATGCTCTGGCGTCGCCGTCACATCGGGCGGGACGGCGCCTTTGCGGCCTAGTTCGCGGGCGGGATGTTCTTTCCTCGGGCACCGGGGATTCGTATGGTCGATCCTCAGTGCCCGATTCCGCCGAAATATCTCTCGCTGCCGCGCCGGCACCAGGCCTGTGGAAATCCATCCGCGAGTCATTGAAGGGCAGCCATTTCACGGATTACACGGCCCTTCCGCTCAACCGGGCCGTGCTCCTCCTCGCCGTTCCCATGGTCATGGAGATGATGATGGAGTCGCTCTTTGCGCTCTCCGATGTCTTCTGGGTCTCGAGGCTCGGGAAGTACGCCGTTGCCGCCGTAGGACTCACCGAGACGGTAATGACGCTGATCTATGCGGTCGCGATTGGCGTCGCCTTCGCCGCGACCGCCATCGTGGCGCGCCGCATGGGAGAGAAGGACCCGGCCCAGGCCTCCCGTGTTGCGGGACAGGTGCTCATGCTGGGCGTCACGCTCGCCATCGGACTTGGCGCCGTCGCCGGGACATATGCCCCCGGAATTCTTAGGCTCATGGGAGCTGACCCGCAGGTCATTGCGACCGGCGGGAACTTCACGCGGATCATGTTGGGAGGCAACGTCACGGTGTTCATGATCTTTCTTCTGAACGCCGTGTTTCGCGGAGCCGGCGATGCCGTTATCGCGATGAGGACCCTAATCCTCGCCAATGGGCTCAACATCATCCTCGGCCCCTGCTTCATCAACGGCTGGGGCCCGTTTCCCGCGCTCGGCGTGACCGGGGCCGCCGTCGCGACCAACATCGGGCGTGGTACCGGCGTCCTTTACCAGCTCTGGCATCTCACCGGCACACGCGGGCGGCTCAGGCTGCATCTGGCCGACCTCCTGCCGGACCCGAAGATACTTGGCGGCATCCTGAAGACCTCGGCGAGCGGCGTCATGCAGTTCATGATCAACATGACGAGCTGGGTGTTCCTCTTTAAGGTTCTCTCTCGCTATGGCAGCCAGGCGCTTGCCGGATATACGATCGCGATGCGCCTGATCGTGTTCGCGCTTATGCCGGCATGGGGTCTCTCGAATGCCGGCTCGACGCTCGTCGGCCAGAACCTCGGAGCGGGCAAGCCGGACCGCGCGGAGGCTTCCATCAAGATAGCCATGCGGTTCAACATCGTCTTCCTGGGCATCGTTGCCGTGATCTACATCGCCGGCGCGCGGCTGATGATCGGTGTCTTTACGACGGACCCGGCCGTCTTTTCGGAGGCGGTGCGCTCCCTCTGGATCGTCAGCCTTGCATTCCCGATCTTTGCAGCGGGCATGTGTCTCGGGGGCGCCTTCAACGGCTCTGGCGACACCTGGACGCCAACGTGGCTCAACTTCTTCTGTTTCTGGCTAGGGCAGGTCCCCTTGGCGTGGATCCTTGCGGGTCCACTCGGGCTTGGACCAACGGGAGTCTATATCGCCGTCCCGGTCTCCTTCCTGATGCTTACGGTTTGGACTTGGATTCTCTTCCGTCGCGGGAAGTGGAAGCAGCAGAAGGTGTGAGGCAGCTCAAGGGGCACTCGATGCCGCCTGGTTCGCCTTTATGACGGAGTCGGTGAAAGCAATCTGGGTGCGGACTTCGCCTCTTGCCCAGTCCTGCCAGAGGGAGATTTGTGCGGCCGTGATCACTCCCGAGAGCTGGTCGCCGACAGCCGTGATCCGCTGCTCGGCGTGGTTGACCAGCCGATCTTTGGTGGCCTGGTCGATTACAACGTGGTCGGTCATGTGATCTCCTAGCCCTTCGTTTGGCAGAAATTGAGCCATTACCTGGATGGCGCTGGCCCTTGCGTCGGCCGGAATCTGCTTTGTGGGATCAATGGCGTCCAGGGCCTTGTTGGCCGTATCGACACCTACCTGGTGCGTGTTGTAGGCGTTGAGGCTGTCCAAGCCGCCCTCTCCAAGCAGGGAGCCGATCAACACTTGGTCCTTGGTATAGGCCTTGGACGCGGCGTCCTTGTCGGATTCCCCGCCGCCGTCGCCCAGCTGCATGTGCCCTTCCCAGAGGATAGTGACCTCGTCGGCCTCCAGCTCAAGGAACAGCTGCGCCTTATCTGGCGCCAGGTTGCGCGTCTTGATGAATTCGGCGTAGCGAACCGCATAATCGCTCATGAAGTGCGCGTGCATGTTAGCCACCATCTGTTTTGAGAATCCAAACAGGGGTCCGTTTTTGCCAGACGGCTGCGCCTTTCCGACGGCGCTTTTGGCGCCGGGCTGGGACGGGGGTGCAGGCCTCGCAGAAGAGGAATGCGGCTCGAGCGCAGGCACGGTCTGCTGAGCCTGATTTGCTGCGACCGGTGTGGAATGCCCGTGGCGGGCCGCCACGACGGAAATTGTGGCGGTTGCCACGCCGAGAAGGATCAACGTCGTCGATAGCTTGCCGACGGTTAGCAGCTTCGCGACTTCCCAGGTCGCCAGGCTTCCTGCGCCAGCCAGCGCGGCGCTTGATAGCGCAGAACCTGTTATTGCCGTGGCGAGACCCACTGGGGCCGCAAGCACGGCGCTGCCGGATAGAACGCCGGCGACGGCGGCAGTTGTTGATTTGATGCCGCGCTTTTCAAGGCGCAAACGCAACCGGTCCAGAGCCCGATCGATCCTCATGCGGGCGGCGTTCTCGCTCACGTTGAGCTGGGCAGCAATCTGGCCGATCGATTTGCCCTCAAAAAACCGAGCAAGTATCAGATCCCGGTTGCCCTTTTTCAGCTCATTCATCGACTCGTCCAGCACCGGCCGAATCTCCGTCCACACCAGCTCCGAACTAGTCGGCATATTCTGTTCTGCCATAAGGTGCCCCTCCCATTGACGGTTCTCCCAACGCCGCTGTTTCCGGAGCGCCTTCCTGGCGGCAAAGCGGGTGCTGACGTACAGCCATCCCGTGATGCTCGTGGCTTTGGAGAGCCTCGGAGCATTCTTGATTAGCTCGATGAAGACGGCCTGTGTGACGTCCTTCGCGAGATCCGCATTGCCGCCTAGCTGGCGCGATGCTGCGGAGTGGACCAGATCGATTTTCCCACGGACCAGCGCGGCGAAGGCGTCGTGAGACTGTTCCAGAACAAATCGGCGCAGGAGTGAGATCGCTTCGTCGGCATCATGCATGTCACCAACGGATACCCGCTGGTGAGACAAACCGCACAGGGAGCTTTTAAGAATCTCCACACCCCTTGAAATCTGGAGTGGAGAAGCTCGTCTAAGATTTTAAGAAAAATGAGCGAAGAATTCAAGGATTCGTAAGCATCCGTTCCCGTCCACTAGCTTTCTAGGCATCGAGTCTCGCCGCCCTTTGCCAGAAAGCAGTGCGAAGCGTTAAGATTCGTTGCGGATGAGTTAGTTTTTTGACTCTGACGACGGACCTAAATTCGTCGGCTTATATTCTGTCGCCTGGAGGATTGTCGCCGGTTTGAGGGCCTCAAAGTTCTGTATTCCAGCGCCGGCTTCGACGAGCGTATTCGCCTCGGCATCATACCCCCAGAATTTGTAGCACTTCGCCGCGTTGATTCGGAGTGCTGCGTCAAATGGATACAAAACCAACCCTTCCTTTAGGACTTCAAGATTTCCGGGAATGGGTCGAACAGCGCTGGCAGTCCAAGCATCAGCGATCAAATTGTATCCGTCGCTAGCCAGTCCCCAACGCTTTCGTGCAACAAATAATAGGTTAAGCACTCTAGCCAGCTGATCTGCCGTCAAATTGCCATGACTGGACGGTTTGCCTTCCAAGGCCACTAAAAAACGCAGTTTCGCTAACTGTATGTATGCTTCTGGGCGGGTGACCTCAGCCGCGACAGCAGCCTCTAAAAAGCCGCGTCCCTCATCTGGCAGGTTCGCGTCCACCGAATAAAGGCCAAGGATTGCCAATAGTCGCGGATCCCGATCGCCCGCATCATATCGCCTGTGCAATGTCTTTCCGGCTTGGCGTAGGTAAAGCGCGCTGAGGCCTGGGTCGGACTCGCGAACTGAGTACGCCTGCATCCGCTCCCAATCTCCGATCATTCGATCGATCTCACTCTTAGTAGCATCTCTCACATCAATTTTCGCGTAGGGGGATTTATCCGGATCTGGAGACCAACCTTTTAGCTGTGGATATGGAATTTGAATCG
>DASRSJ010000010.1:0-8109 GCA_035656555.1 Opitutaceae bacterium
GTTTCACCGCCTCGCCCAGGTTCTCCCTCATGAGGGTCATGTTGACATATATCTTCAGGTCTTTCGCGTGGTCGGACCTTGCCTTCACCAGATTCAGGATGCCGCGCAGGGCCTTCCTGAAGTTTCCCCCGCGGATCCTCCGATAGGTCGGGCCGCTTGCCGCATCGAGGGAGATGCTGATCTCCGAGAGATTGGAGCGCACGAGCCTCACCGCGTTCCCGGGGGTGATGAAATGCGCGTTTGAATTGACCCTCGTGTAGGCCCGCGACGGGAACCTCTCGGCATCGATGAACCACCAGAAGGAGGGTGCCAGGGTCGGCTCCCCGACCCCGCTCAGTATGATCCTGGCCGCCCCTTTCACCAACGCGTCCAGCTTGTCCGCATATCGGGCCGGCATGTGGCTCGGCGAATCCACGAGGCCCATCCCATGCGGGCACATCACGCACCGCAGGTTGCAGACCGTCGTGACCGCGAGGACCACGTCCGTGGGCTGGCTGCGGATCACCGTCTTCCTGGCCGTGCGCTCGACGATGTTTCCCGCAAAGGAGGGAGTTGCCTCAACCGGGGCCGTCCCGAGTCGAAGCTGGAACGCCCGTCCCTCGGAACTGCCGTGGCGGTAATAATGCTCCAGGCCCGACCCGAGAACCCCGATGCTGACGGCGGCCGCGACATCGGGATGGGTTTGCAGGTAATGGGACTCGTCGAAGCTCGAGCAGAACTCCGGGTCCAGTTCCGCCATGGGCTCATAGTCGGGAAACGCCTCGTCGGACTTCTGGTAGGGACACCCTGAGGACTGGCACACGTCGTGGACCCGCCCTTCCAGGATGGAAGCCCGCAGCCCCTGCATGACCACCCCGTTCCAGATCTCCTCGACGCTCGAGAGATTGATGTCCCCAACCGCCTTCGAGCCATGGCAGCACGGCATGACCCGGCCGTCGTTCGCGATCAAAAGCGTTTGCCAGGGATTCAGACAGTTTCGAACGCTCATGAAAGGGCAGTCATCTTCAGGTATTCGAGACCCTCGAGGCCGGCATATCCGCTATCGGCACGTGGGATACCGCGGCAGCCCGCCCGGTGTGCCCTGTGGCATGTCATGCGTCCACCCGGGTGCAGGAACGGGCGTATTTGGCCATGTTCCCGCGACGGCTTGCGTCAAAGGAGCGACTTTGCGCCGTTCCTTCGCTTGCCCACCGCGAAGATAGGGCTCATCCTGCCCCATCATGAAATTACCCCTCCTTGGTTTCATGGGGCTCGCCCTGCTTACCGCCCGCCCTGTCCTCTGCGCCGACGCCGAGGCCTCCGCCCACGGCACCCCGGCCGGCTTCCATTCCCTCCAGATCGGCGACGCCGCGCCGGACTTCTCGCTTCTCGGGATCGACGGCAAGACGTACAGCCTCGCCGACTTCAAGGACGACAAGCTCCTGATCGTCATCTTCCTCTCCAACCACTGCCCTGTGTCCCACGCGGCCGACACGAGGTTCGTGCCGTTCGTCGAGACCTTGAAGGGCAAGGGCGTCGGCGTCGTTGCCATAAACCCCAACAGCCTCGAGGGCCTGAGGGTCGAGGAACTCGGCTACAGCAAGTACAGCGACAGCTACGACGAGATGAAGCTCTACGCGAAGGACCGCGGCTTCAATTTCCCGTACCTCTACGACGGTGGGCACCAGGCGGCCGCGAAGGCCTACGGCTGCCTCTGCACGCCGCACATGTTCGTCTTCGACCAGGACAGGCACCTGCGCTACGCGGGGCGCTTCGACGACTCGCAGGTGGCCGACCCCGCCTCCGTCCATGCTACGGACGGCGCAAACGCGGTGGCGGCCCTTCTGGACGGCAAGCCCGTGCCGGTCGAGATGACGCGCCCCTTCGGCTGCTCGACGAAGTGGCAGACGAAGAAGGACATGGTGGCCGAGGGCAACGAGGCCTGGAAGAACATGCCGGTCTCCCTCGACAGCATCGACGAGAAGGGCATCGCGGCATTGGCGAAGAATCCCACCGCGCGCCTGCGGGTCATCAACGTCTGGGCCACCTGGTGCGTGCCCTGCGTCGAGGAGTTCCCGTCCCTGGTGCTCATCTCGCGCCGGCTTGAGACGCGGGACTTCGACCTCATCACGGTCAGCGTCGACGACGTGGTCGACCGCTCCAAGGCGCTCAAGTTCCTGGAGCGCCAGCACGCGGCGGTCCCTCCCGGGGCCAAGAAGTCCGTGGCCCAGCAGGGGCGAACGACCAACAACTTCATCTACACGGGCTCGGGCCCGGACGCTCTGGCCCAGGCCCTGGATCCCAAGTGGCCCGGCGGCTACCCGTATACGGTCGTCATCGCCCCCGGCGGCCAGATCCTGGAGAGGATCGCCGGCGCCTTCGACGTGACCCAGTTCCAGGCGAGCCTCATCGACCGCCTCGGCGTCTACTACAAATAGCGGAGCTTCTTTAACATCATGATCACTCCCCAGAGCTACAGGTCCTACCGCGACCTGCCCCCGATCGCCGGGATCTGCACGGTCCCCGAGGCGGCCTCCATTGGCTTCTCGGTCGACGAATGCGTCGCGCGCCTGAAGCGCCACCACTGGACCATGAAGCGCCTGCACGAGATCCTGATCGCGCGCCTGCCCTCGGAGCCGATCTACGAGGTGAAGATGGGCTTCAGCCTGCACGCCCACTACTGCGCCGAGCACGCGGCCTCCTGGAGGAAGCGGGTCGGCGAGATGCGCGAGCCCCCGTTAGGGCTCGACCATCCGCCCCACGCCTCGCTGGACGCGTTCCTCGACGAGGTCGCCGCCGCGCCGGACACGCAGTCCCTCCTCCTTGGCCTCTACGAGCAGGCGCTGCCGGCCCTGAAGGACGCGCTGCAGGACCACATGGCGAAGACGAACCGCCTGGTCGACCATCCGTCCTACCGCATCTGCCGCTTCGCTCTCCTCGAGGTCGAGGAGATGCTGGGCTTCGGAGGCAAGTGCATCGAAAAGCTGGTCGGCGCGAAGCGCCGCGAAGAGCTGAAGGACTGGTTCTCGCTCCTGTCGGAGTTGCTCGCTCAGGCCGGTGGCCTGGACGGCAGCCGCGACATCCTAAACGGCGATCCGAGGCGCCTCTTCTCCGCGAAGCCGCATGCCTTCGACGGGGTGCCGAAGAGGGACGAGCGCTTCCCGGACCCCTACAACATGGGCGTCCACGCCGAGGCCTTCCTCTACGACGAGAAGTTCCCGCCCGAGCCGAAGACGCTCATGATGTACTACAAGCGCCTGCGGGAGATCGACGTCCCGGAGATGATGGCCTCCATCATCGCCGAGACGAAGGGCAAGCCCTGGGGCTACTACGTCGACATGACGCGCCAGCTCTGGGACGAGGCGAGGCACGCCATGATGGGGGAAGTGGGCTTCATCCAGGCCGGCATCGACTGGCCGGCGCTCGTGCCGATCAACTTCACGTGGTCGCTCGCCCTCAACACGCAGCTGACGCCCATCGAGCGCCACGCCGTCCTCTACTTTATCGAGCAGGGACTTATGCCGAAGACCGGCAAGCGGTTCGAGTGGGAGGTCGGGACCGCCTCGGGCGACGAGTTCTCGGAGATGATCCAGGACTACGACTGGGCCGACGAGGTCCTCCATGCGCACATCGGGCGCGAGTGGTACGCCAAGCCCTACGGCGACTCCAAGAAGGCCATCGAGTACGGCGACAAGTGCTGGTCCAAGGTCCTGATCGACTGGTCGAGCTACAAGGACAAGGGCCTGACGAGGCACGAAAATTGGTGGCCGAACGTCTACCGCGCCTGGTGTGGGGCCCACGGCCGCCAGCCGGACCCGGCGGTCCTGGCCTACAGCACGAGCTACGAGTCGCAGCGCGCGGACCTGAAGGACGTCAGCGTCTCGGCTTAGCCTATTTCTTCGGCTCGTTGTTCGGGAAGCTGACTCCGGGCCCGAAGAAGCACTCGTTCTCGACGATCTTCCCGTCCCTGAGCTTAAAGCGCTCGGTGTTGCGGAATAGTTTCCCGCTGTTGGTCGAGCCGTTGTAGGTCACATAGGCGTCGTCCCCTGAGACGACGACGTGCTCCAGCTCAAACTTCTTGGTGTTGGCGGAATTCGGCCAGCACCTCTCCTTGTACTCCTTCAGGCTGATGTGGTCGTCACCCGCCGGGCTGCTGAACGTGAAGCCCTCGTCGAGGATGGCCTCGAGCATGGACCAGTCCTTCTTCTCGTAGGCCGCGTAGTACTGGCGGATGACTTTCTCGTTCATGGCAACATCGGGGGATTTCTGGGCAAAACATGCAACGGCGGACGTGGCTGCCCACACCATGATGACGTTGAAAAGGATGCGGATGGTTTTCATGAGGAGGGAGACGACTGCCCTGTCGGTTGAGTGGATCTAGGTTGGGCATGACACCCGCCGGGGCCAATACCCTTCAACAAAAGTCACCCTTTAGAGGGGAAAGGCGCCGGCCACCCGTACGGGAGCCCGTCAGAATCCGGTGACGCTCGCCACCATCTGCCTCGCGCCAAGGTGAGTAAGCTTGTCGCGGGTCGACCGGGCTGCCGCGTTGCTTATCGAGAGCGAAGGGTTAGGCACACCGGTGGCAACCGCGTCGGCAATCGCCAGCGCGGCTTTCGCGGGATTGAACAGGGTTTCCATTGTCGCCTTGAGAGTCGTCCCCCTCGGATCGACGACACAGAAACCGCCATAACCCACGAGCACATCGATCCGGCCAAACCGGCCCAATGCCGCATCGATCGCCGGCTGCACCTGGGCTTCCTGGCTCACGTCCAGCTGCAATACTTGGATGCGCTCAGGCCCGAGCCTCACCAATGAATCCATGATTCCGGGATCAAGGGCGGCCGCCACGACGCTGTCTCCACGACGGAGGGCCTCCTCGGCAAGGCTGCGGCCGCCTCCCGATGAGGCATCGCTGATAAACCAGACCTTGGGGGACGTGCTCATGGCTTTCCCGAAATTGAAGTTCGCAAGGAGGCTATCGCACCGCGAACTTTCGCACGCTCTCGATGGGGATGCCCTTGTAGTTCACCTGCGCCGTCAGCCGGCAGTCGCCGGCGGATGACGGCAGCGGGATCTCAACCTCGACGATCGACTGGCCCGAACCCTCGATTCTTATGGGTTTGCTCTGGACGGTCGTCTCGACCCCGTCCTTCACGATGGCCAGTTTCAGGGTGCCCTCATAGGGTTCATTGGAGTCGTTGATGGCATAGACGGAAGTCTTCAAGGCGCCTCCGACGGGATATTTGTTCTCCCAGGCGTTCAGCATCAGGCAAACAGGCTCAAATTTCTCCCGTACCTCCTTAAAGAAGTGCGGCTCGAAGGTCAGATTCTTGATGTCGATGAAGTCATCGCTGGTTTGTCCCTTCGGGGCTGCCGGTCGGGAATAACCCAGCCCGCAGAAATGCATGACCCCGGCGGCCTGCCTGCGGCACCGCCAATATTCCGTGAGCATCCCGACGGTTTCGGCGTGGATTTTCCGGAGCTGGTCGACGGAGATTCCCTCTCCGAAGAGATTTCGGTACACGTTCTCGGTGAGATACGTCGGGCTCCCGTCCCGGTTGAGCCAGAGCCAGTCGTATTCATTGATGATCACCGGGTTGGGATACGCCCATTTTTCGCCGGGGACGCGCGTGTTGGGGCTGTTGTCCGCGCGGTCCTCCACGTTTCCAAAGATGTCGTGCTCGTAGCCCCTGTCGGACGGCTTATTCTTCGCCTCCTTGCCGTTGAAGATGTAGAAGCGGTAGGGATGCGACTCGATGGGGTCGTCGGCGCGCTGGGGCGCCGACCAGCCGTTGTCCCATGGGCGACGGGACAGGTCGAGGTCGCGCACTCGCGCGATGGCCGCCCCTGTCTTCGCCGTCACGGTCTCGTTCTGGCCGTCCCAGATGACGACACACGGATGATTCCAGCGCTCGCGCATCCACCGCGTGTATTCCTGGGCGATCGAGTCCACCGTGAACTTGATCTCCTCCTCGCCGCCCCAGATCGGGTACTCATCCTCGATCAGGAAGCCGGTCTCGTCGGCGATGTCGTACCATTTCTCCGGCGGGAAGCCGATGCAGTACCGGATGCTGTTCCAGTTCATGCTCTTGAACTTCAGGTGCAGGTTGCGAACCCAGTTTTCATCCCATGGGAGGTTGCCCCTCTCGGAGTCGTCGAAGAACCGGTAGATGCAGACGTTGGTGCCCAGGAGCGCGTAGGGTTTCCCATTCAGCACCGCCATCTTCCGTTCCTTGTCGAAGTGAAAGTCGCGCATCCCGAACCGGTGGCTTGAGGAGTCCGCACCGGTCGCAAGGTCCAGTGTGTAGAGGAAGGGGTCTTCCGGGCTCCAGAGCCGGCAGCCTGCGATCGCCACGTCAAAGGCGATCGTGTTTTCGCCTTCCTCCAGCCTGACCGGCGGCGCAAGGCCCTCGATGACCTGCTTCCCGCCCTTTGACTCCGAAACCACGAAGTGAAGGCGGAAGTTCTCCTTGCGGACTGATCCCCTCACCTCCGCGACCACATGGATCTTGTTGTCGGCTATCTGCGGGACGATCTGGACATTCTCGATAAACGGATAGTCGGAGAGGATCAGGCTGACGTCGTCGTAGATCCCGGAGAGGTAGGTGATCTTTTCGGCATCCGTCCCGTTGGGCACAGACTCCGGGAGAGTCCCCTGGTCCGCTCCGACGCGCACGACCAGCTCATTCGGTGCGCCATCGGTCCGGAGGTACGGCCGAATGTCCACCAATGTAGGCGTGAAACAGTACGGATTGAATTCAACGGCCTGCCCGTTCACGAAGACTTTCGTACCGTAGAAGGCCTTGTTGATCTTCAGGAGGGTCACCGGCGAGGGGGTCCGCGCCACCTCGAAGGTGCGGCGATACCAATAGTAGGCCCGCTTGTCGCTCTTGGCCCCGACGCTGGCAAACGAAGGCGAGGCCATGTCGATGAGGCCGGGCACGGGTATCTCCCTTGAGAACGTGGCCGGGATCTCGTTAGGGGAGACGCCTTCGGCCACCTGCCATCGCCCGTCCAGGCTCATGTCGATCCTCTGGCCGAAGGCCGCGGTCGCGAGTAGCACAATGAGGCTGGCTGCCTTGAGAGGCCCGCGGCAGCGGCGAGCGAGGGTGGTATTCATAGATTCAAAGGGTTGTTCGCTGACAATGCGCTCCCGGCCCGAAGATCCCTTCAGGGCGCTGTTTCGTCCGGCCTAGGCAGGGACCTCAGCCACGGGAGGAAACGCTCGGGCCATTTGGAGGCTTCCGTCGCCTGATCGAAATGAAACGCCATGTGCCCTCCGCTCGGGTAGAGATCGAGCTCCACGGGCACGGCGGCCTTGGCCAGGGAGGCGGCTATCCCGACGGCAAAGGACGTGGGCGCGATCGGGTCATCTTCCGCGGAGCCAAGGAACATGGGTGGGCAGTCCGCGCCGAAGTGAAAATCGGCCACGTCGTCCTTCCACGGCCATGGGCAAAGGGCGGCGATGAAGTCGGGCCTGCTGCTTTGGCGCAGAATCGGGACGTCCGACGTCGGGTCTCCCCCATCGAAGTGGCCGGCCAGGTTGAGCGCCAGGTGCCCTCCCGCCGAGTAGCCAAGGACGCCGATGCGTCGCGAGTCCAGATGCCACGCGCCCGCGCGGCTGCGGACCAGGCGAATGGCCTGCCTTGCATCGGCCAGCGCGCTGGCGACGACAGCCCTTGTCGGCTCGGCGCCCGGTGCGGCGACACGGTACCTGACGCCGATAATGGCGATGCCCCTCGGGACAAAATAGCGTGCGTTGTCCTCGACGTGATGGCCCATGTCGTGGCCTGAGCGGTAGCCCCCGCCGGGGAACACCACGAGCGCGGTGCCGATGCTGCGCTCGGCCAACGGGAGAAAGACCACCATGTCAGCCTTCACGCCTCCCACTTCAGCCAGTCCCGCCGGATCCTTCGGATTTCCTTCCAGGTCCAGGTAGAGGGCCGCCGGAATGTCAGGAGCCATCTGGGCCGCGCTGATACGGTTCAGATCCCGCTCGCCTCCCCCGGCTCCAAGGAGTCCACCGTGAAGGAGGGCGCCCATGCAGAGCCCGGCGGCCAACGCCCGCGGCATCATTGTCTGCGATCGGAATCTCAAGTTCGGCGGCCTCCGGTTACTGCTCGAAGA
>DASRSJ010000011.1:0-4449 GCA_035656555.1 Opitutaceae bacterium
GCACGCCGTGGGGACCACCTGAGCCATGACGCACACACTTAGGAGAATCCTCGCCAAGGGCGGCCCGTTCATAGGGCTGATCCTCGTCATCGCCCTCTTCGCACTTCCGGCGGAGACCCGCCCGTATTTCCTGAGCTACCACAACTTCAAGATCATCTTCACGCAGACGGTGATCGTCTCGATCGGCGCCCTGGGGATGACGCTCATCATCATCAGCGGCGCCATCGACCTCTCCGTGGGCTCGACTGTGGCGCTGACGGGTGTCGTGGCGGCCCTCCTGATCCGCCACGGCTGGGGAGCGGTGTCATCCACCGCCGCGGCGATCGCGGTCGGCGGCTTCGTGGGCCTCCTGAACGGCTCGGCGGTCGCGGGACTCAGGATGCCGTCCTTCATCATCACGCTCGGGATGCTCGGCATCTGCCGCGGCATGGCAAAGTGGCTGGCCGACAACCAGACCGTCGACTACGACGCCTCCCCCATCAACACCTGGATGACGACTCTAGATCCCAAGGGACACGCGCTTCCCGCGGGTGTCTGGGTGGCTGTGGCCCTGGCCGCCCTGACGGCGCTGGTCCTTAGGAAGACGGTCTTCGGACGCCACGTTTTCGCGATGGGCTCCAACGAGGCGGCCGCCCGCCTCTGCGGCGTGCCGACAAGGCGACTGCAGGTGCTGACCTTCGCCCTCGCGGGCTGCTTCTTCGGCCTGGCCGGCCTCTTCCAGCTCTCGAGGCTGCGCCTCGGGGACCCGACCGTGGCCGTGGGCCTGGAGCTCGACATCATCGCGGCCGTCATCATCGGCGGCGCGAGCCTGAACGGCGGCTCCGGCACCGTCCTCGGCTCGATCATCGGCGCCCTCATCATGTCGGTCCTCAGGAACGGCTCGCAGCAAATGGGCTGGCCGAACTATTTCCAGGAAATCATCATCGGCGTCGTGATCATCGTCGCCGTGTTCCTCGACCGCTTCCGCAGGGGCGCAAAGTCCTGACCGCGGGTCTCCCATGACGACGGACTACTGCATCGGCTTCGATGCCGACGACACCCTCTGGCACAACGAGAACATCTTTGAGAAGGTGCACGAGCGGTATTTCCACCTGCTCTCGAAGTACCACGACGCAGCCACGGTGGGGAAGGCGCTCTTCGCGACGGAGATGAGAAATCTTGAGCTCTACGGCTACGGAATCAAGGGCTTCACGCTGTCGGCCACGGAGACCGCGATCACGCTGACCGATGGCAAGATCGGCACCGAGGAGATCCGGGAGATCATCACTCTCGGCCGCGCCATGCTGGATCACCCCGTGGAGATGCTGCCGGGCGCCAAGGATGCCGTAGACGAACTCGTGCGGTCCTACCGGCTGATCCTGATCACGAAGGGCGACCTCCGGGACCAGGAGCGCAAGGTGAGGAAGTCCGGCATCGGCGACCGCTTCCAGGCGGTAGAGATCGTCTCGGAGAAGGACAATCACGCCTACGCCCGCATTTTCAGGAGGCACGGGATCGACCCGAAGCGCTTCCTGATGGTCGGCAATTCCGTGAAGTCGGACATCGTTCCCGTGCTCGACCTCGGCGGCAGCGGCGTCCACGTCCCCTACCGCATCACCTGGGGACATGAGCACGCCGACGTGCCCAATGGCCTTGAGGGCCGCCTCTTCGAGGCCAAGTCCCTGGCCGACCTTCCCGCCCTCGTGGCAAAATGGCGGGCGGGCGCGGGCGACCCCTAGGGCACCTCGTAGACCTCGATCAGCGCGTTGCCGTACGGGTTGATCGTGGGATTCACCTCCGCCGTGTAGGCGCCCGGCGGCAGCGTCACAAGGACCGCGGCATCCTGGCTGCCCGTGTCGGTCCATGCGAACGCGCCGACCTTCGCCGCCGCCGCCGCGATTTGGGGGCTGCCTCCCCACTTGTCATTGGAGGCGATGAGTGTTCCCGACCCGTCGAAGAGCAGGACGTTCGGGTACGTGGCCACGCTGCCGACCCCGAGCTTGGCCAGTGCCGGGCCCGAGGCGCGGATTAGGACGGTCTTTGACGTTTCTCCCGAAATCACGAAGCCCGCTATCATGGCGCTGGCCCCGCTTGAAAGATAGGAGCGCGAAGAGATGTTCACGAGCCTCGAGGAGGGCGTGCCCGTGTCCTCGTCGTAGACTTCCGCCAGCACGATGCCAATGCCGATGTCCGCTGTCGTGATCTGCGTCGTGTAGGCACCCGGGGGCAGGGTGACCTTGATCGCCGAATCCCCGGAGCCCGCGGGAAGCGCGAACGCCCCGACTCCGGCGAAGTCCGCGGCCGTGGCATCAACCGGGGCCACGGCCGTCCAGATCCCCGTGGGGACCACAAGAGCCGACTGCCAGCCCAGGTCGCCCGTGATCACGTTAGCCGGCACGGCCGAGTCGAACAGGGTCAGGTCGGGGTGCTGGACGGCTCCCGGGACGGTCGGACTGGCGACGACGCCAAATTTGCTGAGCGTCGGCCCAACTCCGCGAAGAATGACCGATTTCGAGCCCGTACCCTGGATGACAAAGCCGGCGATGAGCACCTGGGCGCCGTCGACGCCGCGGCCGTTGTCGATCAGCGCCCTGGTCGACAGGTTGATGATGCGCCCTTCGACGGCCGTGCTGGACACGGTCAGCGTGGCCGCGGAACTGCCGGCGTGGCCATTGGTGTTCGAGGCGACAGCCGAGTAGCTTCCCGCGCTCGCCGCGGTCACGCCGGTCAGCACAAGCGTGCCCGTCGTGGATCCCGAGACGCCGGCGCCATCGGCGAGCGGCACGCCGTTGAGCGACCACTGGTAGCTCGCCGAGGGCCGCGACGCGGCGACCACGTTGAAGGCCACGGTGGCCCCGGGCGCGGCCGTCTGCGACTGCGGCTGGAACGAGAACGAAGGCACCGTGCCCGAGCCGGTTCCCCCAATCACCGAGATGGTCCCGTCCCCGTTCAACACGTAGGTCTTGTCCGTCACCGGGTTCACGGCCACGGCGAAGGGCTCTGGGCCGACGGTGATGGGTGTGACCGCATTGGTGGCCCCGTCGACGCCGTACACGGTGCCCGGCGTCCCCGGACCCGAATGCACCGCCGCGTAAACCTCATTGTGATTCTGGTCCACCGCGATGGAGATCAGCAGGCCCTGGGTGGACGCCTGGCTCACCGCATCGGTCGCCAGGTTGACGGCATACAGCGAGTCCCCGCCCGTCGTGACATATGCGATCCCGGTGACGGAATTGATGGCGATGTAGGAGAAATTTCCCTGCGCGACCTGCTTGTAGCTCTTAAGGAGCCCCTGCGCATCCATATCGAGGACAAAGATCCCGTTTCCCCCGACGCATGCCGTCACGACCTGGTCGGTGACGGGATCCGCCGCCATCGAGAACACGTTCTCGGCCGTCAGGACCTGCGCGATGGTGTCGAATCCATTGAAGGCGGGCACATTCGGGACGAGCCCCAGCGCGGAATAGAGGGTCGGCGTGATGATCGAGGGATAGTCATTGTTCGCCACCGCGACGACGTAGAGCATGTCCGTCGTCGGATCCACGGCGATGAAGGTGGGGTCATTGCCGCCAAAGATCTTGTCGACCACCGCGTTGGTTGAACCGTCGATCACGGTCTCCGTCCCGTCGATCAGCTCGTTCATGACATAGGTGTGGTTGGCCTTGGCATTCACGACGACCTGGATGGGATTTGCGCCAGTGGGGACCGTCGCGACGACCGCATTGGATCCTCCGTCGATCACCGAGACCGTGCCATCGGCATTGTTCGCCACGTAGATCCGGTTGGTGACGGTGTTGATATCTATCGCATTGGGCAGGCCCCCGACGGGCACCGAAGTCATGGCATTGGTCGCCCCGTCGATCACGGTCACCGTTCCGCTCGCCGCGTGGTTGACGACGTAGATCTTGTTCGTGACCGGATTGACCGCGACGGCATAGATATTCGGCCCGACGGTCAGGGTCGTCTCGACAGATTGGGCCCTGGCAAAGGAGCCGGAAAAGGCCGCTGCAAAGAGCGCCAGGATAAGCGACGGCAGGCGGCTGCCGCGCAGGAAAGGGGTCCTATCGATGGAGAGGGGTAAATCCATGGTTGGGGAGGTTGCCGACGTCTTTGCACGGGACGTGCCACACCACTTACGTTTATTGCAACACTTTATCCATAAATGGCTAACATGTATTACCTCGGCAAGATTGAGTCCGGGATGCCTCGCCATTTGGTTGCAGACAACCATGCTTGGGTCATCCCTTCAGGCCCTCCGGAGTTCCCTTCAACCGGCAAGTTGAGCGGGGTTGCGAAGCCTCCGGCGATCCTCTCCAATTGGCGAATGCCCACCCTCTACGAGCAGCTTCGCGCCGACATCGTCACCGCAATGAAGGCCCGCGACTCCGCGACGGCCACGTCGCTGCGGACGGCGGACGCCACCGTGCAGCGCGCCTCGATGGACCAGTCCAAGCCGATCGACGACGCCCT
>DASRSJ010000012.1:0-15578 GCA_035656555.1 Opitutaceae bacterium
TGGGGCCCTTTGTAGTTCTCCAGGCGCCCCGTGAACACGAGCGCCTTGTTTTTCGCAACGTCAACCGGGACACCGCGCTTGACCGCGACAATGTTGGGCACCACCTCGATCCGCGCCGACTTGGGGAGATCACGCCGCGCAAGAGCCGCGCAGGTCTCTGAGACCGCCGCATAAGCAGTGATGCGCTCCGGTATCCTGGCCAGGCGGCCCTGAATCCAAGTCCGGGCAAACCGCCAGTACTTGTGCACCTGTTTCCGCGAGTCGCAGTGGCACGCGAAGCACGACCAGCTCAGAGCCCGCCTTTCGCAGAGCTGCGCCTGCGGAAAGACGAAATAGGCGCCGTTCGGGCAGGTTATGAAGTAATCATGAAGAGTGAGGATCGTCGGGAATCCCGCGGCTGTAGCCGCATGGAGCACGGAACTGGTCAGGCCTGCTGCATAGAGATGAAAATGCACCACCGTCTCGGCAGGATTATAACCTGCGAGAACCTCGCGCAGACGCCTTGCTGCCTCGAAATTCCACATTCCGCGGACGACCGCGGCCGGCGAAGTCTGTTCCTGCTTCAGCCATCCTGTCCCTAGGCAATGCACCGTCATTCCCGGTATTGCCTCAAGCGCTGGATCAATCGGGCCGAATCCGGTGAACAACGTGACGCGGTGCCCAAGAGAAACCAGCCCTGCGGCGCTGTCGAACGCGACGCGGTCGGCTCCTCCTCGGATCGACGCCGCATCATTGACGATGATAATGTTCACGGATGCCGGAGGTTCGTCAGTTGGAGGCGGCTGCGTTTGTGCCGGTTTCCGCGTCACACAGAAGCGCCTCGTCCGCCTGCGCGACAACCTCTGAGGGCAGAATGTCCAACATGCAGTCAACTCTTGGGCGAACACATCGCCAATCGCATCCGAAGCAGGAAATCCTGTTGCTGACCCATCGCTGGCGGCTGCTCCTGCGCCAGGGACCAAAGTCGCCGAATTGACCGCCACCGATGAGGGAGACCAGAGGGGCATCCATTGCCGCTGCCACATGGGCCGCGAAGGTATCGACGCTCAGGACCAGTCTGGCCGTCGCGATTGCCCCCGCCAATTCCCTTAGTGATCCCGATTTCACTGCCACCCGAGTTGCGAGATTATTCCCGATCATCTTGCCGGCCAGCTCACTGGCCCGGGCCACCTGCAGCGGTCCGACCCAAAGCTCCATCTGGAAGCCTCGAATCGCGAGCTCATTGGCCACCTTTATCCAGGACTCGTCCGACCAGTCCTTGATGCTTCCCGAGCTGAACGGGGCGATTACAGCAACCCCGTCACGAACCCGATCCCGGCCAGCCAAATTGGGAAGCAGATCCCTGGAATTCGGAGGGGCAATGCCCATTCCATCGAGTATCGCGCAATGTCTGAGGATCTCGTGCGGAACCTCCTGCGGCGAATCGCCCCGTATCACCCACGACAGCGCGCGAATCTCCCCGGCATCAACGGCCCCGAGCACAAAGTCCCTTATTGGCTCAGGGGCGTGGCGAAGACAGATGAAGGAGCGCGCCCGGTAAGTCGCAAGGAGGCCAACGATTTTCCAGGCCCGTTTTATCTTTTTTACAGTCCCCTCAGGCTCGAGGGCGAAGGACTCCACCGTGCAGCCCGGCTGGCGCCAGCGCCGCAGCAAGGCGCTCTCATCGGCCACCCAGAATGCCACGGTAGCGCTTTGCAGCTTTGCCGCGGAAAGAATCCGCTCGAGCGTCGGCTCGGCGAGAAGCCAATCACCCAGTCTGTCTACTTTGTAAACAAGCACATCCACGTCCTTCCGCTTTCCAAGCACGTTGGCCCCAAGTCGGGCCAGGACGACCATTGCACCGCACAGCCGCCACGCCAGGGCCTTCGCATTTCCCGTCGATGACCTCGTTTGCCGTTTTGGCGCGGCAGGGGCGACACCAAGCGCCAAGCGGCTCGTTTCCTCGCGGCAGGCCGCAGCCGAACCGGCATCCGCATTCGCGCGTCCGCCGCAGTATGGTGCGGGCGCGGTCATGATCCGTCCGCCGGCGGAACTGGGCCGCGCGCTGCAAAGAAAGCCTCCTCCGCAGCGACAAAGCCCGTCCGAAGCGACTCGTGCCTCGGTGCAAACACAACGAGATCAAAGTAGAATCGCTCGCGCATTCCCGCGTACCTTGCCAAATGCTCGAGGCGTTCGCGTTCATCGAGACCGCACTCCTCAAGAAGATACCCGTGGTTGTCGTAAACAACGGCGCGCGCGTATCCCGCCTCCCTGAGCATATCAAGCGAAGCCAGGACTCCGAAGCCCTCGCGCTGAAGAAGCGAGGGATACCACTCCATGAAGACTACAGGCTGTACCCGGCCCAAGAGCCCCCGAGAGCCGGCGAAGACGCGTGCCTCGTGACCTTCCACGTCGATTTTGAAAAGGTTCGGAACATGGGAAGACGGATCCTGGAAAATCCGGTCCACTGTCTCATATATGATTTCCCCGCGTCCTCCTTCCTTAATATGCGCGTTGCCGTCTGTCACGACCTCCGAGCCTCTTGAGACCTGGAACTCCTCGCCGACGTAGGTTGGCACCACCGTGACATTCCTGTAGCCGGAGACGTTCCTCCGCAGGTACGGCAGAAATTCCGAGGATCCTTCAACAAGCCAGAACTCGTCTGTGGCCCTCGGGTCCACGAGCGGCATCCCATCCCCAATGTTTGCACCGATGTCGAGCAGCCTGAGCTGGCCATCGCGCGAGCGAACCGCGGTGGCTAGTCTGCGCAGGGGCGTATTGAAGAGCGGCAGATCATTGGCCAACAGCGGGAGATCGTGCTGGCCCGGGAAAAGCATCTTCTGGCCGAAATATTCCGCCTGAAAAGGAGGGCTCCAAATGCGCAAAAGCGACTTCCGCGCCAGTCGAGCCACACGACGCTGTGGCGTCGGCATCCCAAGGCACTGCCTAAGAAGCCAAGCTGCACATGATGAAGATTCGCGCCCTGTCACCATCTAGGTTATCCTAAAACACTTTCATTCATTACCTTATCAAATACGATCGATTCACCGAGGCACGTGCCGACCGTACGAATGGGTATCACTTCTGAAGGATAGCGCATACTATGCCAGTGGAGGCCAAATCAGGCCCCAGAAGAGGGATCATTTGCTTCCTCGAGAAAGCAACGCGGAGTCGAAGTTCCCTGCTTTCAAGCTGATGCGTAGGTGCCCCTTCACAACACGCCAGTGTTTGATGCATCTGTGACAGACACCAGCTGCTTCAAAATGGTATCGCAGATTTTAGTCAAAGATCCGTGAAAGCCATGCGAATTAAACGTCAAGTTCCGCCATCGCGGCCAAAACAACTTCCATTGATCGCGCGGGAGCCGTTATGCGAAGGACCGCTTCAACTGTGCAGCGATCCCGGAAAATTCATTCCGAGCATCGGCACACTGGCAGGAATTTCATTTTTACATGTTTCGACGGACCGCATTTTTCATTGTCGCATTACTGGCATCTCGGCTCGAGGGCCTGGACCTCTACGTCGCCACGACGGGCAGCGATGCCAACTCCGGCACGTCCACGGCTCCCTTTGCCACAATCTACAAGGCCCGCCTTTCAGTGCGCGCCATCGCGGCATCAGGCGGACTGCCCGCGGGCGGTGTCACGGTGTGGATCCATGGAGGATACTACAACCAGACATCGACTCTGTCTTTCGACGGCGCGGACTCGGGATCGGCGAACAACCCTGTGGTGTACTCCGCCTTCCCGGGAGAAATGGTGTACGTCACAGGTTCACAAACGCTCAATCCCGCCTCCTTCGCGCAGGTCACAAGCGCATCGCCAGTATGGTCCAGGGTCGACCCCTCGGCCCAAGGCAACCTCTATTCGGTCAGCCTTCCCGCGCTTGGCATCACCAATTACGGAACGATCAAGCCCGGCGGTTTCGGGCTCACCGCTGTCTCGGCCCTGGAGCTTTTCTGCAATGGCCAGCCGATGACACTCGGCCGGTGGCCGAATGCAGGGCAGACGTTCGCTCGCACGACGTCCGCGCAGTCCTCCAGCCAGTTCACCTACTCGGGTACGCGGACGCAGCGCTGGACACAGGCCCCCGACATGTGGGTTCACGGCCTCTGGAATACGACATGGGCTGACTATGAGCTTCCGGTTTCCTCGGTAAACCCCGCAAGCGGAGTCTTCAACGTGTCCACGGCACCGCTCGAGTTCGGTATCGGAGCCAACCAACCCTTCTACGCCTTCAACCTCCTCGAGGAGATCGACCAGCCTGGCGAATACTACGTCGACCGCTCGACGGGCATCCTCTACTTCTGGCCACCTGTCGCCCTGGCAGGCTCCAATCTGCAGGTGAGCATGCTCGAGGGAAGTGTCGTGCAGCTTAACGCGACCTCCTACGTGACATTCAGGAACATCACGTTCGAGGCAAGCCGCGGGCCGCTTCTGCAGATAACCTCCGGGACAGGAGATGGCGCATCCGGCTGCCTGTTCCGCAACTGCGGCGAATACGCGGTCTCTTTCACGGGAACGAGCAACGGCATCGACCAGTGCGAGATCGCCGATTCGGGTGAAGACGGGGTGATCGTGGGCGGCGGGATTCGCTCTTCGCTTACCGCCGCAAACAACTATGTCACCAACTGCCGCATCCATCGCGCCGGGCGTCTCAGCTGGGCCTATCACCCGGGCGTCAACCTGAACGACGGCTGCGGAAACCTTGTGGCCCACAACCTCGTCGACGAAGTGCCCCACTCCGCAGTCCTCATCACGGGCAACGACCACGTGATAGAGTACAATGAGATATCCCGCGCATGCCAGTTCACGAGCGACGTCGGGGCGATTTACTCCGGCCGCGACTGGGGATACAGAGGCAACGTCATCGACGGGAATTTCGTCCACCACATCGAGGCCAGCGCAGAGGGGTCGAACACCCATGGCGTGTTCCTAGACGACATGATGAGCAGCGCCGAGGTGTCCAACAACGTGTTCTACGACGTGAGCGGTGCGGCAATCGCGTGCGGCGGCGGCCGCGACAATGTGATGAAGAACAATATCATCGGGCAATGCGGCATCGGCCACTTCAACGGCGACTACGCGCGCTCGAACGTGAACAACACGCCCGGCGACTCATTCAACCTCCTAGACCGCCTTTCACGGGAGGGGATCCAATATCAGTCGGGCGTATGGGCCTCCGCATACCCGTCGTGCGCGGCGATCCCGAACTCCTATTCCACCATAGAGCAGGGCCTGTGGAGAAATCCCCAGGGCTGCGTATTCTCGAACAACGCCGGATGGTCGAACATCAGCTGGACAACCGAGCTCAACACCTCGGGCACGGGCGTCTTCTCGGTTTACGCGGCAATGGCCAACAACAACCCGAGTCAGACCGCCCTGTTCGGGGAGGCTGCAAGCTGGGACCGGACCCTGCGCCCCCAAACCCTCGCGGCATCGGTCAGCGGATTTAACCCGATTTCCTTCTCCTCCATAGGACCATCGGTCCCGGGGTCATCCACTGTGAATCTCCCCCCTCCCACGCCCATCCTACAGCTGCTCGACTCAACCAACAACGAGGTCGACCTGCAATGGACGGACGACGGCATCCACACCGAGCAGCAGGAGACTAACTTCGAGCTCCAACGCCAGAACCTACCCGCCGGCGCATGGCAGGCTATCACCAGCTACGGGCCGGACGTCACCTTTGGCAGCGCCACCGGCATGGCACCGTCAACGAGCTATGCTTTCCGGATCCGCTCCTACAATGCGATCGGCTCCTCGTACTCGAACTCCGTCACCGTCATGACCGCCGCCCCGGCTCTGGTCCCGGGTATTCCCGTCCAGACAGCCGCGCCCGGCACTGGCCTCACTGTCCTCAACGACCTGAAGCACAATGGCGTCATCGGGACCATCATCGCTACGACCCAAGCGACGCCAAGCGTCAGCATGTTCGACGTCGGCGATTCGATTCAGATCACCTTCAGCACGGGCTCGGGTCTCTTTCAAATCGGCGTCCGTGGGCGCTGCGGCGACACGATTTTCCCCACCTTTTACTGGCCCTCGGGATACCAGTACACGCTCGACGGAAGCCCCATCACGCTCACGGGTGACACGAAGACGGTCTCGCCTTTCGATCCCTCCAACGGGGGATTCTACTGGGGCACCATGTACACGCCGGCGATGACGATGACTGCGGGCACCCACAAGCTGACCATCACCTCGGAAATCCCGTGGGCCGCCGTGAACTACCTCTCCGTCACGCAGATGGTGCCCCCCACCATCACGACCTTTGCCCAGTGGCAGCAGACGCATTTCAGCACCGACCAGCTGGCGAACAGCTCCGTCTCCGGATGGTCCGCGACGCCTGCCGGCGACACGTATGCCAATGTCGTGAAGTACGCCTTGGGGCTCGATCCCTGGACATTTAATATCTCGGCAGGAATCCAGGTGACCTCCATCTCTGGCGAACCTGTGCTCACCTATGTGAGGCCGAGCATCCTGACGGACGTCACCTATTTCGTAGAGGCCTCGAGCAATCTGGCCACTTGGTCTTCGGTCGCCCAGACGGTGACTGGACAGGCCAACGGCACGGCAAGCGTCAAGGCCTCTGAGACCGGAAGCCCCCTCCAATACATCCGCCTTCGCGTGACCTGCGGATCGTGGACAGCCTCCACGGTGCCTGTCCCCACCGGGGTACCGGCCTTCGTTTCCTTGAGCTCGCCCCTCACCGTCGTGTCCGATGTCGGAGTCTTCGGCACCGTGGGCGTGACTTCCGACCCCTTCGACGGCGTCGCAAAGGTGAGGCTCTACGACATCGGTGACTCAATCTCGGCCTCCATTACCACGAATGCCGGCACTTATGTCGTGGGGGTGAACGTCCGATCCGGTGACGCCGTCAGCAAAACCGACTTCTGGGGCTCGAGCACCTATTCGTTCACCCTGGACGGCGTTCCCATTACGATGACGGGAAATTCCTCGACGATCTCGGGGCTGGACCCGTATTTCGGCCCCACCTACTGGGGCACGATGTTCAGCGCGCCGGTCACGCTCACGGCCGGCGCGCACAAGATCACCGTGAAGTCAGGTCGAAGCTGGTCGATGGCCTACAACATCGAGGCCATCGCCCAATAGTGCCGCTCAGCTCGCCTTGGGCAGCTGGCTAAGCTGGAGCTCGTACTTCGCCATCTGAAGGTCGTGCTCGACCATGATCTTCACGAGTTCCCTGAACTTCACCTTGGGTTCCCAACCAAGCTGCTTCCTTGCCTTCGCCGGGTTTCCTATAAGGAGCTCCACCTCAGCGGGACGCTCATAGCGCTGGTCGTATTTGACGTAGCGCTCCCAATCCAGTCCTAGGAGACCGAAAGTCTCCTGGCAGAACTCCTTCACGCTGTGAGTCTCGTTCGTTGCCACCACGTAGTCGTCGGGCTTTTCCTGCTGCAGCATGAGCCACATCATCTCGACATACTCCTTCGCGTAGCCCCAGTCGCGCTGCGCATCGAGGTTGCCGAGGTAGATTGAGTCCTGGAGGCCCATCTTGATCCGTGTCGCGGCGCGCGTGATCTTTCGCGTCACGAACGTCTCGCCGCGGCGCGGCGACTCGTGGTTGAAGAGTATGCCATTGCTCGCATGCAGATTGTAGCTCTCCCGGTAGTTAACAGTGAGCCAGTAGGCGTAGACCTTTGCGCAGCCGTAGGGAGAGCGTGGCCAGAAGGGCGTATCCTCGGTCTGCGGGACCTGTTGCACCTTGCCGAACATCTCCGAGGACGAGGCCTGGTAGTACCGGCATTTCTTCACGAGGCCCGCCTCGCGTACGGCCTCGAGTATCCTTTGGGCCCCGAGGCCGTCGACGTCGCCAGTATACTCGGGGATGTCGAACGACACGCGGACGTGGGACTGGGCTCCCAGATTGTATATCTCGTCCGGCTGGAGCTCGTACAGGAGCTTCACCATCTGGGTCGAGTCTGCCAGGTCGCCGTAGTGCAGAAAGAGCCGGACGCCGTTCAGGTGCGGGTCGGCGTAAAGGTGGTCGATGCGGGACGTGTTGAATGTTGAGGACCTGCGAATGACGCCGTGGACCTCATATCCCTTCGCGAGCAGGAGTTCCGCAAGATAGGAGCCGTCCTGCCCGGTGATTCCAGTGATGAGTGCCTTTTTCACAGATAAATGCACCGCAAGGGGCGTGCCAAAGACCGACGTTTTTGCCCCTAAAAACCGTCCAAGAGCCCTGAAATCCTCAATTGCTCGAAGGCGTTGCAGATTGCGGCGCCGAATCCGTCGGATTGAAAACAAATGGCACTACAATCATCGTCAATGCAGGTCCCTTTTCAGTTTCTCCGGGGGTGAACTTCCATTGGAGGACCGAAGAGACTGCGGGAATGTTGAAATCAGAGTTGTTGGAATCAAGCACGCGGGCCGCCTCGACGTTGCCCGACGGTGCAACAACGAATGAAACTGTCACTTTGACGTACCCGTGAGCGGGGAAGATTGTCCCCGGGGGCGGAGCAGGAGCCACGGACGAAATGAGCTTGGGAAGTTTTTTGTATTTTAGATCACCCTTTATCACCGCGACGTACTCCGGCACGTCCGACCAAAGCTGCGCGATCCTGTCATTTGTTCCGTCGGACGTTTGGGACACATTTGATGCAGGGTGCGCCTTGTCGTAATCCATGGCATTCTGCGTGGCAGATCTGGCCGATGGCACTTGGACCGTGACCATCCCCAGGGTGAAGGGACCCCCTTCTGCTGGTATCGGAAGTTTAGCGATTTGAATCGGGATCCTAAGCAACGCGCGTTGCGTGAGTAGCCAGCACACCATCCTTGCATTTTGGAGAATCGCCGATCCGACATGGTACACGTCGAAACGCTTCCCAGGGCTACCGGGAATTCCACTGGAGTGGTAGTGGCCGGCATGGTCATAATTCAGCGGAGTCCCGTCCGCCGCCTGGAATTCGATGCTGATAAGGTGATCATTTGGATCATCAATGGCCACGGCGACATCCCCGTCCTCCATTTCAGTTTTGGCGACCGGAAATCCGGGAGGCAGCTTCGGTAACGGGCCAAAAAATGGCCCGCTATCATAATCCTGCGGTCCGCCTGGCACTTTATTCGAGGCCTCATCATACGCCGAATGTTTATCGAAGGCTGTGACCCTGACTCCCGCCGCCGTCAGCGCTTCTGACGAGATCGATGAGCCAAATTTCGTCGCTATCGAGGGAACAGTGACGATCGAGTCGGCATCCAGATCCGGCACGACAAGCTCGAGTACTCCTAGGATCGAATCGAGTTCCTTTGAATCGGCGGACAATCCCCACAGCGAGAACGACGTGGGTTCCCTTGAGGTTAGGTCCTTCGAGTTATCGATGCGACCAACGGAAATCGAATAGAACTTATTCGTCGTTTCCTGAGTCAGAAGCGTGCCCTTGTCATCGAGGGCGTGCTTGATGGTGACGCGTCCGGCCTGGATCCGAGAACTCAGCATGCCGATGGGAATGAAATTGACGGTAACTCCACGCGCACCGGAACGCATGTTGCGTGTCGTCGACGCGACAATCTGCATCTGGACATTGTCGGTCGCGAGTCCGCCGAGGGGATGCGAGTCTTCAATATTTGCACCGGTGTGTGCCACTGCTGGTTCGGAATTTGCCGGCGGCGGGGCCGACGGAGCGGTGACGCGCACTCTTTGTGGGGCAACTGGCGGAGGCTGATTCTGACTCCGTCCCTTCTGCCAGACAAAGAATAGCCCGAGCGCCGTCGCACCGATTGCCGCCGCGACTCTGATTTTTGTCATTTTGGCAGGGTTTGAAAAGTGGGAACGTGATCCGAGGCTCGACAGCGATTCCCCGGATATCCGGGCGGCAAGGCCTAGTGGGACGAATGTTGCCGCTTGCCCGTCAAGGGCTGCGGCGAGAGCCGAAAGCGTAGAAGTGATTCCTCGTTGTCCCAGAAAATGGCGGATTCGCTCCAGCGCGCGTTCGACGCGTTTTCTGGCGGTGTCCTCGGAAGTCTTGGTCGCGATGCCAATCTCCGAGAATGGGAGACCCTTGAAGTATCTCAGCAGAATCGCCTCCCGGTCGTTCTCGTTCAACGCGTCGATCGCCGTTGTGACTTGATGACTGAGTCTTTCCAAATCGTCGGCAGGTCCATCTTCGGGGAGGTCGAGTTGCATGGCGGCGTTGAATTCACGCTCTTTGCGCCGTTTCTCGGAGCGAATGAGATTTGAAGCCGCATTTCTCGTGGCAACATAGAGCCAACCCGTGGGGAAAGGGTGGCGCGCAACCATCCTCGGATTGTGGGCGACCGATGAAAACACGGCCTGAGTCACGTCCTCCGCGAAATGCACGTTCCCGTTCGTGCGTCTAAGAGCTGCGGAATAGACAATCCCTACGTTTTGTTCGACGAACTGCTTGAACGCCTGTTCCGAGTGTTGGTCAGCGTACCGCAGCAAAAGTTCAGCGTTCCCGTCCATAGTGCATATACCAAGAACCGCGGCTCAAGAAATCGGACAATGATTTAGGGGCGATCTAAACCTCATCTTGGGCCATCAACTCGAAGTTTGGGGATATCACCGAAAAATGGTGCCCGGGGCCGGGCTCGAACCGACACTTCCTTGCGGAAATCGGATTTTAAGTCCGAAGCGTCTACCATTCCGCCACCCGGGCTCGGGTTGAGCCGAATTTCTGCCAATACCTGGGGGCAAACGCGAGCGTTTCGTGGCAGAAGGCCCACTCTATAGTCAGTGCTCCTTCTCGCTCGCGTCCCGGGGCCATCCTCGGCACCCGTATAACACCCCTTTCCCTACCCCCATGTCCACCCCCACGACCCGTTTGTCCCGCTCCGAGAAAGTTGGCTACAGCCTAGGCGACATCGCCACCAACTTCTTCTTCATGTCGATGATTCTCTACCAGACCCGTTTCTACACGGACACGGTGGGACTCTCGGCCGTGGCCGTGGGATCGCTGTTTCTCCTGGTCCGCGGGGCCGATGCTATCTTCGACCCGATCGTCGGCGCCCTTTCCGACCGCACGAACACCCGCTTTGGCCGCTTCAGGCCCTGGGTCCTTTGGACCGCGCTTCCCTTCGGACTGATCTTCTGGCTCGTCTACCGCTCGCCGGATACCGGGCAGACCGGCAAATTGGTCTACGCCGCTGTGACGTACATCCTGGTCATGATGCTCTACTCGGCGAACAACACGCCGTACTCGGCCCTCATGGGGGTTATGACCGCTGACGACAGCGAGCGCACCAGCATTTCCACCTACAGGTTCGTGGCGGCGATGATCGGCCAGTTCCTGATCCAGGCCCTCACCCTTCCTCTTGTCGACAAGCTTGGCGGCGGCAACTCGGCCAAGGGATGGTCGATGACGATGGGAATCTTCGGCGCTATCATGGTGGTCCTCTACTTGATCACCTTCGCCACGACTAAGGAGCGCGTACTCCCGAACCCGAAGATGAAGAGCTCGATCAAAGATGATCTGCGCGACGTCTTCACCTGCCGCCCCTGGGTCATGATGTTCCTGCTGACCCTCTGCGTCTTCACAACGCTCGTCCTGCGAGGCAGCTCGATGAACTACTATTTCGCCTACTACCTGGATCCCGCGCAGCTGCGCTCGTTCCTCGACATGGTGGGCCTGGGCTCGATGGGCACCGGCCAGCTCTCGTGGTGGAAGCAGGCGCTGGATGCCCTGGGACTGATCGCGAAGCCCGACGGCTCCAACTCCGCCTCGGTGGCGCTCAGCTTCTTCCTGATGGCCGGCAATGTGATCCAGATCGTCGGCATCCTCCTCTCCAAACCCCTTTCCGACAAGTTCGGCAAGAAGGCCGTGTTCCTCGCAGGCATGGGCCTCTCAACCGTCGTCACGGTCATCATCATCTTCGTCCCGCCGAGCTCCATCAATCTGCTCTTCGTCCTCAGCATGCTCTGGCCGCTCGGCTGGGGACCGACGGTCCCGCTCCTCTGGGTCATGATCGCGGACGTCGCCGACTACTCGGAGTGGAAGAACTCCCGAAGGGCCACGGGCTTCATCTATGCCGGCATCCTCTTCGCCCTTAAGGCGGGACTGGGCTTCGGCGGCGCGCTGAGCGCCTGGCTCCTCGCCGCTTTCGACTACGTCCCAAACACCGTGCAGTCGCCCCACGCGCTCCTCGGGATCCGTCTCTGCGCCACGGTCTTCTCGGCCGTCCCCTTCGTTCTCGGCCTCATCTGCCTCGCGGCCTATCCCATCGGCCGCGAGCTAGGCGCCAAGGTCCAGCGCGAGCTAGCCGAGCGCCGCGCACTCGTCAGCACGACCTGAGGCCACCATGCGCACCCTCCGCCTCGCTCTCCTCCTGGCGGCGGTGCCCGCCTTCCTCAGGGCCGACGACGGCTACAGGCTGTGGCTACGCTACGAGCCCCTTTCCGACAAGGCAGCGGCGGCGCAGTACGCGGCCGAACTGCCGCGCATCGTCCTTGAGACCCCCACCGGCGCGGACTCCGCCACGATCAAGCTGGCAAGAAACGAGCTCTCAAAGGGGCTGAGGGGGCTCCTTGGGGCCGATGTTCCCATCACCCTTGCGAAGGCCGGCGAAGCCTCCGGCAATCCCGAGGGTTTTGCATTCCACAAGGCCGAGCAAGGTCCTCTCGAGATCCGCTCTTCCTCCGACGTGGGCATCCTCTACGGCGCCTTCGAACTCCTGCGCCATGTCCAGACGCGCTCGCCGGACGACTCGCTGGAGACCACGAGCGCGCCGCGCATCAGGCGCCGCATCCTCGACCACTGGGACAACCTGAACGGCTTCGTCGAGCGCGGCTTCGCCGGCCGCTCGCTCTGGGACTGGTTCACGCTCCCGGACTACATTGACCCGCGATACGGCGACCTTGCGAGGGCTGACGCCTCGATCGGCGTCAACGGCATCACGCTCAACAACGTGAATGCCGATCCACTGGCGCTCACGGCGCCCTATATAGAGAAGGAGAAGGCGCTGGCGGACGTGTTCAGGCCCTATGGCATCAGGGTTTACCTGTCGGCCCGCTTCAGCGCGCCGATCGAGATCGGCGGACTCAAGACCGCGGACCCTCTGGATCCCGGGGTTGCGAAATGGTGGCGGGCGAAGGCCGACGAGATCTACGCCTCGATTCCCGACTTTGGCGGCTTCCTCGTGAAGGCCAACTCAGAGGGCCAGCCCGGTCCCCAGGACTACGGTCGCACCCACGCTGAAGGCGCGAATGTGCTGGCCGATGCGGTCGCGCCACACGGGGGCATCGTTCGCTGGCGCGCATTCGTCTACGACCAGCATGACAAGGACGACAGGACGAAGCAGGCCTACCGGGAGTTCCAGCCCCTCGACGGCAAGTTCAGGGACAATGTTGTCGTCCAGATCAAGAATGGCCCGCTCGACTTCCAGCCCAGGGAGCCGTTTCACCCGCTCTTCGGCGCCATGCCGCACACGGTCCTGGCGCTCGAGGTCCAGCTCACGCAGGAGTACCTCGGGGGAGATATCTACCTGGCCTACCTCGGCCCGCTGTACAAGGAGGTGCTAGACTCGGACACCTTCCGCCCCGGCCCAGGCTCCACCGTCGCGCGGGTGGTGGACGGCAGCCTGGACCACCACGCCCTGAGCGTCATGGCCGGCGTCGCCAACATCGGCTCCGACCGCAACTGGACGGGACACCCGCTGACCTCGGTCAACTGGTACGCTTTCGGCAGACTCGCGTGGAACCCGTCCATGAGCACGAACGCCATTGCCGATGAGTGGACGCGCCAGTCGTTTTCAACGGACATAAGCACGATAAACACCATCGACTCGATCCTCGACACCTCGCGCGAGGACATAGTGGACGCCACCATGCCTTTCGGGCTGCACCACATCATGGCGTGGGATCACCACTATGGCCCGGGTCCCTGGACGACGGGCGGTCGCGCAGATTGGACAGCGCCCTACTACCATCACGCCGACTCCGCCGGCCTCGGCTTTGAGCGCACGCCTGCGGGATCCAACTCGCTCGGCCAGTACGCCCCAGAAATCGCCAGGAAATGGGGCGACCTGTCCACGTGCCCGGAGAACCTGGTCCTGTGGTTTCACCACGTTCCCTGGGACTACAGGATGGCGCCGGGCGACACGCTGTGGGACGCACTCTGCCACCGCTACCAGACAGGCGTCAGTTCGATCGAGTCCTCAAAGGCCGAGTGGGAGGGCCTGCGGGGGAAGATCGACGACGAGCGCTTCCAGCACGTCGAGGCCCTCCTCTCCCGCGAGGCGAAGGACGCCCGCTCGTGGGAGGGCGCCTGCATCCTCTACTTCCAGCAGTTCTCGAAGCGGCCGATACCCGAACACGTCGACAAGCCAGAGCACACGCTTGAGTATTACGAATCGGTGAACTTGCACTACGTGCCGGGCACCCCGAGCGGAAAATAGGCTTTCCAAGCGAGGCGTGAAGGGGCGATCTTGACCCATCATGATCTCGAATCTCAAACGCCTCGCAGCAGCAACGTTCGTCTCCCTCGCACTGGCAGCCCCCGGCTACTCGTGGTGGTCGGAGGGCCACAAGGCCCTGGCGCTCGAGGCCACGCAGGAGCTCTCGCCGGAGGCCCGCGCGCACGTCGTCAAGATCCTCGGGAGCGACGACCTCGAGTCCATCGCGATCTGGATGGATGACCTGCGCCAGGTCGCCTACCACGCAGGCCCGCTGGGTCAGGACCCGGAGGCCCTGAAGTTCCACGCCGAGTTCCCGAAGAACCAGGAGTGGCATTACGCCGACATGCCGCTTGGCACGCAGGCCTACAAGCTCGACGACCCGATGGCCAATCCCCACGACGTCGTGCACTCCATCGAGCTCGCCGTGGCCGTCCTCGAAGGCGGCGGCGACCCGAAAATCACGAAGCTCCAGGCGCTGCGCATGATCGTCCACTTTGTGGGCGACGAGCACCAGCCCCTCCACGTCGGCAACGGCTACATTGCGACGGACGCTAGCGGCGCCGTCACGATCGTGACCGATCCCGCGGCCAGCAAGGGCCTGCCCAACGACAAGGGCGGCAACGACCTCTTCTTCGGGCCCGGCAAGTACGACGAGCTCCACGCCTACTGGGACGGCATGCTGGTTGACAAGCTGGCGGGCTCGAAGGAGCCCTCGCTCATCGCCGCCTGGATCGAGAAGGACACCGCAGTGAAGGCCGATTCGTGGAAGGATTCCGGCGACTACCACCACTGGCCCGAGGCCTGGGCGACCCAAAGCCTTTCCGCCGCAAGGACCGCTTACAGCGGCCTGATTGTCGGGGCGGCGACCCTCAACGAGAAGGGCAGGATCAAGCGTATAGCCATCACCTTACCCCCTCACTATGATGATGTTTGCGGGCCGGTGGCTGAGGATCAGCTTGCCAAGGCCGGGTACCACCTGGCCGAGCTCCTCAACTCCATAAAGTGGGCTGACTAGCCCGGCGGCGGGCACAAATTAACTCGCCCGGCAGGGGCGGTGTTTGCAGGGTTGGGGCAGACAGTAACCCCCTACCCCACAACATGAAGTTACCCAAAACATCGCAGTTGGGAATGGCTGCCGCATTGGCGTTATTCCTGATTCCGTCGGTTCGCGCGGGCGAATCAGACATCAAGATCCCCGACCTAAACTCCGTCTCTTTCATGAAC
>DASRSJ010000013.1:0-5091 GCA_035656555.1 Opitutaceae bacterium
CGCTGCAACATTAGCATATGTAACCATCCGTGTCATGGATTTATTTCACTGAGGAGCCGGTTTTTTTGTTCTTCGCGCGCAAAAAAGCGCGGCTCCAAATCGATGCCGTGAGGCAGACTTTCAAGTTCAAGATGATGGCGGCAAAACGGCAGAAGCATCTGCACCGCCTCGTGGATGTTGCGGGACAAATCTGGAATCGCTCGATCGCCGTCCAGAGAACCTATTTTTCGGATCTATAAGAGATACCTTCGCAGGAACCGCCTTCAGGCTCGCGTCGCAAAATTGAAGTATCGACAGTTTCCACACTGGGGAGAACTCAACTCCCAGGCGGTGCAGCAAGTGTCCGATCGCATCGAGATCGGTTTCAGAAGTTTTTCGATGCCCACAGGGCCGGGATAAAAGGTTCAGCGCAGGCCCACATTCCGAAAGAGCTCACGGTTCCGCTCCTTCACGCTCAAGCAGACAGGATGCAAGCTCGCCAAAGGGAGGGCGAATCGCGATCCAAGGGCGCCTTAACCGTTTCATAAGAGTCGCCCCATCCTGGGGACATCAAGACCGTCACACTGAAGCGAGATGCGATCGGCGACTTCTGGATCAGCTTTTCATGCGCCAATGTACCCGTGCCCAAACCCAAGGCTGCGACAGGTAAACCTGCGGGCTTTGACTTCGGGCTCTTGTCGTTCCTCACCGGCTACGACGGCACGCGCATCGAAAACCCGCAGTTCCTGAAGTCGGCCCTCGGGAGACTGCGCACATGCCACAGGGCCGTCAGTCGAAGGAAGAAGGGAAGCAATAGCCGGCGCAGGGCCGTACGAACCCTTGCCCGAATGTATCGCAGGGTTCGCCATCTGCGCGCGAACTGGCAGTGGGACCTCGCAAACCGGATCGCGGCGGAAAACGACATGCTCGTGTTCGAGACACTCAATATGGAAGACATGCGCGCCGGCTGGGGCAGGAAGGTGTCGGATTACGCCTTCCCGTCATTCCTCTGGAAGGTCTCGTGGCTGGCCTCCAAGCATGGGCGGGTGTTCAGCCAGATTGACCGGTGGGAACCCACCTCGAAGAAGCGCTCAAGCTGCCGGCATATCCAGCCCCTTACGCTCGACGTCCGTCGCTGGAAGTGCGCGGCTTGCGGGGCAGGCCATGACCGCGACCAGAACGCCGCCATCAATATCTTGGAGGCCGGATGTGGTCTCCGGCGTGAGAGCGCTGTAAGTCCTGGTTGCCAGCCCGCACTCGCTATGAACGCCGAATCCCAGGCTCCGGCCTCGGGAGTGCATCAAAAAACTAGCGCTCTGCCCCACGAATCCGCATTCCCGGTCTTCGGGAAGCTTTTTTACATCTGACCCGGAATACCGGGGAAAAATTGGTGGCTCCCTCGGGACTCGAACCCGAAACCTACTGATTAAGAGTCAGCTGCTCTACCATTGAGCTAGAAAGCCATCTAACTGAGGAGTCAAAAGCTCAAAAAAAGGGGGGGTAAGTCAACTCGATTTGGAGGGAATATCCCCAAATCAGTATTCTGCATGGGCCCGGACGCCGAAGACGCTCACCGGGCCCCGATCCCGGTTGTAGCCCGGATCCTCCACGAACTGGTAGTCCAGGGAGAGGGTGAGCCACTTGTCGACCTTGAGGCTATAATAGGTCTCGAGCACCCGCTCGGCCTCATAGCTGAGACGGCCGTCCCCGATAATGAAGCCGTAGCCGCCGGCCTCGAGGTACTTCTTGTGGTCGCTTGAGAGGCCGCTCGCGACCCCGGCAATTCCAAGGGTGTCGTCGGACCGTCCCCACCTCCTGCCCGATAGGCTGAGCCCCCCGGAAATCGACTCGTCGATCTCGGTATAGGCCCAGGTCTCGGTCCGGCCATCGTCGAAGCCGGCCCGGGCGAATGCACCCAAACCATCCGCGATCTCCTGCTCCCAGTTGAGGCCAGCGCCCGCCTTGGAGCGGTACTCGCGGCTGAGCGTGATGTCGGGCGGCGCGGATTCCTCGAGTGCCGCCTGGTAGAGACCCATGTGGGCGCGGTTCCAGAAGGCGAGGAAACGGATGGCCGCGGGATGGCCGTCCGAGGTGTAGCGCTCCTCCCACTCGAAAGCCTGGCCGAACGCCTTGTCTATATGGGTGTCGAGCGGCAGCTCGTTCGCGACCGCGGGCTCCATGAAGATCCCGTAGCGGAGGGTCCGCGGGCCCATGGACCATTCCGCGGTGAATCCCGCGGTGTAGCCCTTGGCGTCAGCGGGGTAGTCCCACGCCCCGTCGTCGACCAGCGCCCAGTTGAGGAACTGGGTCCTCGCGTCGTGGCTGTAGGCGTTCGAGTCGAAGATGTCTGCCACGCTGAACTTGCCGGCGGTGAACGTGAGGCGGTTGTCGGTGACGGCGCCGGCGACCTGGTTTTCGTCGTCGTCCACCTTGGCCTCTGCGCCTCCCAGGTTCATGACCTCTCTTATAAAGAGACGCGCGGTCGCATACTGGGGATTGATCGAGGAGGCGCGCGATCCCTCGCCGTTCGGGAAGTCCGCGATGCCGGTCGTGTTGCTCAGGCCCGAGCCCTGCGTGAACTCCGGATCATAATAGAGTGATGCGGCCGGCCAGAGCGTGTGGCCGAGGAATAGGGTGAGGGAGACCGTGTGACGGGACTCCTGGTTGGGGTCGAAGCTGTTCATCCCCTGGTAGGGGGAATTGAAGCCGGGGTTCATCTGAAGGATGTAGGTCGACTGCGCGTGGAGCGTGACGTCGGAGGGTGGCGTCGCCGCGACCTCGTCCGCGCCCAGTGCGGCGCAGGCGGGAACCAATATGGCCAGGAACCACGTGAGTCGCGGAGAGGGCACCGCCTGCCAGCTCAAACCGGGCCCCATCCGCGGCAATGAAAAAGGGGGACAGCCCTGTTACGGACGCATTAAATCTTCGCTAAGGAAGCCCTTCCAAGGGGTTGGCCGGGGCGCTGGTTTGAAGGTCGAGGGATTTTCCCCTTGCCAACCCCCCGTCCACTCTATGGTTTTGACCACTTCCCTCATGCAAAAGACCAAGAAGTCCATTGCCAAGCGCTTCAAATTGTCCGGTACCGGCAAGCTCATTCGCCGTACCCCTGGCTTCCGCCATCTCTTGTCCGCCAAGTCGACCAAGCAGAAGCGTCGGGCCACCAAGGACAAGCTCGTGGCCCCCGGCCACGCCAAGCCCCTTTTGCGCAGCCTCCCGTTCGGTCTTTGACCGGACTGGGCCTGCCCTAATCCAAAACTGCGCTGGCGGGTGATATTAAGCCGACCTGCCCGCGTCTAACCAAAGGAACAACACAACATGGCTCGTGCAACAAACTCCCCCGCGTCGCGCAAGCGCCGCAAGAAAGTGCTGAAATACGCCAAGGGCTATTTCGGCAGCAAGTCCAAGCTCTTCCGCTACGCGAAAGAGGCCGTCCAGCACGCCTGGCAGTACGCCTACCGCGACCGCAAGAAGAAGAAGGGCGAGTGGCGCTCCCTCTGGATCGTCCGCCTGAACGCCGCATGCCGCGCCGCGGACATGAGCTACAGCCGCTTTGTCGAGGGCCTCAAGGCCGCCGGTATCGAGCTGGACCGCAAGGTCCTGGCCGACATCGCCGTCCACGACGAGGTCGCTTTCAAGGCTCTCGTCCACCAGGCCAAGGACGCCCTCAAGGCGAAGGCCGCCTCCGCTAAGAAGTCCTGACCTCGGTTAAGCAGCGGAGATGCAAGAGCAACTCTCCTCGCTTCTAGCCAAGGCCACCTCCGAGCTCCAGGCCATCCGGGTACGCCCGGACCTGGAGTCCGCAAAGGCCCGATACGTGGGCCCCAACGGGGAGTTCACGGCCTTGATGAAGCAGATGGGCACGGTCGCGAAGGAGCTTCGCCCCGCGATGGGCAAGCTCGTGAACGAGTCCAAGGCCCGCCTGCAGTCGCTCCTGGACGCCAAGCTACGCTCGATTGAGGAAGCCGAGCTGACCGCCAAGCTCGGCCCACCGGTCGACCCGACCCTGCCGTCCCCGGACCGCGAGGCCGGCACGTTCCATCCCCTTACCCTCGTTCGCGAGGAGGTCTGCCGCATTCTCAGGAAGGTCGGCTTCACGGTCGCCGACGGTCCCGAGGTCGAGACGGAGTTCTACTGCTTCGACGCCCTCAACACGCCGGCCGACCACCCGGCCAGGGACGCGCAGGACACCTTCTATTTCCCGGCCTCGGCCCGCTTCGGCAACGTCGCCCGCCACACGCCGAACGAGCGCTACCTCCTGCGCACGCACACGTCCTCCGTGCAGGTCAGGACGATGATGAAGGGCAAGCCGCCGATCCGCATCGTCTCCCCGGGTCGCGTGTACCGCCGCGACACGAGCGACGCGTCCCACAGCGCCAACTTCAACCAGATCGAGTGCCTCTACGTGGACAAGAACGTCACGGTGCGGGACCTGAAGGCTCTCCTAGACTACCTGTTCGAGTCGCTGATGGGCGCGGGCACGAAGACCCGCTTCAGGCCCCACTATTTCGGCTACACCGAGCCCAGCTTCGAGGTCGACCTCTCCGCCAAGCACCTGCCTAAGGTGAACAAGGAGTGGATCGAGATCGGGGGCTGCGGCATGGTGGACCCCGAGGTCTTCCGCACGGTCGGCTACGACCCCGAGGTGTGGAGCGGCTACGCCTTCGGCATGGGCATCGAGAGGCTGGCCATGACGCTCTACGGGATCGATGACATCCGCTTCTTCTACCAGAACGACCTGCGCCTGCTGCGCCAGTTCAAGGGAGGGATCTAGGCCATGAAGATCTCGCTCAACTGGATCAAGGACTACGTCGACGTCGACGCCCCGGTGTCGGAGCTGACGCGCGCGATCACGTTCCTGGGCTTCGAGGTGGAGCACGTGGCCGTGACCGGCGCGCCGAAGCTTGAAAGCGTCGTGGTCGGCGAGGTGCTGACCCGCGACAAGCACCCGAACGCCGACAAGCTCTCCGTCTGCAACGTCGACATCGGCGCGGGCGGGGTGAAGCGCATCGTCTGCGGCGCTCAGAACTACAAGGTGGGCGACCGCGTGCCGGTCGCGCTGCCGGGCGCCGTCCTGCCAGGCAACTTCACGATCAAGCAGTCGAAGATCCGCGG
>DASRSJ010000014.1:0-23153 GCA_035656555.1 Opitutaceae bacterium
CTTCCCTGTAGATCGCCTCATAGATGACCTCGCCCGGAGGTGCGACGCGGTCTGCGACCTCTTCCTCTTGGCGCTTTTCGCCCTTTGCTGCCGAGGCCATGGCCATAGGATACACTCCTCGGCCTAGTCGGCAACGGGCTCCCCCACCTTTCCGGTCGAGCCCGTTGTGGGTGCCCGCGAGCAATGGCATGGATCTGGCTCAACACAGCCCCAATGACCCCGCCCTATCGCATTATGCTCCTTGGCGCCGGACTTGTCGGCCTAGCTGCCGCCGCTTCCGCCCAGCAGACCTCCTTAAACTCCCACGAGGTGAACCCTGACCACAGCGTCACGTTCCGCTATTATGCTCCGACCGCCAAGATAGTTACAGTGGGGCTGGACTACACCCACAAGGACAGCCCGATGGCCAAGGGGACCGACGGCACCTGGACACTGACGACTGGGCCGCTGGCCCCGGAGCTCCATGTCTACAGCTTCAAGGTCGACGAAGTCGGGCTCCTTGATCCCCTCAATCAGGCGGTCGAGGTCAGCATGGCCTTCTTCCGAGCGAACATCGTCGTCGTGCCAGGGGCGCCCGAACCGTGGGACTTCAACGATGTGCCTCATGGGACGGTTCACCACCACGTATATACGACCAAGGCAGTGGCCGGCCTCAACGACAACGCCGAGGACTACTACGTCTATACGCCTCCCGGCTACGACCCGGCAGGCGCGAAGACCTATCCCGTCCTCTACCTTCTCCACGGCTGGGCCCAGATCGCCGAGTCATGGGTGAACATTGGCCAGGCCAACCTCATCCTCGACAACTTGATCGCCGAGGGCCGCGCCGTGCCGATGATCATCGTGATGCCCCTCGGCTACGGGAATGCCGCCTTCGTCACCAACGGGTTCGGGGGCTGGAACGATGAGGCGCAGATCGCGGACAACCTAGACCGATACAGCAAGGCGCTCCTCACCGAGATTAAGCCCCAAGTGGAGGCGGCATACAAGGTGTCGCTCCGCAGGGAGGACCGCGCGATCGCCGGGCTCTCGATGGGCGGCGGCGAGAGCCTCGTCATCGGCCTCAATCATCCCGACCTCTTTGGCGCCGTCGGCGGATTCAGCTCGGCCGTCGTCTACAAGAAGTTCGAGCCCGAGTTTGCCCAGATCGATCCCAAGCTTGCCCCGAGCATCCTCTGGGTCTCCTGCGGCACCTCCGATGACCTCATTGCGCCCAACCGCGGCTTCGTCGCGTGGCTGAAGTCGAAGGGGTTCGAGCCCACCGCGATCGAGACTGCCGGCATCCACAACTGGCCGGTCTGGAGGGACAACCTGGTCCACTTTGCGCCGCTCCTCTTCAAGCCAGCGGCAAAATAGCCCGGACCGAGCTCGACCCTTCCCGAGGTGGTGCCTTAGGGGAGCACGTGGCGGCCCCGCAGCCAGGATTCGAGAAGGACGGGCCAGAGGTCGAGAGCCGGGTCACCCGACCCGAGGCCGATCCCGTGGGTTCCGTGCGCGAAGCAGTGGAACTCCGCGGGCACGCCTGCGCTTTTCAGGGCCCCAAAGTAATCGATCGCGGCCTGAACGGAGACGGTCGCGTCGTCCGTTGTGATGAAGATGAACGTGGGCGCCACATCGGCGCTCACGCCACGGATAGGCGTGTAGGCCTCGAAGGCCGCCCGCCCCGCCTCCGGGATCTTCATGAGATTCTGGTACGACGCGATGAACGGGGGCGGCGGCGAGGGCTGCATGGCGTTCAGCCACGGGTAGCCCAGGACGACGAAGTCGGGCTTGTTGCTGAAGTGTTCGACTGGGTCGCCTGACTCCGCGTGGCCATTGTCGACTCGTGTGGAAAGTAGAGCCGCCAAGTGGCCTCCCGCCGAGAAGCCCATTATCCCGATCCTTTCCGGATCCAGCTTGAACTTCGGGGCCAACGAGCGGACTAGCCGCATGGCGCGGGACGCATCAGTGAGCGGCACGGGCATGAGGTATTTCGCTCCGAGTCGGTACTTGAGGACGAATGCCGTGAAGCCCCGCGCTGCGTACCAGTCGGCGACCTGCCGCCCCTCGAGGTTGATCGCGAGGCCGAGGTAAGCTCCTCCAGGCGCTATCACCACCGAGCTGCCATTTGCGCGGCCCTGCTGCGGAGCGAACACGGTGAGAGTGGGAATGTCGTCAAAGTTGTCACCCAAGGCGCCGGGCGCCGATGGCCAAAGCCGGATCACATCCAAGCCCATCCCGGGATCGATCCCTGCGGTTGGGGCCTGCGCAAATGTCCGGACGGACAGCGTCAGGAAAAGGACAGCAGCTGAAAGAAAAGACGACCGGAGGACTCGAACCAAAGACGCAGTCGCATTGCTCATAGAATATTGCAGGGGTGGTTGCATTCTCGTCATGGGGTTGAGGGAACCTGCCATCCGAGCCCTAAAAGGCAACGCGCCCCTTTGCCATCCTGTGCTACTTGGGAGCGCGCGAGACCGACTTAGGACGGCAAATTGGCGACCTTGCGTAGGGCGACCGGCAAACATAGAAAGGTTAAGGTGAATCGAACCGACGCCCTTCTGAGGTACGGGACGACGATCGTCGTCCTATCCGTCGTCGCTACGTGGGCGTGGCGAAGCCAGCTACAATCCGAACTCACCGCACAGAGCCTCGAAAGGCGCGTGCTTGTGGAGCGGATCTCCGCCAAGGCCAAGGATGTCCAGTCAACGGCCTCCATCCAGGATGATCTCACGAACGAAGCCTCGGACAACGACCTGACGTCCTATCCAGAAAAAGTTGTCACTGAAATCACGCGCCTGAAAGACCCACGATTCGGCGTCATTTCGGCGCATTGGCTTGATTCGGAGTACGCTGCTTTGTTCCGGCAGTTAAAACTTCCAGACGCAAAGCTCGAGCGCCTGAAGAGCCTCCTCGCGGAGAGGCTCCAGGCCGCAACCGAGGCCATGCGTCTCGGCACCGCTGAAGACCTCGTGATCGACGACATGCCGGACGAGAAGGCAATTCTTGACGCTGGGACAACGGACATTGACGAGGCGATCAGCGCCGAACTGGGCGATGCCGACTACGGCGCTTTCAAGGCTTACCAAGCCTCGGCAAGCGCACGCCGGTTCATGATTGCTCCGTTTGCGCAGCACCTTTCTTCCTCCTCTGAACCCTTGTCGGACTCGCAAGTCGATCAACTGGCGGCAGCAGCCTCCCAAGCCGGCTTTGGAGCCAATGCGATAGTCATGCGTCCTCCCGGACCGGCAATACCATCCTCGCTGGATTCGGCGGCAACAAGTGTTCTCAGTCCGGCGCAGCAGCGCGATTACCAGGAATTTAGATCCTTCTGGGCGGCGAAGAATCAGGTCTCCACCCTCGCCTTAGCCTCGTTTATCGAAAAGCAAACAGCGATCGCCAATGGCCAGACCAAGTAGGCCCATAGTCCGTTATGCGCTGGCGCTCACCGCGGCTGCGGCGTTGTGCGTGGAATGGAGCCTCGTCCACTCGGCCGCCACGATCAACCAGACCTTGGTCCAGACCGACGCCGAGATAACTCGGCTCACAGAGCAGCAGTCCACACTGGATACCGCACTAAAGGCCAGCAGGGAAAGCGTCGCAAACCAGACGCAAAAAAACTCGGCGCTGCTGAAAGGCATGTCACCGAAGCTGAGGAGAATTGCCAGGATGCTTAGGCTGCTGGCGGCCGACCGAGCCAAGCTCGGACCGTCGGATCCCATAAGGCTCAAGTCGGGGTACCTATTTGCCGGCCAGGGTTTCAGCTGGGATTTGCTCCAGAACGAGACCTATGCCCGAAGCCAGAGAGAAATGATAAAATACGAGCTCCAGACAACCAACGGCCCGCTGCTCGCACAACTGGCCGCGCGGGGCGTCGACACGGAGCGTCTGATGGAGCTGGCGGAGGAGTGGCGCGTGGGACCGGAAGAAGCCCGGGGAATTGCAATCGGCCAAGGGCTAAGCTGGAAACTCGCGTCCCAAGCCTCCGATGCGGCCTCGGCGTCAATCCAGAAGGATTTGACCGACTTCCTAGGGACGGACGACTTTGCGACCTACCAGGCTTATGCCTCCGGACAGTATTTGGCTGACGAGGTTGAACAGCGTCTCAGTTACGCAGGCACCCAGTTAACGCCCGACCAATATGTGAATCTCGCGACCGCGATTGGCAAAAATAACGATCCGCGTGGGGCTCTAGAAGGTTGGGTGAACCCCGATGTCTACGCCGCGGCCCGAGGCATCCTGACGACCGAGCAGCTCGCCACCCTGCAGCTTTTTGTGGTCGATCCGCGAAAATAGGGATCCGAGTCTGCGCGCCATGAACCCAATGGCAGCGAGTCCTAGCGCCCCCATGGCAAGAAATGGCAGCCAGAGGCCTGATGCACCCGGGGAGGCGCCGCAGATCTCACGGCCTGTCAGGCCAATCACCGAGCCGATGCCGGCATAAGCGATCAGGCAGAGGACACACTTGGGAGCCAGGGCGAATATCGCCACAGGCCCCAGGGTGCGAATCGGGCGCCGGCGAGCCTCAGCCAGCCACCGCTGCATGGTCGTACTGGTCGTGCAGGCGCACCCAGTTCATATGGGCATCGGGATCCTCGTCGCGCCCCTTGGGCGTAAGGTCCAGTAGGTTGTAGGCTCCGATCAGGAGGTCCAGGCCACGCGAATAGGTGGAGTACGTGCGGTAGACTTCATCATCCGCGCCGAGCGCGAAAACGCTGAGTCCCGGCATCTCGCTGTTCGCTATCTCCTTCAGGGTAAAGTTGTACTCGCCCTTCCCGGCCTCGATCTCCTCCGGCGTGAACGAGACCTGAAAGTCGCGGTTGAAGGAATTCCCGTGGGAGGAGACCCAGTTGAAGTCCCAGCCCATGCGGTCCTTGAAGCGTCCAATCTCCGGCAGCGTGGCGATCGAGATGGCGGTGAACGAGACATCCTTGGCATTCACGTGCGGGACGGCGCCATCGAAATGATCCGAAATGAACGAGCAGCCGCGGCAGCCCTCGTCCCAGCCGGAGGCCAGCATGAAGTGGTAGACGATCAGGACACTTCGGCCCTCGAAGAGGTCCGCGAGAGAGAGGCGTCCATTGGGCGAGTCGAACATGTAGTCCTTCTCGACCTTGACCCACGGCAACTCGCGGCGGCGGGCCGCAAGGCGGTCTCGGATTTTTGAGAATTCCTTCTCCTCGCGCAGAAATTCCTTCCTGGCCGCGAGCCATTTCTCAGGTGACACGATGGTGTTGGTCTCGATCTTGCTGTTTTTCATATTTGGGTGGTTTTGAATGGTATGGCGGAGGCTTCACGAGCCCTGGGCGGCGGCCCTTAACCTCTCGTACACAGGCTTCAGGCTAGCGTGCATCGGCCAGAACGGCGGCGCCTTATCGCCCTCCAGGAGCGCGACCAGGTGCGCGACGTGCGTGTGCCATCCGGCGCCGAAATCGCCCATGTCGGGGACGTCTTCCCCGCGGGAGCGGTGGGTCAGCACGAGCATCACGTTCTTGCCTTGCTCTGTGAGCTCGAAGGTGACGTCCGAGTCGCCGGAGCTGCCGAACGTGTATGACAGCAGATGCGGCGGTTCGCAGCGCAGCACGGTTCCCTCCATGCTGGCGCCGGGATCATGGAACTTCGCGTAGGGCTCCGGCGGCGTCTCCTGTGGCGCCAGGTTCTTGTGGTGGAAATACAGGGTCATCTTGCCGCCGTTTCGCTGCTCCATAGGGCCGCCGGCGAACCAGCGGCTGCGCTTCTCCGGGTCGGTTAGGAAGTCCCACACGCGCTCGATGGGTCCGGGCAGGATGCGGATGATCCGGAGCTCCGAGGGCTTGGTGAACTGGCCGTTCTCTTCGTTTGCTTTCATGGTAATTTCTTCTTCGCGGCTTTCTTTTTTGCCTCGTCATCCGCGCGCAACTCGCGCTCGAGGGCATCCAGTCTGTGGGACCACACGGACCGCGTCTTTTCCAGCCAGCTCTCAAGGTCCCCCAGCCCGTCTGGATTAAGAGCCTGAATGCGGGATTGTCCGACGGCGCGGACGGTCACCAGCCCGGCCTCGCGGAGAACCTTCAGGTGCTGCGAGATCGCCGAAGCGCTGACGTCGAACTCGTCGACGAGCTGCCCCGCGGTCCTTTCGCTTTCGGCGAGAAGTTCGATGATCCGCCGGCGGGTCGGGTCGGCAATCGCGAGGAGGCTTTGCATGCCCCATACGTTTAAGTTATTACTTAATTAAGCAATGACTAAATTAAGTTTTAGCCTCTTCTTGAATTCCACAATGCGTGGTGCGTGCATCCCAAAGCCGCGCTCTCCCCCTAGTCGACCTCGAGATCCTGGATGATGAAGGAGTGCCAGCCTGTGGCATAGGTTTCGTAGCCAGGCGAGTACGCATAGGCAACGATGCTGCGGTTTCCCTCAAATTCCGTGACGACGTAGCCCTTCTTGCACTCGATAAGCCTTGCGAAGGACGAGAGCGGAATTTCGTCACGAAGGTGCCCGAGGCGGTTGTCGGCGATCATGCCTCCCTTCGCGTCAACGATGCACACCCGCGTATGTTTCTTCTCAGCCTCGCCAAGCTGGGTACGGAGCACGATCGTCTGAGCCAGAGCCTCCCAGTTGAAGACGATCCCAAGGCAGCCGACGATCTCTCCGTCAGCCTGGCCATCGCGTCGCACGGCAGCCGAGTAGACGAGTACCATCTGGTTGTTCGCCAAGGTATGGGAGCGGTGCAGCCCGGCGAAACCAAACTCGTCTCCTCTGCGTGTGGCCATGGCGCTCTTAAACCAGGGCGTTGAGGACTGGTTCGTGCCTTGGCAGCGGAAACGGCCGGGGCGTCCGTTCGCGACCACGTTCCCGCTTCGATCACAGAGCACGATGTCGTAATAAACCGTGTAAGCGTCGAGGATGACGCCAAGGCGCTGACACGCACGCTCAGATTCGCCCTCGGGATCGAGGAGGGCCAGGACGCAGGACGAATCCGTAGCCCACCAGCGCACATCGCAGGAGCGCTCATAGAGGTTCCGGTCGATCAGGTCCATGTTGGTGAAGGCGAGGTCGCTAAGCCTTGCTCCGCGAACCTCGGTTCCCACGGCGTTAATACGGCCAGCCAGATCGCTCAGGTCCGCATTGGTGTCGCCCTCGAGCCGACGGGCTGCGCTGCCCGTCCTGTCGGAGAGGGCAACCATTTCGCGTGCCACGACGTCAAAGGCTCGGCCGGCCTCCCCTGCCCTAGAAGCCTCGAGCTGCGCATTGAAGCTCAGGAGTCGCGTTTGGAAATTGATGCTCGAGATCTCAAGCAGCGCCTCCGTGAGGCGATCGTTCACGGCGCCGGCAATCCTCGCCATGTCCTTAAGGCTAACGGCCACTCCCTCAGCTTGCTTTGTCGAATAGACGTCAGGCGTCGCCTCGGAAGTCGTGGACGCGAGCCGCGCACGGTCAGACGCAGGAAGAAACGGAGCAGCCAGATTCATTGTGTATTAATACACGTCCATGGGGGGCTGCCTCGGACATGTCCTGTGGATTACCGCGAATATCGGTCCGGCGCGTCGGTTCTTAACAACAAACGCTTGAGATTGCCGAAAAAAAGGCGCCCCGGCCTTTTGGGACCGGGGCGCAGAACTGGAAAACTATGCGACGATCAGGGAACCGTCACCTCAAGGTCGGCGAAGCCCGTGGCCATGACCTTGACCTTGTCCGTGGCTGCAAGGCCGGGAACCGAGAAGGTGTCGCCCGCCTCAATCTTGTGCTCGGGAATCTTCTTTTCCTTGGTGTCGGAGTGGATGCCGACGCTTGGATAGATCGTGCCGGTCACCGTGATGCCAACCGACGAGGTGTTCTTGAGCTTAAGGACATAAGGGCCTGCCTCGGCATCAGCGACTTTCTCGAAGGTGGCAGCAAGGGGTAGCGCGGGAGCCTTGTCGTCGAGTCGCGTGAGATTCGAGGTTTGCTGTTCGGCGAAGCTCATGGCCGGTACGGACGAGAGACCAAGAATGCAGCCAAGGGCTGCGAAAGCGGAGGATTGGGCGAGCAGGCGGGAGGTGCGGAATTTCTTCATAATCGTGGGTATCGTGGATTTTGGGTCGTTTATCGAACTCCTATACATCTATGCAAAGGCGTCTTCCTTTGTCCACACGACAACTGGCCGGTCTAGCTTATGAAAATCAGAACGGCACCGGAATCCGAAGGTCTTGTCCATTGCCCAAGGAGAATTCCAAAATGAAAAAGACCAGAATCGAGTCATCGAAATCCAATACTGCGCCCCGGACCCTCGCGCTGTCCCATGATGCCATTGCGACCCGAGCCGCGGTCCTGTGGGAGCAACGAGGCCGCCCTTACGGGTTGGACCAGCAGATCTGGCTCGATGCCGAGAAGGAACTGGCACGATCCCGCGCCGACTTCGACAAGGAGAGCGGAAACGAGGAGCTGGACGCCCTGTTCCCTAACCAGAGCGGGCCGGCGACCACCTCGCTCTAGGGCAACCGAGCGGCAAGGTGCCGCGAGTTAAGCCTTAAGCAGGCAGCAGTGCTTGTACTTCTTGCCGCTGCCGCACGGGCAAGGGTCGTTGCGGCCTACCTTCTTGGACGAGACGACGGGGGCCGGGCCCTCGCGCAGCGGCTTCGTGTAGGTCCATGCACCGTCCTCTCGCATGAACTCGGCCTTCTCATGGAGCACGTGCTCGACACCCTGTTCGAGCCCATAGGCCGAGAACTCAACGAACTCGAAACCCGGAGCCTTGCCAGGGCCGGTCCCGTGAATCTCGAGCCTTGTCCACTGCGTTGTCGGATTGTCGTCGCTCGGGACAAACGGCTCCTTGGCCGTTGGCCGATAGGTCCGGTGTAGGAAGGCGTAGTCGTCCAGCGCGTGCGCGCTGAAACGGGCCCTCATCAGCTCCTCAGGCGTGGCGGGAATTCGTGTCCCCTTGTGGACGGGCCCGCAGCAGTCGCCGTAGGTCTTGCCGCTGCCGCACGGGCAGGGTTGGGCTTCGAGGGGGAGTTTTGAATCGGTCGGCGGTCTTGCCATGGGAAGGCGATTATGGGGCGCCGGTCCCGTTCAGGTCGAGGACGATGAGGGAGACGCCCTGGCGGGGGAGCTCGAACCTCAGGAAGGCCTTTCCTGCGGCAACGGTAACCTTCGATGGGGACTCGAGGAGCGAAAGTGCGCCCGCCTGCCGCAGGACGGCATACTGGGCATCATTGGGAGCGATCGGGGAGCCCATTACCTTCCACTGTGAGAAGGAGTTGCTGTGGACCCCGTCGACCCGGAAGTGCCTGAGGGAAGCGTCAGTTATTTTCCCGCCAAGCCCGGAGATATCCAATTCCACCGAGGCCGCCGCGCCGGGCAGGTCGTCGTCGTGATAGTGCCACACCATCACGCAAAGGCGGTCGCCCTCGAGGCTCGCGAATGCCGCGACATCCGGGGCTCCCCGGACGCCCGTCTTGATCATCGTGTCGAGCGCCACCTCGCCCGTGCTGTGCGCCACCAGACGCTTGCCACCCATCATGCTGAACATCCTGAAGATGTTCAGGACGGGAAGGTCTATCCCATTGGTGGCCAGCGCCCTGAAACCCGCGAAAAACGGCTGATCCTCAAACTCGAAAGCCCAGGTGAGCGCGCCGTCCAGGTTCACTCCGCGGCGCTGAGCGATGTCCGCAATGCGCGCAAAGCTCGCGGCCGTGTAACTCGCATACATGGTGCCATTGCGGTAGCCGTTCTGTGGACCCTGGCACGCCGCGCATCCCTCGGGGTCCGATTCGCCGATCACGATGGGCTTTGAGCGCAGGTCCGGAACAGAGGCAATCATCGAGAAGCCGGCATCGATCGTGCCGAGCTGGGCCGCAATTCCCATACGGACATGGCCGTCGACAAACACCGGTGAGCCCTTCGCGTGGAATGAGACAAAGTCGACCGGCGTCCCCGTCTTGCCGGTCGCATAATTGATGCCTGTCGTCACGTGACGAAGGAAGCTTTCCATGAACGCTCCGCCGGTACCCGCGACATCCGGCCCGCCGACTCGCGCCGTCGGCAGCGCGCGGCGAACGGCATCGACGGCGAAATCGTGGAGCTTCTGGAACTCCTCGGGCGTCGATTTCCAGTAGGACTCGCCGTTCGGCTCGTTCCAGACTTCGAAATACCACTTCTCGACCTCCGCCTTCCCATACTTCTGCACACAATGCTTCGTCCACTGGTAGACGAGCTCGGACCACTTGGCATAATCCCTTGGCGGGTACGACCAGCCTGCGCTGATTCCGGAGTAGCTTAGACCCGGTCGCCACTCGTGCTGGTAAGGCTCCGGATGGATGGAGAGGGCCTCCGGCATGAATCCGATCTGGAGGTACGGCCGCACGCCCCTCGCCAGGTAAGTATCGAAGATGTGGTCGGTGATCGTCCAGTTATAGACTGGATTGCCCTTTGAGTCCTCGGTGTAGGCATTGGAGCTTCCCCATTTGAAGGCCGCAGTTCCGTCGCCGCTGTTGAGCAGATTGTGGCTCCTGAAGTAGACCGAGCCGGGCCTCAGGGCACCGAGTTCGCCGATCAGCCTTCGGCCGTCCTTCATGGTAGCGTAGTTTGGCTCGTCCGCGCCGAAAAAACGCCAGATGGGGTGGACGTCGCCGTTCGTCGCCGAAGCGTCGATGCTGATGGAGACGGGAAACGTAGCCGGGCCGGGAGCCTGCGCTGCGGCCCCGCTCGAAAGGCTCGACCCAAGTAGCGCCAGGAAACAGGCCCTCAGGACGATCGGCGTGTTCATTCGATACCAGTCTACTTTATCCAGAGCCATGCGGTAACGCCCCGCGGGTAATTCCTCGAGCCCATCGGTTCGCCTGACTCGGAGTGAAGCTGGTCGCAGAAGTTGAGGGTCCGGGTGACGGGGCTGACAAGCCACGTGACGTGCGCGGCGTCGGCGGGCGCGCCCGCCTCCTGTGTGACCGCAGAGGCGAAGAGCTCGTCGGCGACGTGCTGGCAGAGGAATATCTTGCTCATCCAAGTGTTGAACGAGGAGGAGCTCAGCTTCCAGCCGCCGCTCTTGGAGTCCAGGCACACGCCCCTGACGAGTACCTTGCGCAGGTGCTGGTCGAGCTGCTTCACGAGATGGGCATACTCCGGCACATCCGAAAGGCGGCCGCGCATTCCCACGAAGAGCGGGTAGATAAGGCCCTCGATTGCGGGAATGATCCGGCTGGTGTTGCTGTTCTCGAAGACCGCCGGAAACATGCCGGCGGACTCGTCGAACTGCTCGCCAATCGACTTGGCAAGCTTCGCTCCCGTCGTGACGGCGACGGCCTTCAACTTCTCCTCGCCAAGCATCCCGAAGGCGAACTCGAGCATCATCCACGATCCGAGGGTCTTCACCGCGAGATAGAGGTTGTTGCGTGCCTGCCCAAGGGAGACGTCGAGGGCGTCATAGGTCGTGATCTCGGCCCCGGTGGGCCCGCAGTAGTCGCTGTCCCACTTGATAATGCCGTTTCGCTTCCTTGGGCTCGGGTCATCCCTCATCTGGAGGCTCTTCGCGCACTTCCTGAGGACGCCCTTGTTCTTCCTTAGCCATGCATCATCGCCGGTGGCGGCCGCGTAACAGACCGCCGTCAGCACCCAGTTGGTGAGCTGCTCGGAGGTCATGAAGCTGAAGCAGTCCGTCAGATTCGGCAGCTCGTAGCTCGACGTTCCCGGCGGCGTGAACTGGTTATCGACGCCCATGTCGTGGGCGAAGGAGAGGCCTCCCTTGGCGGTCCTGCCGTCGGGCGTGTGGATCGTGTCGGTATAGCTGTAGCGCTTGGAGAAAAGATCCAACGTGTCGCGAACCGCCCACGGCCACCAGGCCAGCTCGAAAAATACGTGGTCCACCAGAAGGTCGAAGGTGTTCAGCATCCTGTACTCGCCCTCGTTGACCACCCAGAGGGGCTTGCCCTTGTGCTGGAGAAGCTGGCTTGAGTTGAGGTACGAGTGGACACCGTGCGCGATCAGCCACGTCCGGTCCGGCGAAAGGCCCTTGGAGACAAGCTCCTGGTCCCGCGTGACCGCGAGCTTCACCATCTCCGAGTGGTGGGTAAGGCCGTAGGCCAGCGCCTCCTCGAGGCCCGTGAAGTGGCGCGTGTAGAGGTATCGCGACTCCATGCCGGTCGTCACGACACCGTCCTGGAAGAAGCCGAGGGACAGGGGTACGGACTGGCGGGAGCGGGCCGGGATTACGCAGACAGCCGCCGCGGACGCTCCAAGGAGGAAGATGCCACGGTTGTCGCGCCTCCACTTGGAGAAAAGGCTGAAGCCCGAGTTCATCGAGAGTCCGGGGACCTTGCCCGCCGCAAACCCGTACTTGGTTCCGACGGCGAATCCGGACAGGTCGGGATGGGTGTCCGAAAGGAGCCTCTGGCCGCTGTCAGAGTCCTCGTAGCCGAACATGATCTCCATCGGCTCGTCGGAGTCCGAGTTGTCGCCCTCGATGACGGCGGAGACGACGGGAGCCAGGAGGAACTTCTGGCGATCCTTGTCGAGGGCCGTCAGCTCGGCGATGCGCTCGAAGTGCGAGTGGAGGGAGAATCTGAAAGGCCCCGACTTGAAGGTGTCCGACGCGAGGCCAAGTGTCCGCTGAATCTGGTCCTGCGGAATCGGCTTAACGTCGACCTCGCCGGCCTTCTTGGAGGCCACGTGCTCGGCCGTGAAATCGGCTGAGCGGTCGACCATGGGCTTGAAGAACGGAAGCAGGTTCCACGGACCCGAACCCCGGCGGTAGCCGATGAAGAGGTTCTGGGAGGCTGGCTTTCTGGCCCCTATCGAGAAACCTCCGGCTGTCCCAGATGCGTTGCCATTGGTCGCGGAGCACAACCCGCACGTGAAGGAGGCGAAGGCCCCGAACGGCGAGTGGGCCGCATGATAGTCGACGTTCTTCAGGATGTCCCCGGGGTTCATGGGAATGCAGATGTGAGGCCTTTGTCCCGCTGTAGTCGAGCCACAAGGGGTATGTCTTTGGTATGACAGGACCTTCCGCGATCACTATTGATCGCTCCGCCGGAATCATCCATTCAGGGCAATGTCCCGCTCAAACTATGATTACGAGATCATCATCTCCTTGATCTAACTGCACCGCGATGCACGCTACCTCTCCGAGCAGCTCCACGCAAAGGGAACTTGGAAGGGCATCATAGCGATCACCCGCGGTGGCCTCGTGCCGGCCGCGCTGGTCGCCCGCGAGCTCGACATCAGACTCATCGATACCATCTGCGTGACGAGCTATGGCAAGGGAGCGACGGGCGAGGCCGACCAGATCCGCTCGGAGGTCAAGGTGCTGAAGGGCGTCGTGGGGGACGGGGACGGATACCTCCTGATCGACGACCTCGTGGATTCAGGCAAAACGGCCCAGCATGTTCGCATGCTCCTGCCGAAGGCTCACTTCGCCACTCTCTACGCCAAGCCCGCGGGGCGGTCGATCGTGGACACCTGCGTGAAGGAATTTAAGCAGAACAAGTGGATATTCTTCCCCTGGGACATCGAGTACAAGTTCGCTGTCCCGATCAAGGACGGCGGGCGCACGTCCGCGGGCCCCTAGGCCCCGGGCTCGCCGGTCGGCGGGTAGTTCCAGAGGGCGAGGACCGGCTTCATCGCGGCCTCGTGCTCGTAGCCCAGGATGCTGAGTGAAGCCGGATCCAGGAGGAGCCGCCTTCCCTCGAGAACGGGAAGGTTCATCCATCTCGATCCGAGCGCGCGACCGAAGTGCCCGTGAGAAAAGAGCGCCACCCTGCCCTCCGCGGAGCGGATGCGGGCGATAAGCCTGTCCGCCCTTGCACTGACCGCACCGGGGGACTCCCCACCGGGGCAGCCGTCGCTGAAGAGGCACCAGTCCGGCCGGTCCCGCAGTATTTCCTTCGATGTTAATCCCTCGTATTCGCCATAGTTCCATTCCGCAAGGTCCGGTTCGGCTTGCACGCTGGCGCCGAGGCCGGCGAGCTCGCACGTGCGGCGCGCGCGCTGCCTCGGGCTGACGAGCACGAGATCAAATCCGATCCCAATTAGGTGTGGCGCAAGCAGGCGCGCCCTTTCTTCTCCCTCAGGGGAAAGCGGGACCTCGGTCGAGCCGGTATGCTTGCCCGACTTCGACCATTCGGTGTCCCCGTGGCGGACGAGGTAGGCTTTCGCGGGCATCACTTTTTGAGCGTCCTGCGGATAGCCTGAAGCTCCCGCCGCCTAGCGGCGGTGACCTTCGGCATCTTGAGATCGAGGCCTTTTATCGCATCGATGACAATCCGGGACACCATTAGCCTCGCGTTCAGCTTGTCGTCGGCGGGAATGACGTGCCACGGCGCATGCTTGGTCGTGGTGGCGCCGAGAGCCTCCTCGTAGGCCTTCATGTAGGCACCCCAGTACTTGCGCTCCTTCACGTCCGCCAAGCTGAACTTCCAGTTCTTCTTCGGCTCGTCTATGCGAGCAAGGAAACGCCTGCGCTGCTCCTCCTTTGAGAGGTGGAGGTAGAACTTCACAACCTTTGTGCCGTTGCGGTGCAGGTGCCTCTCGAAATCCACGATGGAGCGGTAGCGGCCCTCCCATATCGACTCCTTGTCCAGGAGTTCGGCCGGAAGCGTCTCGGACTCGAGCACCTCCGAGTGAACCTTCACGATTAAGACCTCCTCGTAGTAGGAGCGGTTGAAGATGCCTATCTCGCCCCTGCGGGGCAGGCGACAGGTCGTGCGCCACAGGAAGTCATGGGCCGCCTCCTCGGTGCTCGGAGTCTTGAAGCTGTGAACACTGCAGCCCTCCGGATTGACACCGCTCATCACGTGGCTGATCGCGCCGTCCTTGCCCGCCGCGTCGAGCGCCTGGAAAATGAGGAGGACGGCCCGCGTGCCCGACGCGTAGAGCACGCGCTGGAGCGATTCCAGTTCCAGCAAGTCTGAAAGGAGCTTCTCCTTGTAGTCCCTCTCCGATTTGTAGAGAGGCTTCATCCTCGTGGCCCACTGGCTGAGCCGGACTTTCCTCCCCGGGGTGGCACTCAAAGAGTCAGGCTTGAATTTCATTCTGGATGCCGGGGTTCACGTTGGCTTTGGGCCGCCGGAGATTGCACCGCTCACGAGCTTCTGCGCTTCGTCGATGAGGCGCTTCAAGTGATCCTTCCCAAGGAAACTCTCGGCATAGATCTTGTAGATCTCCTCCGTCCCCGACGGCCGCGCCGCGAACCAGCCGTTCTGGGTCGTCACCTTTAGGCCGCCGATAGGCGCCCCGTTCCCGGGGGCCCTCGTCAGGCGGCCGGTGATCTTCTCGCCTGCAAGCTCGGTCTCCTTCACTTGGTCCGGGGAAAGGCGCTCGAGGAGCGCCTTCTCGGCGCGGCTGGCGGGCGCCTCGACTCGGTCGGCCACAGGTTCGCCGAGTTCCTTTGTCAGCTCGCGGTAGGAGTCCCCCGGGTCCCTGCCCTGCCGCGACGTCATCTCCGCGGCCAGGAGACATGGGATGAACCCGTCCTTGTCCGTGGACCACACCTTGCCGTCCTTGCGGGAGAACGAGGCACCGGCGCTCTCCTCGCCGCCGAAGCAGATGGACGAGTCAAGGAGCCCCCCCACGAACCACTTGAAGCCGACGGGCACCTCGAGGAGCCCGCGTCCGATCTTCGAGGCCACCTTGTCAATCATCTGGCTGCTGACGACGGTCTTGCCAACCGAGGCCTGGCGGGGCCAGTTCGGTCGGTTCTGATAGAGGTAGGAGATCGCCACCGAAAGATAATGGTTTGGCGGCAGGAGTCCCGCGCTGCGGGTCACGATACCGTGCCTGTCGTGGTCGGTGTCACAGGCGAAGGAGAGATCGAACCGGTCCTTCATCGCGATCAGCCGCTCCATTGCATAGGGCGAGGAAGGATCCATTCGGATCTGTCCGTCCCAGTCCCTGGTCATGAACCGGAACGTGGGATCGACGACTTCGCTCACGACCGTGAGGTTGATCCCGTAGAGGTCCCGTATGCGCGACCAATAGTGGACCCCCGCACCGCCCAGCGGATCGACGCCGACCTTGAGCCCCGAGGCCTTGATGGCTTCCAAGTCGACCACGTTTCCGAGGTCCGAGACGTAGGGGGTGATATAATCCCGGCGACGGGTCGTCGGCGCCGTCAGGGCCTTCGAGAGCGGCATGCGTTTTACCCCCTCAAGCTTCGCCTCGAGAAACTCGTTGGCCTTTCTTTCGATCCATCCGGTGGCGGCAGTGTCCGCAGGGCCGCCGTTTGACGGATTGTACTTGAAGCCGCCGTCCGTCGGCGGGTTGTGCGACGGCGTGATGACGATGCCATCGGCAAGTCCCGACTTGCGCTCCCTGTTATAGGTCAGGATCGCGTGGGAAATCACCGGCGTTGGCGTGTACTCGTCGGCGTTTGCGAGCATGAGCTCCACGCCGTTGGCCGCCAGGACCTCGATCGCCGTCACATAGGCGGGGAAGGACAACGCGTGGGTGTCGATCCCCATGAACAGCGGCCCGTCCGTCCCCTGGTTCTTCCTGTAGAGGCAGATGGCCTGAGTCGTCGCGAGAATATGGTCTTCGTTGAAGGACTTGTTGAACGAGCAGCCGCGGTGGCCCGAGGTCCCGAACGATACCCGCTGGGCCGGGACCGAGGGATCAGGCTTCTCGCCGAAATACGCCGTGATAAGCTTTGGCACGTCCACAAGGACTGCGTTCTCCGCGGGTTTCCCGGCGTTGGGGTCGATCTTCATGATGCTCGGGTCAGGTGCGGGTCTCGAGTGCGGTTACCTTGGCCAGCCGGCGCACGTGCCGCTCGGCCCCGCTGAAGCTGGCGGCAAGGAACGTCTCCACAAGCTCATAGGCGAGGGCGCCGCCCACCACGCGGCCTCCGAGGCAAATGATGTTCATGTTGTCGTCCTCGACGCCCTGATGGGCCGAGAATGAATCGTGGATCAGGCACGCACGGGCGCCCGGCACCTTGCAGGCAGCGATCGAGGCCCCCACCCCGCTGCCACAGATTGCGACGCCTCGATCCACGTCACCAGCGACGACGGCACGCGCCAGAGGGATAACAAAGTCCGGGTAGTCGTCATCGAGCTTGTTTTCCCTGTCGCCGAAATCGATGACCTCGAAACCCGCCGCCTGGAGTCCCAGCGAGATGAACTGCTTGAGCTCGAAGCCGCCGTGGTCGGAGGCGATGCCGACCCTCTTCATCACTGGCGGGACTGTGCGCGCGAGTTCCATCGGGTGCGCCTAGGACTTCTCTGAGGCATCCGTATAGGCGGCCTTGACCGCGAGCCCGTTGCACTTGGCGCGAAGCTGGAGGGCCGCATGGGCCGCGGCCACGTTCTTGCCCTGACCGGACCATGCCTTCATCGCGGGATCCTGCAGCGCTCGTCCGTAGGAGAACGTGATCTTCCACGGAGAGGGCCCCATCTTGGCAATTTCGTTAAGCCTCTGCGTCGCGGGGACGTCCGGCTGGCCTCCGGAGAGGAACACGATGCCAGGCACAGCAGACGGGACCGTCCTGCTGAAGCACCTGAGGGTCGCCGCGGCGACCTCGGCGGCGGGCGCCTGCACCTGGCACTCATCACCCGAGAGGATCATCCCCGTCTTCAGGAGCATGTGTTCCAGCGAGACGCGGTGTTCGCCCAGCTCCTCGAACACCCGGCGCAGGACGCCGGTTGCGACCTCCTCGCAGCGGGCGATCGTGTGGTCGCCCTCCATCAGGATCTCGGGCTCGACGATCGGAACGAGGCCCGCCTCCTGGCTGAGCGCTGCGTAGAGGGCGTGCTGGGCCGCGTTGGCCCGCACGGCACCGTGCGTCGGAAGGCCTTCCCCGATCGAGATGACCGCGCGCCACTTCGTGAACTTGGCGCCTAGCGCCGCGTATTCGGCAAGGCGCTCTTTCAGGCCGTCGAGACCCAGCGTGAACTTCTCGCCCGGGAAGCCGGGAAGCGCCGCAGTGCCCCCGTCCACCTTGATTCCAGGAACGATGCCCTGCTCGACCAGAAGCGCTGCCATATTCATACCCTTGGAGGTGTTCTGGCGGATCGTCTCGTCGAAAAGGATGACCCCGCTGATATTGTCGGCCAGGCCAGGCGTCGTGAACAGGAGCTCGCGGTACGAGCGGCGGTTGTCCTCGGTGTTGTCGATTCCAAGCTCCTTGAAGCGCTTCTCAATGGTGGGGAAGCTTTCGTCGGCTGCCAGGATGCCCTTGCCAGGCGCGAGAATGGCCTCGATCGAGGCCTCCATGGTTTTCGTTTTCATGATTGGGATGGGAAAAGTCTGCCTTGGCCTCACGCGTGGCCCCTGAACCTGAGTTCGGCCTCGAGGCGGGCAACCTCCCGCAGGAGCCCTCCGATCAGGGCGAGCGCCTGGCGGTTGGCGCCAAGCTGACGCCTGTAATGCTCAAGGCGCCTGAGTTCATAGATGGAATCGTCGTCGAACAAGGGGCTGCGGCCGCCTTTGGGCGCGGCGTGGAGGATGCCGGAAACATGGTAGTAGCGAATCAACTCCGGCTCGGCGCCGGTCATCTGGGACGCGAGTTTGAGGGTGTAGCTGGCACGCGCGCCCGAGGCTTTCCTGGTGGTTTTCTTTTTCATGCGTCCTTTCGGGGTTTGAAAGACGACCCAGCGGAGAGCTTCTCCCACAGGGCGCGCTCCTCGGCCGTCACCGTTGCAGGAACCTGTATCCTGGCCGTCGCGTAGAGGTCACCCCGGCCGCCACCCTCCTTTGGCAGGCCAAGCCCGCGCAGGCGCAGCAGCCTGCCGGCCGTCGTTCCCGCCGCGACCTTGAGCGTCGTGGCGCCGTCAAGCGTCGGGATCCGGGCGCTCACGCCGAGGACCGCCTCCCATGGCGCAAGGTCCAGGTCGTAGTAGAGGTCATGCGCCTTCACGTTAAAGTCCGGGTGGCGCGCGAGGCGCACCCTCAGGTACAGATCGCCGGCGTCGGCCCCGCCCGAGCCTGCGCTTCCCTGCCCCGCGAGACGGATCCGCTGCCCCTCCCTCACTCCGGCGGGGATGGTCACGTTGTAGGTGTTCACGCGGCCCTCACCGTCATCGCCCTGGCGCCGAAGCGTGATCTTGCGCTTCGAGCCCTCGAGCACCTCCTCCAACGTCACCATGATGTCCGCCTCGACGTCCCCGCCGGGCTGCACGAACTCGTGCCCTCCCCTGCCCGAGGAGCCGTAGCCGTCGCGGCTTCCGCCGAAGAAGGACTCGAAGAAATCGCTGTAGCCCGTGCCCCCGAACTCGAAGTCGTTCGGCATGCGCCCGCCTCCCTGAGGCCTGCCGCCTCCTGGGGCCGCGCCCTGCGGCTCCTGCCAGTTGGGCCCGAGCTCGTCATACTTGCCGCGCTTCTCGGGATCCCCCAGGACCTCGTAGGCCTCGTTGATCTCCTTGAACTTCGCCTCGCCCACGGCCTTGTTTTTGGCGACGTCCGGGTGATGTATCCGCGCCAGTTTCCGGAAGGCCTGCTTGATCTCCTCCTGCGTGGCCGTCTTTGGCACGCCGAGGGTCTCATAATAGTCTTTGTAGGTTACGGCCATTTGCTTCCTGAAGGTGCCATTATCCTGGCATCGATGTTCTTGGACCTCAATCGCGGGGGCGGGTAACTGTCCAATTCCTAGTGTGCGGCCGCGCCTCGCGGCGCAGGAACATCGTTTCTCTCCCAGAATCCGACCGCGAAGGTCTTCCCGTCCCCGTACATGCCATGCCAGAAGTAATGGCTCCTAATGGCGTCCATGGTCGGCTGGAAGTGGGCGTTGTTGTCGGAGTTGTCCCTGGGCAGCCAAAGGATGTACCTGACGTTGTTGTGGACGAGCCACTGCAGCGGGTCGCCGAGCGAGGCGCTGTAGAAGGAGTTGAGGTCGTTCAGCCGCAGCGTGATCTCGATGGGAGATCCCCGCTGGACGTCCTCAAGCCAGGGCCATCCAAGGAAGCTCTGCTTGTCGGAGAAGAGCGAGACGGCCGGCGACTCCGAGTTGGCCATGATGAGCCCGCTCTCGAGGATCACACCGTCCGGGCGCGACTTCAGCTCCGCGATCAGGTCGCGGATCACCGGATCTGACTCGAGCCAAGCGGCACCCGAGAGGTGACCCCGGGCATCCTTCGGTGCGTTCAGGAACTCGCGTCCCAGGTCGAATGTGAAGACCAGGGTCGGCAGAAGGAGCAGGGCCGTGCCGTAGCGGCACAGCCTGGACTTCGAGCCCAGGTTCAGGGCACCCGATGTAAGGACGATGCCCGCGTAGACCCACTGCCACCACTTGAGCGCGGAGTTGAAGCGGATGTACGACGCCCCGTAGAGATCGTGGTTGTAGAAAAACTCCGTCGCAAAGAGCGCCACGGTCCACGTGACCAGGAAGAAGAGACCGAGCTGCCTGCGCTCGCGGTTAAAGTAGGCGAGCACCAGGATTCCGGCCACCGGCCAGAACAGGATCAGCCACCCGAGAATCGGCGTGTGGTCTTCCATGGCCGTCAAGGAGATGGAGGCATTGTCGCCCACGGCCTGCTGCGTGAACTCAAGGAGGAACGGGTACTCCAGCGCCAGGGCGCAGGCGAAGCCGACGATCGCCGGCCTCCAGCACCGCCTCTCGCCCCTTATCACGCAGAAGACGAACCAGGCCCCCACAAGGAGCATCTGCAGCGGCACGATCCACGCATTCGAGATCAGGGCCACGGGGATCGTGGCCGCAAGGAGGCCGTGGTTGACGGCGCGCCGGCGGCCCGACGCGCCGGACTCCTGGGACGCGATGAGCGCCGCGGCGAGGGCCAAAAGGAGGAAGCCCGAGAGCGGCGGATGGTAGTCGCCCTTCGTCAGATAGTAGCTGAAGGGCTCCATCGGCAGGTCGCGCGGAACAACGCCGGGAGTCGTCATCCACTCCGACACCTTGGCCCCGATCGGCGTCAGGTGGTTGTGGACGATTGCGCCGCCGAGGAACCTCACCCCGTCGATGATGTACGCCTCCTGCACCAGGAGGTGCACAACGGCCGCGATGCCGCATCCCCCGAGAAACACAGAGAGGATGACAATCCAGCGGCCGGGCTTCCACGTGCAGAGGCGCGCGATGCAGCTGCACATCAGAAGCGCCGTGAAGCCCACCAAGGTGCAGAACGCCAGGTGATAGCTGACGCCCGGGTTCACGCCGAGGAGCCTGCCCATGAACGACGCGCAGTAGTGCTGGAAGCTGTAGTAGCAGTTTGCCTTGTAAGGGCTAAGCCACAGGTCGGGACCCGGAAGGCGGGTTCCCCGCATGTAGGACTCGATGAGGCCGTAATTCGGCATCTTGTCCTCGCTGTAGTTGATGTCCGGGAAGGTGTACCTCCAGGCGAAGCAGTAGAGGAAGCCAACCGCGAACGCGGCCTCGCGCCCGACATTTGCGCGGATCAGCTGACGGTTTTTCCAGATGAGGCAGATCGATATAAGGGAGGTAAGGGGCAGGATCCGCAGGTGCGGCCCGAACCCCACGAAATGTTCGATGCAGAAGCAGGCCAGGCAGAGCGAAATGACGCCCGCCACCTTCGCGACGCTGTAGTCGTCAACGAAGCGGTTGGCCACGAGCCCGGCGCCCAGAAGGTTGATCCAAAGCGCAGCCATGGCCAAACTTAGAAACACCAGCGACATCGCGCCGAACGTGCCCGACAGGACTTCCGCAGGCGAGCTTCGAGTTGCCCGGCACAGGGACGGCGGGACCAAATACAACCTTTGCAATGGACGCGTGCGCCCGTTGGTCTTTTCCCTGCATGCCGAACCCCACGGACCCCATCCCGCGCCGTCGATGGGTCATGGGCACGCTCCTGGGGTCGGGCATCCTCGTCAGCTTCCTTGACCGCATCAACCTCTCGGTCGCCGTGCCCCAGATCCAGCATGACCTGGGTCTTTCCGCGAGGCAGGTCGGCTATCTCCTCAGCGCCTTCTACCTTCCCTATGCCCTCCTGCAGATCCCGATCGGGCTCTTCGTCGACCGCCTGGGCGCGACGTTGATGGGCCGCATCGGCTCCTTCCTGTGGACGCTGGCCTCGGCGATCACGGCCGTCGCCGGCGGCCTATGGGGTATCTTCGCCGCACGCATGATCCTCGGCATCGCCGAGGCCCCGTCGTTCCCCACCGTGGCAAAGGCGACGGGACACTGGTTTCCCAGGAATGAGAGGGCCCGGGCGACCGCGATATTCGACGCGTCTGCCAAGTTCTCGAACGTGATAGGTGTGCCGCTCGTCGCCTACATCGTGATCCACCTCGGCTGGCGCTCGGGATTCGCGATCACCTCCTGCATCAGCTTCCTGTACTTCATCGCCTATTACCTGATCTACCGCGACCCGAGCGCCGACAGCCGGCTCACGAAGGCGGAGCACCAGTACATCCTGGACGGGGGGGGATTCCCCGAGGGTCCCTCCGGCGCCGGCTCGATCCAGATGCTGGGGTACCTGCTGCGCCAAACGAAGGTCTGGGGTCTCGCGATCGGCTTCGGAGCTTACGGGTATTCCTTCTACCTCTTCCTCACGTGGCTGCCCGACTACATGGTGCGCACCGGAGGCATGGTGAACCTGAAATCGGCGGCGACGCCGTGGGCTGTGGCCACCGTGACCGACGCCTTCGTTGGCGGCTGGCTGATCGACAGGCTGCTGGCCAAGGGCGTCGACGAAACGAAGGTCCGCAAGTCCGTCCTCGTCATCGGCATGCTTCTCGGCCTGGCGATCGTCGGCGCGACGCGGACGACGAACCAGGGTTGGGCCATCTTCTGGCTCTCCGTCTCCCTCGGCGGCCTGGCCGCGGCCGCACCTGTCGGCTGGTCGCTCCCTTCGCTGATCGCGCCCAAGGGCGGCGTCGGGGCCGTCAGCGGGATCATGAACTTTGCCGTCAATGCCATGGGGATCGCCGCGCCGATCATCACGGGCGAGATCATCCAGAGGACGGGCTCCTTCAACCTGGCTTTCCTTGCGGCCGGGGGGACGCTCGTGGTCGGCATCCTGGCCTTCATCTTCCTCCTGGGGCGCATAGAGCCCATGGCCGGTCCCGACGCCCGCTGAATTGCCGAGAGGCTGGGTTGACGTCGCAGCACCGAGCGTTGAATTTCTCCGGCGCATGAAGAAGACGCTCATCTATCCGGCGAACTTTCCTGCGCCCCGCGGGGCCTACAGCCCGGGACTGCTCGTCGAGCAGGAGGGTTCGAGCACGCTTTTCCTCACGGGCCAGCTGGCCGTCGACGCCGACGGCAAGGTGATCGCGCCTTATGACGTCGTGGCACAGACCGAGTTCGTGTTCCAGCTGATCGG
>DASRSJ010000015.1:0-4543 GCA_035656555.1 Opitutaceae bacterium
CGAACGCCGCGGAGGACCTGATCGTCTCCCGCAACGTGATCCTCTCCAGCTACACGGGCGCCCACATCCACATGCAGCACATCTCCTCGGCCATGTCGGTCGAGATCCTGCGCGGCGCCAAGGCGGCGGGCGTGCGGGTGACGGCGGAGGCCACGCCGCACCACATCGCGCTGACGGACCAGTCCCTCGCGACCTACGACACCAATTTCAAGATGAACCCGCCGCTGCGCACCGAGGCGGACAGGAAGGCCATCATCGCGGGCCTGCGGGACGGGACGCTCGACTGCATCGCGACTGACCACGCCCCGCACACGGACTACGAGAAGGACAAGGAGTTCGACTACGCGCCGAACGGGATCCTCGGGCTCGAGACGGCGCTCGCCGTCGTCCTGGAGGTGCTCGTCCGCAAGAACAGGTTCAAGCTGCCCTACGTGATCGACCTGATGACGCGCAGGGCCGCGAACGTCCTCGGGCTTCCCGCGGGCACGCTTGCGGCCGGCGCCGCGGCCGACATCTGCCTCTTCGATCCCGAGGAGGAGTGGACCTACGACTCGACCGCGGGCCAGAGCAAGTCCAGCAACTCCCCCTGGAACGGCCACACCTTCAAGGGCCGGGTCAAGACGACGATCGTCGATGGCAAGGTCGTCTTCCCGCTCGCCGCTCCTTGAGCGCGACGGAACACATGACGCCGGCCATGTGGGCCGGCACCCTCTATGAGATCGCCCTCGTCGTCTGGGGCGCGTGCCTGGTCTGGCCCCTGGCGCTGAGCCCCTCCGCGAGGGCGGCCCCGCGCAGGCTCCACGCCTGGAACATCCTGCCCATAGACTTCGCGTGCTACCTCTGCTTCGCCTTCGTGGGCGCGATGGCCGTGAGCGCGGTCTCGGGCCTTGTTCTCAAGCACGCGGGCCTCACGGCCGACCAGGCAATGGTGGTCGGCGGCGCGGTGATGCACGCGGGCATCCTCCTGGGCCTGGTCGCGTTCTTCCAGACGGTCGGCAAGCGCGCGAACCCGATGGGTCCCGCCACGTCCTTCGTGTCGGACCTGAGGAGCGGTCTCGCCACGTTTCTCGTGCTCATGCCGGTCGTCGCAGGAACGAACGTTGTATGGGAGTACGTCATCACGAAGCTCGGGCTGCCCGACGACAAGCAGGACATGGTGGACATCCTGCAGAAGAGCCACTCCAGCGGCCTGATACTCCTCCTCGTGGCGGTCGCCACCCTCTTGGTGCCGGTCACGGAGGAACTCGTGTTCCGCGCGGGGATATTCCGCTTTGCCCGCACGCGTATGCCGCGGTGGGCCGCCGTCCTGATGACGTCCGTCATCTTCGGGGCGCTGCACATGTCCTGGTCGAGCTTCGCCCCGCTGAGCGTTCTCTCCGCCGTGTTCTGCCTCGCCTACGAGAGGACAGGATCCATCCGCACGACGATGGTCGCCCACGCGCTCTTCAACCTGAACACCTTCATCATCATCATGGCGGGCCTGGGGCAATGAGGAGTTCGCCCATCTTCCTGCGCTCGGCCGCGGGCACGGTCTCCTCGCTTGGCGAACAGCGGCTGATCGGCCGGATCCGCCGGTGGCTCGGCGCGAGCGTCCCGCCCTCGCCCGCCGGGATGGGTGACGACTGCGCGGTGCTTCGTCCCGCAGCGGGCCGTGAGCTCGTGACGGTCGATCCGGTTATCCACGGTGTGCACTTCGACGCGTCGACGAGCCCCAGGCAGGCGGGAGCCAAGCTCATGAACCGCAACGTGAGCGACATCGCGGCCATGGGGGGCCGCCCGCGCGCCGCAGTCGTCTCCCTGGCCTTGGACCCGAGGACCTCGCTTAAATGGCTCGCCGAATTTCACCGGGGGCTGGCCCGCGAAGCGAAGCGCCACGGCGTCTCGATCGTCGGCGGCGACATCGCCATGCTGCCCGGCTCCTTTGTCGCGACCCTTGCGCTCATTGGCGAGGCCGCGGGCCGCGTCCTCACCCGCACGGGTTCGAAGTCCGGGGACCGGATCTATGTGACGGGCTCACTTGGGCGCAGCCTGCGAACGGGCCACCACCATTCCTTCCTTCCGAGGCTGGCCGAGGGAGCCTGGCTTGCCAAGCGGCCCGAGGTGCGCTCGATGATGGACGTCAGCGACGGGCTCGCGAAAGACCTGGCCACGCTGACGCCCAGGGGCCTGGCGCCCGCCCTCTTTAAGGCGCTCGTTCCCCGGCGCGCCGGCTCGAGCCTTAGGGAGGCTCTCTGCGACGGTGAGGACTATGAGCTACTTTTCACCGCGGCGCCGGGATTGAAGCGCGCCTCGCTCGAGAACGCCTGGAAACGCGCCTTCCCGCGCACTCCCCTCACCTGCGTCGGGCGCATGGTGCGCAAGGGCGAGGTCCCGCCCGACGCGGTCCCGCTCGGCGACTACCGAGGCTATGAACATCTGCGATAGGCTGAAGGCCGGCGTGACGACCGTGTCCGCCGAGGAGACGCGCCTCCTGGCCGCGGAGTGGTCGGCGCAGCTGCCGGCCGATTCCACGGTGGCGCTTCACGGCGACCTCGGGGTCGGGAAGACGACGTGGGTCCAGGGCATGGCCGAGGGCCTCGGGATCAAGGGGCACGTGACGAGCCCGACCTTCACGATCTACGTGATTCACAAGGGGCCCGGCTCCATGCTGGCGCATCTGGACGCCTACAGGTTGGGATCCGAGGCGGAGGCCGAGGCTCTCCTGCTCGAGGAATACCTCGTCAGCCCCTGGTGCCTGGCCATCGAGTGGCCCGGCAGGGTTCCGGGATGGATTCCTGCGGACGCGTACCACCTGGACCTGGGCATCCTTCCGGACGCCAGGCACACGGTGAGACTGCGGTAGCCTAGGCTACCGTGGGCTCGGTCGGCGGAGCCGACTGGGCAGGCGGAGCAGACTCGGCCGGCACAGGCGACTCAGGCGCCGTGGGCTCCTGGGCGGCAGGCGCGGCCTCGGGCGCAGGTGAAGGGGCGGCCGCGGCGGGTGCCGGGGCGCTCCTCTCCGGCGGCGGGGCGTCGGGGAAATTCTCGGGATCGTTCTCCTCGGCCTCGATCTCCTTCTTGCGCGCCTCGACCATGGCCGGGGGCGCATAGAGACCTCCGTCGATGAACTCGGTGACGTAGCCCTCGCGCACCAGCCAGATCAAGTCGCCCTGCATGCGCATGACCTTCTCGCGCTGCTCGGTCGTGAACGTGGCGCCCTCTGCGGGCGGGTGGATGTCCAGCATCTTGGCCGCGAGATCGCCGGCCTTAACCAGCGGGTGCTCCTCGATGAACGTGATCAGCCTGCCGATGCTCTCTCCAAAGGCCTGGCCGGGCACGCGGAACTTGCGCTTCACGGCGCAGACATAGGAGACGCCCTTCGAGCCCTTCTTGAAGATCGTGAAATGCTCGCGGCGCAGGCGGCCGCGAAGCTGGTTCGCCGTGTCGAGGGGGAACCTCGACTGGCGGTCATAGGCGCCCTCGATGGCCATCATGATCTCGCCGCGGGGCATGTTGTCCAGGACCTTGCCGTGGAAGCGCGCGCTGTCGACGGGCTTGACGACCGAGTCCTTGGCGTTGGTGAGCAGGTGGGTGCGGGCCTCCTCGATGCTGTCGAACGCCGTGGCCGTCTGGCCCTCGGCGACCGGGGCCTTCGAGGTGTAGCGCGTGACCTTCTTCATCTTCTCCAGCCACTGGGCCACGACCTCGGGGTCGCGGACCGTCTCGATGCGCGAGCGGAACACCTCGAAGGGCATGCCCTTGATCTTGGTGTTGTAGTGCTGCTGCACCATCTGGTTGTAGCGGTGGTAATTCGGGGGCCCGAGGAGCTCGCCCGTCACGCCGCACTTGTTGATGACAAGGTAGTTTCCCTTCGGGGCCTCGACCTCGGCGTCCGAGGTGTCGAAGAATGTGCCGAGGAAGTCCGACATCACGTGGGAGACGGCGGCGTCCTCGGTCTCGAACGGGATGCCGTCCGGAACGGAGACGTAGATCGGCTGCGGCGCGGACTCCGGAGCGCCCGCGGGGCGCGGCTTCCTCGCCACCACGACCACGAAGCGGTCGGGCTTGCCGAGGACGGTGCGTGCGATCTCGAAGAGCTCGATCGTCCTCGCGGAGGTGCGGATCGTCTTAACGAGGGCGTTGAAACTCGTGTCCTCCGGGAAGAAGGCGACGTTGAAGAAGGGGCTGTCGTAGGGGCCGCGGTCCATCGGCGGACCGTTGCGGCGCGGGCCGTTGTTGTAGTCGCCCTGATCGCGGCGCGGAGCGCGCTCGCCCTGGTACTCGCGCTGGGGAGAGGACGGGGACGGGCCGTCGCCGGCCGGCTTGCGGAAGGCTCGGCGGTCGCGCCGGTCCGGAGCACCGCCCGGGCCGCCCATCCTGTCGTCGCGATGCGGCCTGTCGGAGCGACCTCCGCCGTCGGACTGCGAGTCCTTGTCCTTGGCCCATTGCGTGCCAAAGCTAAAGCCCTGCAGTTGGCTTAGGTCGATTTTGTTGAAATCCGCCGTCGGATTTGCCTTGGGAGCGTCGTCGTCCATGTAGTCAGTAGTACCCGGTTTGCGTCCGG
>DASRSJ010000016.1:0-4654 GCA_035656555.1 Opitutaceae bacterium
CTCTGAAAAAGTAACCTGATACATCGTCATTTGGGGTCTAAACTGGCTCAGTTTCCCCGCAACGCTATTCCTTGCAAAACGATGGCAGAAAAGCCCGTTAACCTTCCCGACATCCGGGCCGCGAGGCGTCGCATAAGGGGCGGCGTCATCGTGACACCCTGCCCGGCGTCCATCCCGCTGAGCGAAATCACTGGTGCACGCATTGTTTGCAAACTCGACAACTTCCAGCGGACGGGATCGTTCAAGGAAAGGGGCGCCCGGAACGCCCTCCTGATGCTCCCCACGGCAAAACGCACCCGCGGGGTCGTCGCGGCGTCCGCCGGCAACCATGCCCTGGGACTGGCCTACCACGGAAGGCTCCTGGGTATCCCGGTCACGGTCGTCATGCCGCAATTTGCGCCCATCATCAAGATAGCGACCTGCCAGAGACTTGGCGCGCGCGTGATCCTGCACGGCGCGGACTTCACCGAGGCCCGAGAGGAGGCCGACCGGCTCGTGGTGGCCGAGGGGCTAAGCTACATCCACGGCTTTGACGATCCGGACATCATCGCCGGACAAGGGACGATCGGGCTGGAGATTCTGGAGCAGGTGCCCGACGTCGACGCCATTGTGTGCCCGGTCGGCGGCGGCGGCCTCCTCGCCGGCCTCTGCGTTGCGGTCAAGGCTCTCCGGCCCAAGGTGAAGATCATCGCGGTCGAGGCCTCGGCCACGGGAAACCTGACGGCGGCCCTCGCGGCCGGGAAGCCCGTGCGCGTGCCGCGGCGGCCGACGCTGGCCGATGGCTTGGCCACCCTCTGCGTCGGGGAGAGGTCCTTCGGCCTCATCCGCGGGCGCGTCGACAAGGTGGTCAGGGTCGAGGAAAAGTGGATCTCGCTCGCGATCCTGCGGATGCTCGAGCTTGAGAAGACGGTCGTGGAGGGGGCGGCCGCCGCGCCGCTCGCGGCCATGATGTCCGGCAGACTGAAGGAGCTGCGCGGCAAGCGCGTGGCTCTCGTCGTCTGCGGCGGCAACATCGACCCCGCCGTCCTCGGTCGCGTGATAGAGAAGGGCCTGGTTCACGACGGCCGGCTTTCCCGCTTCACGGTCAGGATCATGGACAGGCCGGGCGGCCTGGCCGAACTCTGCCGCGTCATAGCGGCGTGCGGCGCCAGCGTGAACCAGATCAGCCACGACAGGGCCTTCAGCGGGCCCGATGTCAGTGCGACGCACGTCGTCTGCACGGTCGAGACTCGGGACCGCAGGCATGCGGCCCGCCTGCAGAGAGCCCTCGTGAAGGCCGGATTCAGCGCGTGATGCGGAGGATCATCGGCCTCTGCGCGGTGCTCGGGATCGGAACGGGCCTTGGCGCGGCTGCGGCACCGGTGGAGCTGGACATCCCCGTCTTCGAGGGTGGCATCGGGATCGGCTTCTACAAGGAGACCGCCAGGCTCTTCGAGAAGGAGCAGCCTGGCGTGAAGGTCCACGTCTACGGAAACCCGAGGATCCAGGACCAGGTGAGAGTGAGGATAATCGACGGGCACCTGCCCGATGCGGTCTCGGCGCCGTACATCCAGTGGACCTCGCTCGTCAGGGAAGGAAAGATGGTGGACCTGCGGCCCTACCTTGCGGGCAGGAACTGGGAGAACGACAGCGCGTGGGGCGACACCTTCCTGCCGGGGGCGCTGGATTCGTGGAAAATCGACGGCGGCGTCTACGGCGTGCCCCTCGCTTACTCGTGCTGGGCGCTGTTCTACAACAAGGGAATGTTCCTTGAGCACGGATGGAAGGAGCCGCGCACGTGGGACGAGTTCTTCGCCCTTTGTGAGAAGATCCGAGCCGCGGGCATAGCACCCGTCAGCCTTCCCGGTACGCGCTGGCTCTATCCGGACTCCTTCTTCCGCGCAGCCTACCACAATCTCGGCGGAGCCGCGGGATGGGCGGCCATCAATGATCTCTCCCCGGGAGCCTGGAAGGATCCGAAGGTGGCGCGGGCCGCAGGGGTACTCGCGCGAATCACGAAGGAGGACGTGCAGCCGGGCTGGGAAGGTGAGACGGCGCAGGGAGCAGAACTCTACTTCCTGCAGGGAAAGGCCGCGATGACGGCCTCCGGCTCGTGGTTCTTCAGCGAGATGAAGGGCAAGATACCGCAGGGACTCGAGGTCGGCACGATGAACTTTCCCGTCTTCGCGGACGGGTTGAGCGACCCTACGACGATCCAGTCGGGCAGCGACTGCTTCTTCGTGTTCAACACGGGAGAACCCGAGAGGCAGCGCCTCACGATGGATTTCCTCAGGTTCCTCACCTCGCGCTCGCGCGCGCTCGCATTCGCGGGGCAGAACGATGCGCCCGTGGCCGTCCGCGGCGTTCCCGTATCGGCGTATTCGCCGCGGATCAGGCCCATGGCAGCCTTGATAGCGGGGGCGGCGGACTCCTTCAACATGCCGCAGACGATGATGCTGGCGCCGGTGATCCGGCAGGCCCGCATCGACGAGACGCGCGGGCTCATGGAAGGGAGAGTCACGCCGGCGGAATTCTCGGAGGGCCTCGAGCGGGCGGCGGCGGCCGACCGGGCGCGGGCGCTCCAGCCCGACCGCGTCGTCACAAAGCATCTCCTTGCAGGCTCGTCCCTCGTCGTCCTCGTGGCCGCCCTGGCGGCGTGGCTTCTGGGAACAGGCCTTAAGCCGTTTCTCTCGCGCAAGGCCTCCGCAAGCCAGGGCGAGGGATTTGGCCGGCTTCGCCCAGGGATGGCGGCCGGCTTTGTCGGGCCGGCCTTCGGCCTTTATCTGGCCCTTGTCCTGGCCCCGGCGCTCCTCGCGTTCATGTGGGCCTTCACCCACTGGGACGGGATCGGGACGAGGACCTGGGCGGGCCTCTATAATTTCCGCTCGCTCCTCTTCGAGAGCGACGCGCTGTGGACCGCGCTCGGCAACAACGTCTACCTCATGGTGGTCCCCGCGCTTGTCGTTATCCCGCTGGCACTCCTGTTCGCGATGATGATCCACAAGGGCGTGTGGGGAGCCGGAGCCTTCCGCGTCATCCTTCTTTTCCCGAACCTGCTGGGCGGCATCGCGGCGACGCTCATCTGGCTGAGCGCCTACCAGCCGCATGGCGGCCTCGTGAACGCCGCCCTTTCAGGGACCGGGCGCCTGCTGCACTGGCCGTGGCTCGCCTCATTCGCGGACTACGCGTGGCTGTCCGACGGGCACCTCTACGCGGCCCTGATACCGATCTACATCTGGATGGCCTGCGGGTTTAACCTGATCCTCTACCTTGCCGCGATGGAGGGGATCGACCCGCAGCTGTACGAGGCCGCGGAGATCGACGGCGCCCCGGGCTGGATGCAGTTCTTCACGATCACGCTGCCGCTCATCCGTGGGGTGATCGCGATATCGGTCGTCTTCCTCGTCATAGGAGGTCTGAACGCCTTCGAGATGATCTGGCTGCTCACCTCCCAGGATCCTTCGGCGAGCGTCAGCACCCTCGGCACGCTGCTCGTGACGACGATGTTCAAGGACCTGGATATCGGCCGTGCCGCCGCGCTCGCGGTCATCATGTTCAGCCTGGTTCTGGCCGGCAGCGCCGCGGTGATGCGCGCCTTCAAGGGGGAGAACGTCGAGTCATGAGGGCCGAGAAGAAAGCCCCCGCGGGCTTCTCGAGGTCCGTCGCGGCCGTGGCCCTCGTCGGCTACTCCCTTCTTCTCGTGTTCCCAATGTTCTGGGTCGCGTTCTCTTCCCTGAAGGGCGACGAGTCGATCTTCAGCCATACCTTCGCCCTGCCGTCGCCCGGCGACCTGAGGACCGACAACTACTCGAGTGCGTGGAGCCAGGCGCACTTCGGGGAGTACTTCATGAACTCGGTTCTCGTGACGGGAGTTTCGGTCGTCCTGATCGTGGCGCTGGGCTCGATGGCGGCGTACGCTCTCGCCCGGTTCCACCATCCCGCGGGAAAGCTGGTCTTCGGCCTACTGGTCGCGGGCCTGACGATCCCGGCACAGCTGGCGGTTGTGCCGCTCTTCTTCGAACTCCGCACACTCGGGCTCCTCAACTCGAGGCTTGGGCTCATCGTCGTCTACACAGCCAACGGCCTGCCTTTCGCGATCTTCATCCTGGCCGGGTTCTTTCGCTCGCTGCCCCGCTCGCTCTACGAGGCGGCGATCATGGACGGCTGCGGCGAGTTCGCGGCGTTCTGGAAGGTGCTCCTTCCCCTGGCGAAGCCCGCGCTCGTCACGGTCGCGATCTTCCAATTCATCGGGGTCTGGAAGGAGTATTTCTATGCCTTCATGCTGGTGAGCGGGGACAGCGAGGGCTCGGCGCGGACGATCCCCCTCGGATTGGCGAACCTCTCGATCGCCGCGGAGTACCGCACGGAATACGGGATGCTTTTCGCGGGGATCATGCTGGTCACGATCCCCATTCTGGTTGTCTACGTCGCGCTCCAGAGGCACATCGTCAGAGGCATCGCGGCCGGTGCCCTGAAGGGCTGACCCTCCGCTCCGCCGCATGTCCACACCCGGTTCCAAACGCGCAAGCTCGCTCTTTTCAGACGCGGGCGATCGCAGGCTGTTCTGTCTCCTCGCGGCGCTTTTGTTTGTGGCCGCATTCAGGCTCAGCTGCCGCGTCTCGGGCTACGACTTTCTCGCCCTCGGAGACGACGACATCAACGTGACGCTGAATCC
>DASRSJ010000017.1:0-20739 GCA_035656555.1 Opitutaceae bacterium
GGCTATCGGTGCCCCGGCCCTGAGCATGAGGTCGACGCTGACCCGCAGGTTCAACGGCCAGGAGGCAATGGATCCGAGCGTCGAGTCCCAGTTGTGGGAGGCGATCATGGATCCCATCTTTCCCTTGGGCAGGGTCCATGCTGAACCGGGGGTGGGCGCGGGGATGCCGGACACAGTATCACGGTTGGCGCGTTTTCCGGTCGGTCAAAGCAAAAGCAGGGGGCCTTCCGCCATTGCCCTCGACTTGGGGAGACGCGTCCTGATCCTCTCGAGCGGAAAGTTCCGTTTACATGACAGAACGCGAGATACCCTTCAGCGCCCCGATGCGGGCCACGCTCATGGACGGGACGAAGACCCAGACGAGGCGGGTGCTCACTGAAGCTGGCGTGCGGTGCGATTCGGTGGTCGATGGACGTGCATTTTGCATCGCGGCTTCCGGCGCGCGCGGGGAACTCATTTGCCCTTACGGGATTTCCGGCGATCACCTGCGGGTCACAGGCCAGCCCGGCCTCCTGCTTCAGATCACCGAGGTGAGGGCGGAGCGCCTCGATTCCATAAGCGTCGGGGACGCCTTGGCTGAGGGTGCCCAGCCGGGGAGCGATCCGGTTGCGGGCTACAGGGCGATCTGGGACGGCCTGAACAAGGCGCGCGGATTCGGATGGACGACCAATCCCTGGGTCTGGGTGATCATCTTCGTGCGGCTTCAATAGGCGGCGATAGGGTTCGACCCAGCGCGGGGGCCGCGGGTAAATTTTTGGCACCCCGCCATGAGATCCTCCCCCCGTCTCCTCAGGTCGGCGCTCGTTGCCGCCTTTCTCTCAGCCTTCGACTGTGCCGGTGCGACCCTGCAGGCGCCGCTGATCCTGAAGGGAGGCGCTGATGGCGCACCCCTCGGGGTCACGCATGCCAGGCCCCTCGACGAGCTTGTGGTCGATGCTCCCGCCGGCACCTCGGTCGAAGTGCGAGACGCCGCGGGCAAGGTGTATGTGAACACCAAAGGCGGCGGGCGGGTGTCCTTTTTGGCCGCCGGGGCGTTGGGCCGCCAGGAGGTGGCTTTCCGTGACGAGGGCGGCCGGGAGGTCGGCAACTCGGGCTTCAATCTCGAAGCGGAGACCTCGGTTGACGACGGCGGCAAGTACAAGGACATGTTCACGCTCTTCCACAATGGCATGAGCGCGGATGTGCCCGGCGGGGTGGACGCGACAAAGTGGAACGGTCGCACCTATCACTTTTTCGTGACCTGGGTCCTGGACAACTACCATACCGCGAAGGGCATGAAGTACTTCAGCCCGTACGGCACCGACTTCGTCGACATGATGCGCGCGGCGCAGCGGGAGGACGGGATGATCTGGAGCAACATCAATCCGGGGCAGGCCGTGGCCTACTACAAGACGGCCTACGGGCCATTCGACTATATACGCAGGATCGGGGACCGCTACTTCGTGAGGCAGCCGGCGGAAAACCATCCCGAGTACGTGTACGTGAGCACGATCTACCAGACATGGAAGACCCATGGCGACGACGCGTGGATGGCGGGATGCCTCGACTCGGCCAGGCGGGCGATGGACTACTGCATGAAGGACCCGGCAAGGTGGAGCGACAGATTCCGACTGCTGAAAAGGGTGTACACCATCGATTCGTGGGATTTCCAGGTGGATGACGCGTACACGCCGGACATCGGGCTTTCCAAGACGATGCTGGTCGACGCGAAGAAGTCCAAGTTCGGGGTCTTCTTCGGCGACAACGTATACTACGCCGAGTCATGCGATGAACTGGCCGAGATGCTGGCGCACACCGGAGACGCGGCAGGGGCCGCGTCCTTCACCGCGCGGGGTACCGAGATCCGCAGCCGCTTGGACGCGCTGTCCTGGAACGGGCGCTTCTACACGCATTTCATCGACGAGGACCCGACGGTGAAGCGCGACCTCGGGGTCGACGAGAAGACCCAGGTGGCCCAGGGCAACGCCTACTCGCTTAACCGCGGCATCAGCGGCGAGCACGCGGTCGCCATCATCAGGACCTACATGGACCTGAAGGACCACCTGCCGGTCGGCTCTCCCGGTGAGTGGTATGCCATCTACCCGCCTTTCGGGAAGGGGTTCGGGCTGCATGACCAGAAGTGGCAGTACATGAACGGCGGAGTCGGGGGCCATGTGGCCGGCGAGCTCGCGCGTGGCGCGTTCGAGAACGGCTACGAGCCCTACGCCCGCGACATCCTCGACCGGCTGACGGACCTCGGCCACAGGCACGGCAACAAGATCTGGTTCGCCTACACCGGCTCGGTTCCGCCGGCGCCCCCGGCGCCCGTGTACAAGGCGATCGACCTCTCGGGTTTCGCGAACATGGACATCGAGGACAAGGGCGGTCCCGGATCATCGCCTTGGATGCTGATGGGCCGCGCCGGGGACGACATCCGCGGGCTGCCCACGGGCGACCAGGTGTTTGCCGGCATCACTTTCAAGGTGGCTGATCCCGCGACGAACCGGAGGAAGGTGGCCGTCGCGGTCTCGCACCGTCCGGGACTGCCGGCCTCCGTCGACGTGCCCGTAGTCGCGACGGCGGGATGCGTCTATCTTTTGCACACCTCGACCAAGCCGACCTCGGAGAACATCTGCGGCAGCGTGGCCTTTGTCTACTCGGACGGAAGCCGCAGGGTGCAGTACATCAGCATGGGAAAGCAGCTGACCTACTGGTGGTTCTCAGAGCTGAAGACCGACCACTCGGGAATCGCCTGGCACGGGCCAAGCCCGGTGGCGGACGACGTCGGCGTCTCCTGGTGCGCTGTCGACAACCCGAGCCCGGAGAAGACGATCGCGAGCATCCGACTGAACGCCCCCGAGGACGACGGCATCTACACGGTGCTCGGCATGACGCTCTCCGACAGACCTCACTATGTGGCCCCGGACCCCGTTTCCTACGGCGGTCCCGACGACTGGGCCGCGTCGACCGCGATGGCCGCCATGATGGAGGGGCTGGTCGGCGTGAAGGACGCCCCGCTCAGCCAGACGCTCTCGCACCCGGTGCTCGCGCCGCGCTGGGACCTTTCCGCGCCGCGCTCGATCAGGGCCACCGTCCGCTATCCGGCATCCGGGGGCTACGTCGCCTACCGTTTCGTGAACAACCCCGTGAAGAGGACGATCACCGTGACGGTCGCCGGCAGCGCGGCCTCGATGGACGGCCACATCCTGCTTCCCCCGGGGACGGACACGGTCCGGTCGGTGACGGTGGACGGATCCACTGCCTCCTACGGCCTTTCACGCGTCGGCGAGTCGAGGTACGTGGACCTCGCGGTGCCGGTCAGCGGCGCCCGCGAGGTTGGGATCGGCTACTGAGCGGCCCCGGCCGTCTCAGGGCTTGATCGAGTTGAGGAACGCCTGGCTCGGTGGGACGTTGCCCACGGGGTCGGTGGACTCGTCCTCGATGAAGCTGTACTCGATCCCGATCTTGCGCGCCTCGGCGAGGATTGGCGGGAAGCTGATCTGGCCCGTTCCTATCGTGACGAAGTTGTCGATCGAGGTGTGGCCCTCGAAGTCGCCCGTGGGCGCGCCTTTCTTGAGATCCTTGAGGTGAAGCATTTTCCAGCGGGTCGGATACCTGTCGAGAAGCGCGACCGGGTCCTGGCCGGCGATCGCGATCCAGAAGACGTCCATCTCGTACGATACATACCGGGGGTCGGTCTCCGCCATCAGGACATCGAAGCCGGTGCCGCCCTCCGGCAGCGGACGGAATTCCTGGCCATGCGGGTGGTAGAGGAAGCGGATGCCCGCTGCCTCCAGCTCCTTGCCCCACGCGTTAAATTGCTCTGCGGTCTTGTGGGCAAAGTCCGCGTCGAAGGCCCCCTTGTGCGGGATGTACGCCACGATGACGTTCTTGCTGCCAAGCGTCTTCGCCGAGGCGATGACCTTGGGCAGGTCCGCCTTCAGCTCGTCGTAGCCGAAATGCGTGCTGACGGCCTTCAGGCCGTGGGCGTCCAGCTGGGCCCTGAACTGCTCGGGCGTCATCTTGTAGGTGCCCGCGGTCTCGATGATCGTGAAGCCGTCGGCCTTCACGATGTCCAGACCCGAGGGAACGTCGGCGCCGAGGCGGATCTTGAAGCTCTCAAGCTGGAGGCCGAGTGGAGGATTTGCATCCGCGGCGAAGACCGGAGAGGAGCAAAGAAGCAGGAGGGGGACGATGTGCTGGAGTTTCATGAGGTGGGGGACTGTTTCACTGCAAGAGTGTGCGGGCGTGATTAGGTTCCTTTGCGGATTTAGGCGCCTTCGCTAGAACCGCGAGCCGTCGGCCTTGGTGCCGCAGAGGCACACGTTGATCCCGAGCGCGGCCGCGAACGAGGCCTTGGCGTACATGGCTATGTCGGCCGCCTTGGCCGACTTAGCATAGGCCACCTGGATGTGGTTGGCCTTGTGCTTCGCCATCATCTGGTCGCGGCTGACGCCATAGGTGACCGCATGCATGATCGGCCACTGAACGGTCGTCTCGCTCCAGCGCCTCTCGGTCTCAGTCTTGGGCAGGGAGGCGACCTTGGCGCGGCCAAGGTCCATGTTGAGCCTGCCGTCCTCGACAAAGATCCGGCTCCAGACGATCTCGCCGGGCTTCGCGACGCCGCGGACCGTGCCTCCGCCCAGGCGGAAGTACATGGCGGGCTGGCGCATCGAGTCCGTGCCCCTGTAGCCGCCAATGTGGTGGGCGGGCGGGGCGCTGCCGGAGATCAGGAAGACCCAGACGTACTCGTCGGTCGAACCGCTCCGGTCCAGGTCGCCCCAGCGAAGGTCGTGCAGAGTGGTCTCGACGGGCTGGCCGAGCGCCTTGTGGACGCGGTTCGTCATGAGGGCGTCCAGGCCCGCGCACTCGTCGACCTCGTTGAAATGGATGATGGGTTCGCCCGGGCGGATCAGGCGGCCCTTGGTATTCCTGACGGGAGGACGGTCGGCATTGTTGAGGATGCCCTCCGCCAGATCGCTTGCGGGCATCAGGTCCTTCAGGCCCTGCTGGTACTGGATGCCGACGGTGTCGCAGCCGAACTCGTCGGCGATCCTAGCCGCGGCGATGTACATCTTGCACTGCTCAAGCACCTGGCCTCGGGTGAGCTCGGTGGCGGGATCCTTCCCGAAGTGGAATTTCATGCCCTTCTTCTGGAGCCAGCCAAGGACCTGCGCCGCGTCGCGGTCCGAGACCGTGGTCGACGTGTAGTAGAGGGAGGATTGGGAAAGGCGCTCCTTGCAGACGCCGCACTCGAACAGCAGGTCGTCCGGGACGATGGCATTGTACATTCCCATGCAGCCCTCGTCGAAGACGCCCATGATCGACTTCTTCCTCTGCAGCTGCGCCGCGGCCTTGCGCCCGAGTGCCACGGCCTTCGACGGCGGGTGACAATCGGAGAGCGCATGGACGTGCGCCGTCTTGTGTTTCACCTTGCCCGTCGTGAGCCAGGACTTCAGGTGCCCGAGGAAGAAGTCATCCTCGAAGGTCTCGCTCCAGAGGGTCGAGTAGATGACCCCGGCCTTGGTCAACGAGCCGTTGAGGTTGAGCATGCCGACGAGCCCGGGCCATTTCCCGCTCCAGTTGGCGACCGTCAGGATGGGGCCCTTGTGAGTCAGGAGGCCGCCCAGCACGTGGTGCGAGTACTGCCAGACAGCCTCGGCAACGATCAGCGGGGCGTTCGGGTCGATGCCCGCGAAGATGTCCAGTCCCTCCCGCTGCGAGGCGATGAAGCCGTGGCCGAGCTTCGGCTTGTACGGGTGCGCCCGCTTCACCTTGAAGCCGAGAGAGGCCACGGCCTCGCCGAGCTTCTTCTCCATGGCCGCCTGGCCGGGCCAGCAGATCCTGTTGGCCGAGGCCCGCAGGTCCCCGCTTGCGACGAGAAGGACATTCCGTGTCTTGGCCATGGCGCTCGGGGATTACTCCGCCTTGAACGCGCCCTCGATGTCGGCGAGCGAGACGCCGAGCGTGGCCTTGGAGACCGCGTCCAGCGCAGGCTTCGGTCCGCTCAGGTGGATCGTGCGCCGCACATGCACGATGTTCTCGCCGGGCGCGAGGGCCGCGGCGGGCGAGGACGACTCGAGCTCGAAGAAGGGTCCCATGGGCTTGGCGCCCGGCGTGGCGGGGCCGTCGTTGTAGGCGTTCGCCGCGTCGCCGCCGTACGGGTTGTCCTGGAGCTTCCAGAGGGAGTTCACGTACTCCTTCACGCCCTCGGGCTGGTTGAAGGTCACGATCGTCAGGACGTTGTTCGCGGAGTCATAGCTGCCGAGGATGCCCTTGCTGCGCATCGGGTTGAGCCCGATCTTGCTGCGGTACTTGCCGTCGGCCGACAGGAAGACGACGGAGTCCTTCACCTTGAGGCGCTCGGAGGGGACGGCACCGAAGTAGTTGGAGGTCACCTTTACGCCGAGGTCCGACTCGGGTCCGGCCTTGATGGGCGCGACGATCGTGGCGGCGGAGGAGGGATTGTACTGGCCGAGGATCCAGATCGAGAGGAGGCCGGTCTCCTTCTTCCAGGCGTCCTTGCCCGCGTTCGTTACCTGGTTGTCCGTCTCGTAGGCGACCACGCTGACATCGGAGGCGGGCGGGACGCCGAGGACCTTCCATGCGTCGTCCGAGTCCAGCATCTGCACCGTGCGCTTCACGGAGACCTGGAACTTTGTGCCGGAATAGTTGGTGAGCTCGAACTGGGCGCCAAAGATGGCGCGGTCGCTGTCCTTGGAGATCAGCTTGAAGGGGAGGGTGTCGAAGATGGCCGGAGTGAACCAGTGCTCGAAGTCGAACGGCACGCCCTTCTCGAAGAAGACCGAGAACTGCCCGCCCTCCGGTCCCATCCAGAACCTGTCCTCGCCGCCCAGGGCGTTCATGTGCGGTACGGTCTTTCCGGAGGAGATGAGGTCGCGGTTGATCCAGCCGTAGCTCAGGCCGGAGTCGCCCTCGGAGGCGCTGCTCATGACGCGCCCCTGCCAGGCGGGCGCGAGGGACACCTTCGCGAGGCCGGCCTTGTCGCTGAGGACGATCACCTCTGTGTGTTCCTTCAGGAAGCTCGTGTCGTCGCCGAAGGTTGCGGCATGCAGTGCGGGGTTCATGAGGGGCGCGATCAGGGCAAGGCAGGTCTTCAGCAGGTTCCGGTTCATGGGATGGGGGTTCTGGAGATTCGAACCGCTCCCGCTCGGGAGGGGTCCTCGGGGTGACGAGACAGGAGAGCGATGTACGCCAAGTTTAGCCGCAAGGCAAGAGGCTGCCTACCTGGGGACGGGCGCGGCGGGAATCAGGGGAAGGATGAGGCGCGAGGGATGCTCCTCGTCGCAGTAAAGGGTGTTCTCCGCCGTCTGCCAGAGTCTGTTGTTGTTCACGGGCTCGCCCGTGTTCGGATTCACGTCGAACCGAGGAAAGTTGCTGCTCGAGACATCAAGGCGGATCCTGTGGCCGCGCCTGAAGACGAGCGACGTCGGGTACATCTCTATCGAGAACTCGTAGGGCATCCCCGCCTCCATAGGCTCCTCGTGGTCGAGGTTGTTGCGGTAGCGGGCGCGGACGATGCCGTCCGCGATGTTGAGGTCGACTCCCGCGGGATAGTCGGCGCTCGGGGGATAGACATCGACGAGCTTGACCGTGAAGTCGGTGTCGCGCGCGCTTGAGGAGGCCCACATCTTGACCATCAGCGGCCCGGTGACCTCGGTGTCGTGCTCCAGTGCCGGCGTTTTGTAGACCACGATGTCGTTGCGGGCGGAGAGCGGCTTCGTGTCGGAGGTGAGCCAGAAGTCGGTCCTGTCGCGCTGGTCGGCCGGTCCCTGGAACATCAGGCGGCCCTGCGAGGAGACATTGCCGCCCAGGGTCGGGACGGGGTTGTGCGGGTCGAAGAGGAATGAGACCGGGGCCTCGTCGGAAGGCTTCTCCGTCGAGAGCGTCCCGCTTGCGTGCAGAAAATACGAGGTGTACTGCGTGCGCGCCAAGGGCCACTCGGCCTCGTCACGCCAGTGCCCGCCGACAAAGATGCGCCCCTCGGGCGTCTTGTGCGCGTCGCCGCCGCCCATGACGTAGATCCTCACCGGCGGCTCGCGGTCGACGCCGTTGTTGACGCCCTTCAGCCAGCGGTCGAACCAGCGTCGCTGGAACGACGCGAGGTCGAGGGCGGCGTCCGGGGTGAACTGGGCCTCACCGGCGAAGCTCTGCCTTTCCTTGCTGTGGATCCACGGCCCGACGATCAGGCGCTGCAGGCTCTTCTTCGCCTTGCTGAGCTGGACGTAATTAAGGTTGGCGACCTGGAGTCCCCAGGAGTCGTACCAGCCGGTGACGTGGTAGACCGGGATGTCCTTATATTCCTGGATGTGGTCGATGACGCTCGAGCCGGAGTTCTTCCAGAAGTCATCGTAGGCCCCGTGGCTCATCGCCTCGGTGAGCCAGGCCTCGTAGTCGGGGGCGAACTTGAGGACCGTGGTGCCCGGCCGAAGCGGAAGGCCCCGCACGTATTCCTGGACGTGGTCGCCCATCTCGGCGAGCGCCGGAGCGCTCGCGGGATCCGCCGCAGCCCGGAGGGCCGCGGGCATCGCCTGCGGCGTGTCGGCGGCGTTGCCGAGCGTCATGACCCAGTTCATCCATCGCAGCTCGAACGCTCCGTGGTGCCTGACACCGTAGCGGCCGAAATCGGACATGGCGTTCCTGGGGATCATGGCCTTCACGTAGGGCGCCCCCGCGATGGCGAGCGCGTGCTGCGTGGCGCCCTCGTAGGAAGTTCCGATCGTCCCGATGCTCTGGTCCGACCAGGGCTGGGCGCCGATCCATTTCGCCGTGTCGAAGCCGTCGTTGGGGTCATCCCGGATCGGGAACCAGTGTCCCTCGGACTGGTAGCGGCCCCTCACGTCCTGGGTGACGACAATGTAGCCAAAGGGGACGAACATGCGCGCCGCGTCCATTCCGCCGTTTTTTCCGTACGGCGTGCGGTTCAGGATCACGGGGAAGCGCCCCTGCAGGGGCACGCCGCCACGCGCGGGCAGATAGATGTTGGTCGCCAGGCGCACGCCGTCCCTCATCACCACCATGACGTCGGGTTTCACGATGAACCCCGGGTCGGCGACGGCCACCACCGGGACCGGGGCGACCGGCACCTGTGCCCGGGAGGCCGGGGCAGCCAGGAGCGCAATGAAGGGGAGCACCAGGGCAGGCAACCTTGGGATGGTCATGCGGGGTAGGTGGTGGGCTGGAGGTCAGGCCGAGCGCGTCGCGCGAGGCCGCTTGGCCGCCGACTGCACCTTGTGGGCCTTTGCGAACGCGGTGATGAGGCCGGGGAACCTCTTGTCGATCTCCTCCTGGCGCGACCAGTTCAGCATCTCGACGCCTTTGCGCTCGCTGCGGATCAGCCCAGCCTCCCTGAGCACCTTGAAGTGCTGCGAGAGCGTGGACTTGGGGATGTCCTTGTTGCTGACGCAAAGAAAGTCGGAGCAGCCCTGGGGGCTCGCGCAGCCGACGATCTGGGCGAAGATCTCGACCCTCACCGGGTCCGAGAGGGCGTGGAAGATGGCCTCGAGCGTGAGGTCGTCGACCGACGGGTGCTGCAGTGGCCTCATGGAAACAACCTAGCAGCCCTTGACTCCTTGTGCAATAGTTCTAAAGTTCGGAACTAAGGAATTAATCCCCTTGAGCCCGAGAGGGCGGGAGGGTTGCCGGCTTCCGCCGGCGGTTCCGCAACTCACAACAATCCAGATCGAGAAAGCCACACCATGAGCAAACTATCAGGCAAGGTCGCAGTCGTCACCGGCGCATCCAAGGGGATCGGCGCCGCAATCGCCAAGAAGTTCGCCAAGAACGGCGCCTCCGTCGTCGTCAATTACGCCTCCAGCAAGGCTGGCGCCGACGCCGTCGTCTCCGCCATCACCGCCGCCGGCGGAAAGGCCGTCGCCGTGAAGGGCGATGTTTCGAAGGCCGCCGATGCCAAGGCCATCGCCGAGGCCGCCATCACGGCCTTCGGCCGCCTGGACATCCTCGTCAACAACTCGGGCGTCTATGAGTTCGGCGCCATCGAGGCCGTGACGGAGGAGTCCTTCCACCGCCAGTTCAACGTCAACGTGCTGGGGCTCCTGCTGACAACCCAGGCGGCGCTCAAGTACATCGGCGAGGGCGGCAGCATCATCAACATCGGCTCCGTCGTCAGCCGCGTGACGCCCCCGGGAAGCGCCGTCTATACGGCCACGAAGGGTGCCGTCGACGCCATCACGGGCGTCCTTTCCCGCGAGCTAGGCGCCAGGAAGATCCGCGTCAATGCGCTCAACCCCGGCATGGTCGAGACCGAGGGCTCGATCACTGCCGGCTTCATAGGCTCGGACTTCGAGAAGAGCGTCGTCTCCCAGACGCCGCTCGGCCGCGTCGGCCAGCCCGACGACATCGCGGACGTGGCGGTCTTCCTCGCCTCGGACGAGTCCGGTTGGCTGACGGGAGAGCAGCTGCTTACGGGCGGCGGCTTCCGCTGAAGCCCCTGCAGTAACGGCGGGCGGCCTTCCCCAGGGGAGGCCGCCTTTTTTGTTCAGTGACTCGAGGGGCCCGGGAGCGCGTATGCCACGTAGGCGTCCCCGGTTGGCCCTCCGACCTTGCCACCGCCCGTGGAGGCGATGACGACGAACTCGCGGCCGTTGGCCTCGTAGACGGCGGGAGCCGCGTAGCCGCCCCAGGGCAGCTTCGCCTTCCAGAGTTCCGCGCCGGACGCCGCGTCGAAGGCCCTTATCATCTGGTCGGCGGTCCCGGCGCAGAAGACCAGTCCTCCGGCGGTGGTGGTGGCGCCCCCTAGGTTCTGGGTGCCGGTCTTGGGCGTCCCTTGGCGGGTGAGTTCGGGGTATTCACCGAGCGGAACCCTCCACAGGATCTTTCCCGAGGGCAGGTCATAGCAGTTCAGGAGGCCCCAGGGCGGCTTGATTCCGGGATAGCCGTCCTGGTCGGTCAGGAAGTTGAACCCGTCGTAGATGTACTTCGGCGCCTTGGCCGAGCCATAGCCCTTCGGCCTCGAGGGCGGCTGGTTCACGCGGAACAGGAAATCGAGAAGGTCCGCGCGGTGGGCCTCGGTCATCGCCGGAGCCGGCGGCATGGCACCTCGTCCCGTCCTGAGGATCGCCTCGACCTGGTCGCGGCTCATCTTCCTGCGTATTCCGACAAGCGGAGGGATCATCCCGTTTCCTGCTCGAGCAGGGCCGTGGCAGACGGCGCAAGAGAGGAGATAAGCTTGTTCCCCGGCGGATGGAGGGAAGGCGGGATCCCGTTCGCCCTCATCCGAGGAGGAGACCGTGACCATCGAGACGATCCTGTTCGACGTGACGTAGAGGCGGCCAGTCGCGGCATCAAAGGAGGCGCCCGACCATTCGCCGCCGCCTCGCGTACCCATGAACAAGTTGGTGCGTCCCTCCGAGAACGGCCGGAACCAGCCGTAGGTGGCGCCCTGTATCTGCTTCATCACGAAATCGTGCGCCTGCGCACTCTTCGTCGTCACGTCTTCCACCCTAAAGTCGGGATGGGAGAGGGCCTCCGGAAGCTCCGGGTCAGGCTGGTAGGCGTTGGTCTCCTCACCGGGAAGGTCGGAGACGGGCGCCCGCTTCATGCGGAAGGGGAAGACCGGCTTTCCGCTGACGCGGTCCAGGAGCAGCAAGACGCCGGACTTTGAGACGCAGGTCACCGCATCGATCCTGTGGCCACCGCGCACGAAGGTGACCAGGGTGGGCGCCGCGGCGTTATCGAGATCCCAGATGTCGTGGCGTATGTTCTGGAAGTACCAGAGACGGCGCCCGGTACGCGCGTCGATCGCCAGCACGCAGTCGCTGAAGAGGTTATCACCGGGACGATCCACGCCGATGAAGTTCGGCTGGGCCGCCCCGATTGCGGCAAAGATGATCCCGCGGCCCTCGTCGAGCGAGAGCCCGCCCCAGCAGTTGGCCTGGCCCGGATCGCGCCCGCGCCAGGTGTCGGCCCCGAACTCGCCGGCTTGCGGCACCGTGTGGAAGCGCCAGAGGAGCCCTCCATTCCTCACGTCGTAGCCGAATATGTCCCCATACAATCCGGCCGTGACGAAGACGCCCTGGTATACCACGCCTCCAACGGTCGCTCCCGTCGGCAGGGCCGCGCGGCCTCCCTGGCCAAAGCCTGCGATGGACGTGCCGTTGGCCGGGTCGATGGCATATACCCATCGGCCGCTGCCGAAAAGGACCCGCGGCCGGGAGTCGGTGTCGCCGGGCCAGTAGACGAGACCACGACGCGCGGGCTCGTCCTCGAGGCCGGGATTCGCGGGCTGGTCGAATTTGAAACGCCAGCGCTCGATGCCGCTCGCGGCATCGAGGCCCACGATGTCCCTGCCGGCGGTGGGCGCGATGAGGACGCCATTCACGACGATGGGCGTGCATTGGATATTGCGCGCGCCGTCGTGCGAGTGATACGTCCACGCCACGCCGAGGCTGGCGACATTGCCGCGGTTGATCTCGGTGAGCGCGGAATGGCGCCTTGAGCCCGGGTCCCCCTGTGAGCGTGTCCACGAACCCCGGTGGGGATCCTGGTTGGGCTCCGCGGGCGCGAGTTCGGCGTCCGCCGCGGCCTCGATGGTGACATACTGCGGCAGCGCGGCCCTTGCGGCTGAGTCTTCGCCAGTCTGTGCGCACAGGACCGGGCGGGCGGAGGCCAGGCAGACGAGGGGCACGACACTATAAGAGAGTATGCGGCGCAATTTCTGAGGGGTTTGCGGGGGCGCTTCCTGGATATCCGCGCTGGCATTTCCGGGCAAACAAGACTTCCCCAGGTTCGCGGGATGGATGAGGTCCTCGCAATGCATTGTGCAACGGGAGGATGGGGTGTCGTGCATTTCTCGGGTCGAAAAGACAGCCCCTGTCTTTTGCCAAGGAGCTAGCAACAATTTAATGGGTAGCAGGTTATGCCATGCGGGAACCGCTTGGCATGTACCTAGCTCAATGGAGGTATCGCCAAAAGACTGGCCCAACAAAAACCCGTTAGCACATACCCAAATGAAAATCCAAAAAGTACTAGCTCTCTCGCTCATGGCTGCCGTCCCCGGCATGCTCCTCGCCAACACCGCGACCGATCGCCAGATCGAGGATGCGGCCAAGCAGTCCTACAACTACCGCGCCGTCCTCAACGGCAAGGTCTCTGCCTCCGCCAGCGATGGCGTCGTGACCCTCAAGGGTACGGTGCAGGACCATGACCAGAAGGCCCTCGCGGAGGACACCGTCAGCAACCTGCCGGGCGTCGTCTCCGTCGTCGACAAGATCAAGGTCGAGTCCGAGCCGTCCGAGCACTCGGACGCCTGGATCGCGATGAAGATCCGCGGCGAGCTCCTCGTTCACTCCAACGTGAGCGCCACGGCCACGAAGGTTGACGTCTCCAACGGCGTCGTCCTCCTCACTGGCACGGTCGACAACTCCGCGCAGAAGGACCTCACCGAGGCCTACGCGAAGGGCATCGACGGCGTCCGCTCCATCACGAACGACCTCGTCGTGAAGGACAACAACTCAAACTCGAACGACAACATGTCCACCTCGTCCACGGGCGAGAAGATGGACGACGCCTCCATCACCTCCCAGGTCAAGTACCAGCTCCTGACGCACTCCTCGACGAGCGCGATCAAGACGAAGGTCACGACCACCGACGGTGTCGTGATGATCTCGGGCGACGCCGGCTCGGATGCCGAGAAGGACCTCGTCTCGAAGTTCGCCAGCTCGATCCGCGGTGTTAAGTCGGTCGACAACGAAATGGTTGTCCGCCAGAACTGATCACCCCGGTCTTCTAGCAGATTAGATTAAGAATCCGGCGGCGCGCCTTCTGGCGGCCGCCGGATTCTTGCTTTTTGGGAGGCGCGCGGCAGGGTCGGCGCATGAAGACTTCCCGCATTTCCATCGCTGCGGTGGCGGGCCTCGCGGCCCTGCTGAGCGCGAAGGCCGACAAAAAGCCCGCCGACAAGTTCGCAACCGTCACGGCCCCGGTTGTCGCGCTTGAGCATGCGCGGGTGATCGACGGGCTGGGGAGCGCCCCGGCCGAGAACCAGACGATCGTGATCAAGGACGGCAGGATCGCCGCCTTGGGAGCCGACGGCTCCATCACGGTCCCGGCGGACGCGCAGGTGATCGACCTCAGCCACAAGACGGTGCTTCCGGGATACGTGATGCTCCACGAGCACCTCTACTATTCGTCGATCCTGAACGGCCCCTTTCACACGAACGAGATGGAGTTCTCCTTCCCCAGACTCTACCTCGCGGCCGGGGTGACCTCCGCGCGAACGACGGGAAGCCTCGAGCCCTACACGGACCTGAAGGCGAAGGACGACATCGACAGCGGCCTTTATCCCGGCCCCAAGCTCCACATGACGCTTCCCTACATCGACGGCGAGGGGACGGGCATCGGGCAGATCCGCCCGGTGAAGACGCCCGCGGCCGCCGTCCGCATGGTGGACTACTGGGCCGACGAGGGATTCACCTCCGCCAAGGTCTACATCAACCTGCCCAGTGACATCATGGGCGCCGCGATCGCCGAGGCGCACAAGCGTGGGCTCCAGGTCACGGGCCACATCGGCAAGGTGAGCTACTCCGAGGCGGCGGACCTCGGGATCGACAACCTCGAGCACGGCTTCATGGCGATGAGCGACTTCATCGCGGGCCGGAAGCCGGGTGACCCTTCAAACCCTGTCGGCACCTACAGGAGCCTTGAGGTGCTCAATCCCGACAGCCCCGAGGTGAACGCGTTGATCCAGAAGCTCGTGGCGAAGCACGTCGCCGTGACCTCGACCCTCGCGATATTCGAAACCTTTACGCCGGGCCGGCGCATTGACGGACCCGAGGAGCTGGCGGCCCTGGCGCCCCCCTTGCGCGACACCTACCTTACGCATTGGGCCGCGGTGAACGCGAAGAACAACCAGATGGTCGTCCACGCGCTCGCGAAGAACATGGCACTGGAAATGAAGTTCTACAGGGCAGGCGGCCTCCTTGTCGTGGGGACGGACCCGACGGGCTACGGCGGCGTCATCGCCGGATACGGCAACTGGCGCGCGATCGAGCTCCTGGTGGAGGAGGGCCTTACCCCGGTCGAGGCCATCAAGGTGGCGACGATGAACGGCGCGAAGGTCCTCGGCATCGACCGGGAGACCGGCAGCGTCGAGGTCGGCAAGGCGGCCGACCTCGTGGTCGTAGACGGCAACCCGGCGGCCTCCATCTCCGACATCCGCAAGGCCCGGACCGTCTTCAAGGACGGCGAGGGCTTCGACACGAAGCGCCTGATCGACAGCGCCGCGGGCTCCGTCGGTATCCAGTAGCCCGCCTAGCGGGACACCGGGTCCAGCGTGTCGCCGTTCACCGGGTGGATGGTCGAGAAGCCGCGCGAGCTCGAATGGCGCTGGGCTGCCGCGTTGCGGCGCTCCCCGCCCCTGGACGACATGCGCGCCTTGCGGGCGTCGGGCTCGATGATCTCCTCGGCGGCGGCCTCCCCCTTGCCGTGGGCCATGCGCATCAGTCCGGCGACCTCGATGCGGACCTGCTCGGCCTGGGCCTTCAATTCCTCGGACGCCGAGGCCGACTGGTCGGCCAGGGCGGCGTTTTCCTGGGTGACCTTGTCCATGCTGGCCACGGCGACGTTCACCTGGGCGATGCCCTCGTTCTGCTGCCTCGAGGACTCGGCGATCTCGGCGATGCGCTCGTCGAGCTGGCGGGTCTTCTCGAGGATCGCGGCAAGGTTGGTCGCCATCTTGTCGCTGATGAGGACTCCCTGCTCGCTCTTTTCCTTGGAGGTCGAGATCCGTGCGGCGGTCTCCTTGGCGGCCTCGGCGGAGCGCTGGGCGAGGTTGCGGACCTCCTCGGCGACGACCGCGAAGCCGAGGCCCGCCTCGCCCGCACGGGCGGCCTCCACCGCGGCGTTCAGGGCCAGGATGTTCGTCTGAAATGCGATGTCGTCGATCGTCTTGATGATCTTGGAGATCTCGACGCTCGACTCCTTGATGGCGCCCATGGCCGCCTTCATCTGGACCATGTCTGCGGCGCCGATGTCCGCGGTCTCGCGCGCCTCGTTGGCGAGCCCCTTGGCGTTCTGGGCGTTCTCGGAGTTGCGCTGGGTCATGTCAGCCATCTCGCGGAGCGAGGAACTGGTCTGCTCGAGGGACGAGGCCTGCTCGGAGGCGCCCTCGGCGATCGACTGGCTGGCCCGGGCGACGCGCAGCGCCGAGGCGTTGGCCTTGGCTGACTCGGTGGCTAAGTGGGCGGCCGTCTGGGTGATCGGCAGCGTCACGCTGCGGATGATGATCCAGGCGAAGAGCGCCCCGGCGACCATGCCAAGGCCCGTGAAGATGGAGACGATGAACTCGTTCTCGCGCTGCTCGCCTCGGGTGCGGACCTCCAGGTCCATCTGGTAGTCGTGAACCGACCCCTTCACCTTGCTGAGGGTGGCCGTGAACTGGGGGGCCACCCGGTTGATGCGCACCGAGATGATCTTGTCGCGGGCCTGCATGCCGGCGACGACCTCGTCCAGGCCCTTCTTGTACTTGTCGGCGGAGGTCTCGAGCTCGGTGATGAGCGCCTTGCGGGCGTCGTCCTTCAGCGAGGAATCGAGCTTCTCCATCTCGTCCTGGTCCTTCTCGATCTTGCGGACCTGGGCGACCATGATGCCGAGGGCCTTGTCGGCCTTGTCCGCCTTGGAGACCTCTGGGCTCAGGAGGAACGAGTTGACGAGGCTCGAGCTCTCGAAGAACGCCTGCAGGGCGTTCGAGAGCTGGAAGGCCGCGTTCATGTCGCCCTGCGTCTTCGCCTGGCCGAGGAGCTTCTGGAGATCCTCGATGATCGTCTTGGCCTGGGGCGCCAGGACGCCGGACTCGACGGCGACCTGGGCCTTGTGGTTGGAGACCAGCTCCGCGAACGCGGAGTTGTAGTCGTCCAGAAGCTCGCGGGCGTGGGCGATCTGAGAGGAGCGCTCATGATCGACGATCAGGCTGCCGGCCTTCGAGAGGTCGGAGTCGAGCGCGTTGCGCGCGCTGTCGCAGGCCGCCTTGCTCTCATCGGTGCCGGAGGCGATGTAGTCGTTCACGGCGAGCTTGAGCGCCTGCATCGACGACTCGAGGCTGGCGGCGGCGTAGGTCTCCTGGGCGCTGTCGGCGAAGAGTGTCAGGCGCCGACCGGCGACCCCGAGCGCCGTGAAGGCGATCACCGAGATGATGGCGAGGAGGCCGAAGATGAGGCCAAAGCCGAGCGTGATCTTCTTTCCTATGGTGAGGTTCTTGATCACGTGGGCGGGTTTATAGGGTGGGGCTCAGCTGTTGATCACGAACTTGATCGGGATAAGCGCCTTCGTGGAGACGGCCTTGCCGTCGAGTTTCGCCGGCTTGAATTTCCACCTCTGGAGCGCCTCGACCGCGGGGCGCTGGAAGACCTCGGCGCTGGCCTTGACCACGACCGCGTCCGTGACGTCGCCGTGCTCGTCGATCGTGCACTTGATCGTGACAATGCCGGCGATGCCCTGGCGCTGCATCTCGTCGGGATAGACGGGAGGGACGGTCCTGACTGCGATCGGCGGCTCCTTCGTCTCCGCATGGGCTGCGGGTATCGCCGCCAACAGGCAGCCGAGAGAAAGGAGGGCGGTCAGGTGCTTCATAAGAAAAGTGAGGACGAGCCTGTGGCATCCATCGGCTCGGGGTATAAAAACTGAAGGGCGTGGCCGACCTTCCGGGGTAAAACGAACGTCAATCGGGGCAGCCGGTCGGAGCAGGCCTTCCTGACCTTCCCTACGTCACGAGGGTGATTTACTTTAGCGCGCCTTCAGGACCGCGTTTTAAGAGATCCCGGTAAGGAGATTACTTGCACAAAGGCCGTATTGCGTGACAGTTGTCTCCCCGTCCGCCCGACCCACCATGAAGTATCCCCGACTTCTAGTGATCTTACCGGTCCTTGCCGCCTTCGCCACATTGGTTGTAGGCGCACAGGCTGAGGGCACCGGCATTTCGGGCACCTGGCGGGTTTCACAGGTTAAGCCGTCGGGCGTGACGCTGAGGACCTACCTCACTCTGAAGCAGGACGGCGACAAAATCACGGGCACTGTCCTGTTGAACACAGTCGCGAGCCTTGCCATCCGGCTGGGTCACATGGACGGCGCGGACGCGGTCTTCCGCGTGGACTGGGGCTGGAATTTCCGGGTGCGCCCGGAGGGCACGAACCTGCATGTCACCGTGACCTACGACAGCGGGGGAACCGAGGAGTCCACGGCGGTTCGCTCGGATTTATCCGAGGTCGCGCTGGCCGCACCCGCGCCGCTTCCCGCCTTGAGGGAGCTTCCGGCGAACGGCATGGCGCTGACGCCGCCCATGGGCTGGAACAGCTGGAATCATTTCGCGGAGCGAGTGGACGACATGGTGGTGCGCGAGACGGCCGACAAAATGGTGAGCAGCGGGATGGCGGCGGCGGGCTACGTCTATGTGAACATCGACGACACGTGGGAGCTCGGACGCGATGCGGACGGCAACATCGTCCCGAACAAGAAGTTCCCGGACATGAGGGCCCTCGCAGACTACGTCCACTCGAAGGGCCTCAAGATCGGCATCTACACTTCCCCGGGCCCGCTCACGTGCGGCGGCTACGAGGGCAGCTACGGCCACGAGGAGCAGGATGCGAGGACCTATGCCTCATGGGGGATCGACTACCTCAAGTACGACTGGTGCAGCGCGGGTCGCCTCTATCCGAACAGCGGTCTGCGCGCCTCCTACCAGAAGATGGGCGAGGCCCTCCTCAAGTGCGGCCGACCGATCGTCTACAGTCTCTGCGAGTACGGCTCCGAGGAGGTCTGGACCTGGGGCCCGAAGGTCGCGGGCAACCTCTGGCGCACGACGGGCGACATCCAGGACAACTGGAAGTCGATGTCCCAGATCGGATTCAACCAGGGGCGCCTGGCGCCGTACGCGGCCCCCGGGCACTGGAACGACCCGGACATGCTCGAGGTCGGCAACGGCGGGATGACGCCGACGGAGTACCGCACGCACATCAGCCTCTGGAGCATGCTCGCGGCGCCGCTTATGGCGGGCAACGACCTGCGGACGATGACCGCCGACACCCGCGACATCCTGACGAACCGCGAGGTGATCGCGCTCGACCAGGATCACCAGGGCAGCGAGGCCACGCGGCTCTCCGAGCGCGACGGCGTCGAGATATGGGTGAAGCCCCTCTCGGGCGGCGCCGAGGCGGTCGCCATTTTCAATCGCAATGAGGCCGAGCGGTCGGCCTGGTTTGCCTGGACACAGGTTGGGAGACAGGAGAAGCCCACAGGCCTGCGTGATCTCTGGATGCACATGGACGTGATTCCAGGAGACACCGGCTACTCGGGAAGCATTCCCGGGCACGGGGTCATTCTTCTGCGCTTGGCGGGCGGGCCGGTGGCGGCCCATTGACGACCCCGGGGAATTTTCCATGCCATTCTCCTACAGTATCGATGCCGCGAAGCGCCGGGTCTTCACGTACGGGTCCGCGACACTCACCTACAAGGAGGTCGTGGACATGATCCACAGGATGGGCGCCGACCCGCAGTTTGACCCGTGCTACACGGAGCTCACCGACATGACGGCGGTCGACCACGTCGACATGACGATGGAACAGATTGTGGAGATCGCGATCCTGCGCGTCTTCAACCCGGGCTCCAGGCGTGCGATCGTGGCCCCCAATCCGCTCTACTTCGGCATGGCCCGGATGTACGAGTCCCACCACGAGGCCTCCTCGGGGGGCAGCGTGCGGGTGTTCTCGGACATGGCCGAGGCGATCCAGTGGGTCGACGGCGACGCGCCGGAGGCGCCGCCGCCCCACAGGACTAGAATTCAGTCTTAGTCAGGCGCTCGAAGGAGCGCAGGGCGCGGTCGATGATGCTGTTCGCGCGCTTCTGGTCTATGCCCGCCTTGCGGTAGACCTCGTCGGAGTCGATCCAGTACGAGGTCTCTCCGTCAAGACCGCGCCCCAAAAGCTCGGCCGTGCCTGCCGCGAGGTTCAGGAGATGGGTCAAGGGCAGGTGCTTTCCGTTCGGGGCGCAGTGGTTCTCGACGGCCTGGACGATCTCGTCGGGGAATCGCCAGGCGCGCAGGATGACGGAGCCGGCCTCCACATTGGTCATGCCGAAGGCGCTGCGCTCCCACTCCAGGAGGCTGTCGCCGTGGTCGATCTTCGAGAAGCCCGTGTCGCCGACCTCGCGGGCGAGGCGGTCGAGCGCTATCTTGCCGATCGAGCGCATGAGGCCGATCGTGTAGCAATAGCGCGGGTCCTCGCGGGCCCCCGGGGCGAGCTCCTCCATGAGGAGTGCCGTGAAGAGAGAGTTCTCGTAGAACTTCTTGGCCGAGATGTCGTAGCAGGGCAGCCCGCCGTCGCTCACCTGGTTGAGCACGGCGACGCCGACCAGGCGGTAGACCTCCTGGAAGCCGATCAGCGTCACCGCATCCTCGACCGTGGCCACCGGGCGGCTCTGGGCGAAGGCGGCGCTGTTGGCCGTGCCGATCAGGCGGGAGGCCAATCCCACGTCGCGGCGCAGGATGGTCGTGACCTCGACAATGCTCGCGCCTGAATCGCGCAGCAGGATCCCCAGCTGCGACAACACCTGTTGGGTCGCTGGGAAGGAATTGGCGATCCGCAGGAGGGAATCCTCGGATATGAGGTCAACGCTCATGCCGGAGTATATCGGCAGGGCCCACGCGGGCTTTAGAACTCAGTTGCAGTTGGGAATGCGGATGTGGCGGATGCTCGCCCCTTTGCAGCTGCCGGTTGTTTCCAACCTGTTACG
>DASRSJ010000018.1:0-43795 GCA_035656555.1 Opitutaceae bacterium
CAATCGTCCCTGTTGGGACTCCCGCGTCTTAAGTTCGGATTGCCCTTAGTCGACGACCTCGATGCCCATGTTGCGGGCGGTGCCGGCGATGATGCGGATGCCCGCCTCGTCGTCGCGCGCGTTGAGGTCCTTCTTCTTCAGATTGTAGATCTCGAGCAGCTGCTTCCTGTTCACCTTGCCGACCTTGTCCTGATTGGGACGGGCCGAGCCGCTGGCGATGTTCGCCGCCTTCTTCAGGAGGATCGACGCCGGGGGCGACTTCAGGATGAAGGTGAAGCTCTTGTCAGAGTAGACCGTGATCACGACCGGGAGGATCATCCCGTTCTGGTCCTTCGTCTTCGCGTTGAACTCCTTGCAGAACGCCATGATGTTGACGCCCTGGGCGCCAAGTGCGGGTCCTACCGGGGGGGCGGGATTCGCCGCGCCGGCGGGGAGCTGGAGTCGGATGTAGCCTTGGATTTTCTTGGCCATTGTAAAAGGGGGTTCGTGATTACTCGGTGCTGCGCTGGACCTGCCAGTATTCGAGCTCGACCGGGGTGAACCGGCCGAAGATGGAGACGGAGATCTTCAGCTTGCCGCGGTCCGGGTCGATCTCGTCGATGCGGCCGTTCAGGTTGGCGAACGGGCCGTCGTTGATCTTCACCTCTTCGCCGACCGTGTACTGGACCTTCGGCACTTCCTTGCCGTTGGCGGCCTCGATGCGGGCGCGGATCTCGTCGATCTCCGTCTGGCGCAGCGCCGCGGGGTGCTCGCCTCCGACGAAGCCGATGACGCCGGCCACTTCCTTCACGAAGTACCAGGGCTTGTTGATCAGCTGCTTGTTCTCGTCGAACAGGCGCATCTGGATGAAGACGTAGCCCGGGTAGAGCTTCCTGACCTTCGACGACTTCTTGCCGTTCTTCACCTCGGACACCACCTCGGTGGGCAGCAGGACCTCGAAGATTGCGTCGTCGAGCTCCTCGGCCGTCTTGAAGCGCTCGATGTACGTCTTCACCTTGTTCTCCTGGCCGGAGAGCGTGTGAAGGGCGAACCACTGGGCCCCTACGGGCGTCGTTGTTTCGGTGGACATCGTTTAGCGGCTGACGAGCGACGTCAGGAGATCGACAACCTGGTAGAGGCTGAAGTCGCTGATGCTGGTGAACAGTCCGAGCAGGAAGCTCGCCGCGATAACCACGATCGTGGAGTCGCGCAGCTCTGTCCTTGTGGGCCAGCTGGCCTTCTGGAGCTCGCCGGCCATTTCGCCGACGAAGATGCGCGTGCTTTGGAACGGATTTTTCATGGACTGCTGTGGGAAGTGGCAGGGGCGGAGGGAATCGAACCCCCAACCAACGGTTTTGGAGACCGCTACTCTACCAATTGAGCTACACCCCTATAGTCGTGGAATTGTTTAGACGACGACGCCGAGGCCCATTTCGGAACCTCGGCGAGCCGGGTTTAAGTTGTTCGGGACGAACGGTTACTCCGTGATCTCCGTGATACGACCGGCACCGATCGTGCGACCACCCTCGCGGATGGCGAAGCGCTGGGTCTTCTCCATGGCGATCGGGACGATGAGGTCGATGTCGACGCTGATGTTGTCACCAGGCATGATCATCTCGACGCCCTTCGGCAGCGTGATGATGCCCGTCACGTCCGTCGTGCGGAAGTAGAACTGGGGGCGGTAGCCGTCGAAGAACGGCGTGTGGCGGCCGCCCTCGTCCTTCGAGAGGACGTAGATCTCGGCCTTGGCCTTCTTGTGCGGCGTGATGGACTTGGCGGCGGCGAGGACCTGGCCGCGCTCGATGCCTTCCTTTTCGATGCCGCGCAGGAGGACGCCGACGTTGTCGCCAGCCTGGCCCTGGTCGAGCAGCTTGCGGAACATCTCGATGCCGGTCACGACCGTGGAGGTGGTGTCCTTGAGGCCGACGATCTCAACCGTCTCGTTCAGCTTCACGATTCCGCGCTCGATACGACCCGTGGCAACCGTGCCGCGGCCCGTGATGGAGAACACGTCCTCGATGGACATCAGGAACGGCTTGTCGATCTCGCGGACAGGCTCCGGGATCTCGGCGTCGATGGCGTCCATCAGGTCGCTGATGGCCTTGGTGCCCTCCGGCTTGCCGTCGAGGGCAGCCGTGGCGGAACCGCGGACGATCTTGGCGGCCTTGCCGTCAAACTGGTACTTGGTGAGGAGGTCGCGGATCTCTTCCTCGACGAGGTCGAGCAGGTCCGGGTCGTCGATCAGGTCGACCTTGTTCAGGAAGACGACGATCTTCGGCACGCCGACCTGGCGGGCGAGGAGGATGTGCTCGCGGGTCTGGGGCATCGGGCCGTCAGCCGCGGAGACCACGAGGATCGCGCCGTCCATCTGGGCCGCGCCGGTGATCATGTTCTTGACGAAGTCAGCGTGTCCCGGGCAGTCGACGTGCGCGTAGTGGCGCTTGGCCGTCTGGTACTCGACGTGCGCCACGGAGATCGTGACGATCTTGGAGGCGTCACGAACGGTGCCGCCCTTTGCGATGTCCGCGTATGACTTGAACTCGGCCAGGCCCTTGTCCGACTGGACCTTCAGGATGGCGGTCGTGGTCGTGGTCTTGCCGTGATCGACGTGACCGATGGTGCCGACGTTAACGTGCGGTTTGTTGCGTTCGAATGTGCCTTTAGCCATAAAGATAACGTAGCGTTACGTGTGTGTGGGTTTTTAGTAGAGTGACTTGCAGTACAATTTCGCGACTTGCATGGAGCCCAGAATCGGATTTGAACCGACGACCTCGTCCTTACCAAGGACGTGCTCTGCCAACTGAGCTATCTGGGCAGACCAAAGCTGTGCTGCAAGTAACGAAAAGAGCGACAAAAGTGCAGGTTGGATTTTGGGCCGTCAACAGAAATTTGACCCAACTCCGATAATTCGGCTGAAGGCCGGGATTTAGCGGCCGACAAGGCGTTTCAGGGCCCCACGACCACCCTGTAAAACCCCGGTGCAAGCCTCTGTCCCACCCTGAGCGTGTCAGCCAGGTACCGGGCAAAATAAGCGTCCACGTCGTCCACTCCCGAGCGGAATGTCGGGACAAGGGGCCCGACCAGGCCCGCGGGGTCCACCGCCGCCATGAATTCCATGGGCTGCCAAGGCAGCGAACGGGCCGGCGGATGCGCGTCGTCCAAGGCCGCCTGGAAGACCAGTTTGCCGGTCCCCGAGGCCCGTATCTCGACGTAGGCCGTTCTGGGAGAGAGAGGTTGCGTCACCGGATCCCTCCGGCCGAAGCCCAGGAAAGGGGCCCCAGGCGGGTCCCCGGCAAGCGACTCGGCAGGCGAGGTGGGGATACCCGAGTCGGCCGGCTTCCTGAGCGCCAGCTGCGACTCGTCAAAGGTCAGCTTGGGCTGGAAGCCAGAGAACGCCCCACCCGGCTCCCGGGCGACGTAGTCCCTTCTGGAGCTGTTGAACTGGGTCGGCAGGAAGAGGGGCGTCGGGTCGCTCAGCATGGTGGCCTTGACCACCACCGGGTCCAGGATCCCGACGGAGGGCGGGGTCTTGCCGACCTCCTGGAGGTGCGGCTCGGGGACCTTGACCAGGAACGCAAGGACGCAGAAGCCAACGACTCCCGTAACCGCGGCGACGATCCAGATACTGCTGTCCTTGGGCGCCTTCACTTGGCCTGGGGACGGCCGGAGGGCGGTTCCTCGGCGCCCAAAAGCACCCGGAAACCCGCATCATGGGCGGCGTCCTCGATCTCGCTCAGGTCCGCAAGGGTCACCTCGGAACTGGCCCTAACGAGGAGGATCGGCTGGTGCTCCCGGGCCGCCTGCTCCTTGAGCCAGGCCCTCAGCTGGACGATGTCCACCAGGCCCTGTTCGGAGGTCAGGATTTGGCCGGAGCGAAGGACGCTGATAACGTCCGTCGCCTGGGCCGCCCCCGCCTGGGCGCCGGCCAACTGCGGCAGCTGGAAATCAACGCCGAGACCCGGGGCCAGGACGAAGCGCGATCCGAAGGCGCCGAAGAAGACGACCAGGAGCCCGACGTTGACGTAGTGCAGCGTGCCCATCCCCTGCGGCGGGGGCCGAAGCCTCGAGGCCAGGTCCAGCGGGCGCGCGATCATTTCGCGGGCTCCGCTGCTTTGTATTCAGTCGTCAGATACTTCATGATCTCGTTTCCGGACCATTCCATGTCGCGCACGATGGCCCTGACGCGGCCGTTGAGGAAGTGCAGCGCCAGGTGCGCCGGGATCGCGAGCATGATGCCGCCCGCGGTGCAGAGGAGGGCCTGCCACATGCCCTTCGCGAGCACGCTCGAGGTCGCGTAGTCGTGCTGGAAAGCCGAGAAAGTGGCGATCATGCCGAGGACGGTGCCGAGGAGGCCGACCAGTGGCGCGACCTGGGCGATGGCGCCTATGGCGCCGATCCTGCGCTCGAGAGCGGGAAGCTCGACGACGGCGGCCTCCTGCACGTGGAAGCGCATGGCCTCGGCATCCTCGTCGGCGTGGAGGAGCGCGGCCTTCACGACCGCGGCGACGGGGCCGGGTGTCTCCTCGCAGACGGTCAGCGCCTCGACGAGGCGCCTCTTGGCCAGGATGTTCTTTATGCCGCCCAGGAAGGCGGTCGAGCGGATCTGGCCCCGGTGCAGGTAGAGGGCCCTCTCAACGAAGACCACGACCAGGACGACGCCGAGCCCGAAGAGGACCCACATGATCGGGCCGCCGTGGGCGAAGAGGCTGGGTTCCAGGGCGGTCATGGGTGCGTTATATTATCAAGCCTTGGCGGCGGGCAAGTGGAAGCGGGCGAGCCTCTGCGTCGCGAGCGCCTCTCCGGGAAGCTTCGAGTCGATGATGAGCGACCACGCGTGCTTCGCCTCCTCGAGGCGGCCCTCCTGCTGGTAGAGGTCGCCGACGTCGATGAGCGTCCTGGCGATCCACCATCGCCCCTTGGGGCCCAGGTTTCTCGGCCGGTCGGGGCGCACAAGGAAGGCGTCGACGACGTCGGTCCACCAGACCGCCTGCGCCTTGGCGCGGTCGGTGCGGGAGAGGATGACGCCGAGATTGTAGCCGGCCTCGACCCGCACGTCGTCGTCCGCGTCCACGCGCTCGATCAGGTCCTGGAAGATGCGCCGCGCGCTGTCGGCGTGGGCGGGGCTGTTCGCGGACTGCGCGTTGTGGCACTCCGCCAGCGCCAGCTGCGCCAGGATCGTATCGTCCTTCTGCGAGGGGGCTGGGTTGTTGACCAGGAGCTCGTAGACCTGCTGGGCCTGCGGGAACTGGTTCAGCTCCCGCAGCAGGTCGCCCTGGCGCATGCGCGCCGGGAAGATGAGCTCGCTCTGCGCGTAGCGTGGGTTCGTGACCAGGTTCTCGAGGAGCTTGTAGGCCTCCTTGAGGTTGCCGTCGGTGCCGAGCCTCTCGGCCTGGAGCGCCGCCTGGTAGAGGGCGTACGGGGCGTAGGGGCTCGCCGGGAAATCGTCGGCGAGCTTCGTGAGGAGGCGCTCAGCATCGATCACCTTGTCCTGCTGCGCATAGCGGTCCGCTTCCACTATATAGGAGTAGACCGCGGAGTCCGAGGTCGGGAAATCGGTCCTGAGCCGGCTCAGCGTGTCGGCCGCCGCGCTGTCGCGGCCCAGTTCGAAGTTCGCCTCGGCCCGCAGGAGGGCGCTCGTCGCCGCGATGTCGGTGCCGAGATCCGCCGGCAGGCCGCCCGTCGAGGCGAGGACGGAATCGACCAGGCGAAGTGTCTCCTCGGGCTTCCTTGCATCGAAGGAAAGCCGCGCCTGGAGCCAGGCCATCCGGGCCTTCAGGTCCGCGCGGAGGCCGCCGGTCGGGGGCGAGGCCATGAGGCGGTTCACGCGGTCGTAGGCCGCCACCGTGCGGCCGTGCACCTCGAGGCTGCGGGCCAGGTTCCACTCCGCCTCCCAGCGGTTCTCCGGGTCGAAGCCGTGCTCGCGGGAGAGCTCGTCCATCACGGTCTCGGCCGTCTCGTAGGCGCCGGCCTGGATCTCGGACTGCACCTGCTGGAACATGAGGAGGCCAGGGTTGATGCCCTCCGGCGGGGAGCGAAGCGCCGCGGCGTAGGCGTCGGCGGCGTTCTGGAAGTCCCCGGCGCGGAACCACGCCTCGGCCACGAGGACGCTGAACTCCGCGCGCGTGGCGCCGGGCGGCAGCTCGGCCCCGGCCTTGGAGCCGTAGTCGGCCGCGGTCCGGTAGCGGTGCTGCTCCCATGCGGAGCCGGCAAGGACCGCGTAGGCCTGGGCCTTGAGCGGCGAGCCCGGGAAGCGCTCAAGGAGCGCGTTCGCGTCGTCCTCGGCGCGGGCGTAGAGGGAGGCCGACTCGGTGACGCCCAGATGCGCCTCGCCTAGGTCCAGCTGCGCGCGGCAGAGGAGCAGGCTCTCCAGGATCGGGTGGGCCGGGGTGGCCGAGATCAGGTTGTCCAGACGGTCGCCGAGTTCGACCCGTGGGGCGCCCGAGGGCGAGCCGCGGATCAGGAGCTGCAGCGCGATCCTCTGCTGGTTTGGCTCGGAGCCCGAGGCCAGGAGCTGGAAGAGCTCGCGCCTGCCGACGCCGGAGCCGGCGCCGCCGATCAGGCCGAGGAGAAGCCGGAAATGGTCGGCCTCTGCGGCCTCGGCCGAGGGGACGGCGCGCAGCGCGGCCTCGAGGACATCGATCGCCTGCGTCTTGTGGCCGGCGGCGTTCAGCGCGATCGCGTACTCGCGGGTGAAGCCGTAGCCGATCTTCTGGCCCTGGAATTTGTCGGCGTTCTTTTTGTCGGCCACGATCTGCTCGTCGGAGACGGCGCCGCTTCGCAGCCGCACCTGCTCCTCCGCGAGGAGGAACCTCGCCCGCTGCAGGTCGGAGACGGCCGAGGAGGCGGCCTGGGCGTAGAATCCCGCGGCCCTGATGGAGTCGCCCGCCGCGTCGGAGAGCATCGCCTGGAGGAAGTAGTGCCAGCCGCGCTCGGCCGAGCTGAGCTCCTCGAAGTGCGCGGCGCCTAGCTCGTTCCTCGCCTGGTCGATCCGACCGTCGTGCGCGTGGACCAGGCCCTCCCTCAGGTGCCAGCCCGAGCCGCGGGCCCCCGTGTAGGAGTCGAGGACACGGGCGGCCCCGGCGACGTCGCCGTCGTCCAGGAGGGCCGAGGAAAGCAGGAGCGTCAGGCGGCTCGTGTCGGCGCCGGGCGAGGCGAGGACCGAGCGGTACAGGGTCACGGCCGCCGAGGGGAAGCCGAGCGACTGGGCCCTCTCCGCGGACACGAGGGCCAGCGAGGCCTCGCCGGGCGAGATCGCCGCCGGGGGCGGCGCCAGGGGCACGGGCGCGTTCAGGGGCTCCAATGCGGCCGCGGATGCGCACACGGCGGGCAGCAGGGCGAGGGCGGTCAAAAATCGCATGTAAGGGCACCCCAATCGTTGCCGTGGGCACGGGAACAATCAACCCGGGATTGGAAGCTGGAGTTCATTTGACCCAGAGGGACGCCCGGTGCATCCTGTTGTTCCCATGGCTGTCATCATCGCTCTCGGCATCCTCCTCCTGATCGTGGTCGTCGTGGCGCTCTCGGCCACCGGCATCTACAATTCCCTCGTCGCGCTGCGCAACCGCTTCAAGAACGCGTACGCCCAGATCGACGTGCAGCTCAAGCGCAGGTACGACCTGATCCCGAACCTCGTCGAGACGGCGAAGGGCTACATCAAGCACGAGCACGACACGCTCGAGGACGTCATCAAGGCGAGGAACATCGCGCTCGGCGCGTCGCAGACCGCCGCCGCCAATCCCGCCGACGCAAACGCCATGAAGGGCCTGGTCTCCGCGGAGGGCGGCCTCACGGGCGCCCTAGGGCGGCTCATGGTCGTCTCAGAGCAGTACCCGGACCTCAAGGCCAACCAGAACATGATGCAGCTCACCGAGGAGCTCACCTCGACCGAGAACAAGATAGCGTTCGCGAGGCAGGCCTACAACGACTCCGTCATGACCTACAACACGGCCCGCGAGACGTTCCCAAACGTCCTTCTCGCCGGCATGTTCGGCTTCCAGCCGGCCGAGCTCTTCCACGTCGAGGACCCGGCTGAGCGCAGCGCGCCCAAGGTCTCGTTTAGCTGATGGACTTTTTCGCGGCGGAGGGCAGGGCCAAGAAGCGCTCATCGCGCCTCATGCTGCTCTTCGGCCTCGCGGTCGCCGGGACGGTAGTGGCGGGCTACTTCATGACGGTCTTCGGCCTGCGCGCGTCAGCCGGCTACCAGGCGGCGCGGCACGGCTACTCCAGGAGCTACGATAGCGACCAGGAGCCGGCCGACTTCTCCCTCTGGCAGCCCAAGGTGTTCGCCGGCGTCACGGCCGCGACCCTGGCCGTGATCGGGCTGGCCTCGCTCTACAAGTGGACCGAGTTCCGCTCCGGAGGCGCCGCGGTCGCGGAGAGCGTCGGAGGCAGGAGGGTCGACCCGCACACGACGGACCCGAAGGAGCACCAGCTCCTCAACGTGGTGGAGGAGATGGCAATCGCCTCGGGCGTGCCGGTTCCCGCGGTCTACATCCTGGACGAGGAGCCCGCGATCAACGCGTTCGCGGCGGGACTGACGCCCGACGACGCCGTCGTCACCGTCACGCGCGGCACGCTTGAGAAACTGAAGCGCGACGAGCTTCAGGGCGTCGTCGCGCACGAGTTCAGCCACATCCTGAACGGCGACATGCGGATCAACATCCGCGTCTCCGCGATCATCTTCGGCATCCTGGTCCTCGGCCTCGCGGGGCGCGGCGTGCTCTGGAGCATGCGCTTCGGCCGCGTGAGCTCGGACCGAAACGAAAAGGGAAACGGCGGCGCGATGCTGGTCCTCGGCATCGGACTGGCGCTCATGGTCATCGGCTACGTCGGATATTTCTTCGGTCGCCTGATCCAGGCCTCGCTCTCGAGGCAGCGGGAGTACCTGGCCGACGCGTCGGCCGTGCAGTTCACGCGCAATCCCGACGGGATCGCGACGGCGCTGAAAAAGATCGGCGGCTACGCGATCGGCTCAAACCTGGAGACGCACCGGGCGGCCGAGATAAGCCATTTCTTCTTTGCGCAGGCGTTCAGGTCGAACTTCGGCGGGCTCTGGGCGACGCACCCGACGCTAGGCCAGAGAATCTTCGCGATCGATCCCTCCTTCGACGGCAAGTTCATCGATCCTCCACAGATGGTCGACGTGGCGAAGGAGCCCTGGTCGAAGGTGGCCCACATGCCGCCTCCGCTTCCCTCCCCCAGCCCGGCCGCCGCCGCGGCCTTCGGCACGGCAATGATCGCGGCCGCGGGAACCCTGACCCCAGAGAGCGCCGCGGGCGCCCAGGCGCTGATCGCGGACATCCCGCCCGCGATCCGCGCGGCCTGCCGCTCGCCGCACGACGCGCCGATCCTCGTCTACGGTCTTCTCCTCGATGACGACCCCGACCTGCGTAAAAGGCAGATGGCCTCGATCGCAGCCAGCAACGGCGGAGATGCGCTGACAACCTTAACGCAGCTTGAGCCTGCGCTTCGGGCACTGAAGCCCGAGCACAGGCTGCCCGTCCTCCAGCTCGCTCTTCCCGCGATCAAGGCGATTCCCCAGGCGTCGCTCGGCGCCTTCGCGGGCACGCTGGACGACCTTGTGCAGGCCGACGGCAAGGTGACGACGTTCGAGTTCGCGCTCCAGCGCCTCGTGCTGCGCGCCCTCTCGATCAGCCGCGCTCCGTCGGCGCCCGTGGAGCAGATCTTCTCCTTCCAGGCCGTGGCCCGCGAGATCTCGGTCGTCCTCTCCGCGCTGGCCCATGCCTCGAGCGCCGACGCAGCTGCCGCGGCAGGTGCCTTCGCGGAGGGCGCCGCTCAGCTCAAGCTCGTGCAGGCGAGCCTCACCTATGTCTCCGAGGCCGAGTCCGGTCTCGCCGTCCTCGACGCGGCGCTGGACAAGCTGGCGGGAGCCAGCGGCCCCATAAAGCAGCGCCTTCTGGTGGCAGGCGCGCATGTGATCGGCGCCGATGGCGTCCTCCTGACTGAGGAGATCGAGCTTCTGCGCGCCGTCGCGGCCTCCCTGGACGTCCCGGTTCCGCCGCTTGTCACCCAATAGGGCCGTTCGCCAATAGGCTGTGACGTTTTGTTGGGGTTTGCGTCTTTCCGCCCGAAGGTCCTAGTCTGGGGGGTTCATCCCCTCATGGGACCCCTCCCAAAATTTTCAGAATATAATTCATCATGAGTGATTTACCCACCGCTTCCACCCCCGCGAAGCCGACAATCAAATATATAGGCGAACCGCCGAAGAAGAAAAGCCACGCCGTCCTCTGGACCGTCATCGTGGTGATCGTGCTCGGACTCGGCTTCGTTGCCTGGCACGCGAGGGCTTCCCAGGGAGCGGGCGCAAAGGCCGGCGGAAGGCGCGGACCCGGCGGCTTCGGCGGGAACGGCCCAGTGCCGGTGGTGGCACGTCCCGCCGTCAAGGCCAACCTGAACGTCGTCCTAAACCTTCCCGGCACCGTGACGCCGCTCGCGACTGTCACGATCCGCACGCAGATCAGCGGCCAGCTGGTCCAGGTGAACTTCGCGGAGGGCCAGCTCGTCAACAAGGGCGACCTCCTCGCGGTCATCGACCCGCGCCCCTACCAGGCGGCGCTCGAGCAGGCGCAGGGCCAGCTCCTCCAGGCGCAGGCCCAGCTGAAGGAAGGGCAGATCGACCTCGAGCGCTACCAGACGCTCTCGACGCAGGACTCCATCTCCAAGCAGCAAGTGGACTCGCAGCAGGCGCTCGTCTCCCAGTATGAGGGCATGACGAAGACCGACCAGGCGGCCGTCGACAACGCGCAGCTCAACCTCACCTACTGCCACATCACGGCGCCCTTCACGGGACGCGTGGGGCTTCGCCTCGTGGACCAGGGCAACTACGTGACACCGGGCGACGCGACGGGCCTCGTTCTGCTGACGCAGGTGAAGCCGATCAGCGTCATCTACTCGCTCGCCGAGCGCTACATCCCCGAGGTGCAGAAGCGCATCAAGTCGGGCGACACGATCCGCGTCGACGCCTACAACAGCGACGACTCGGCCAAGATCTCTACCGGCAAGCTCGGCACGATCGACAACACGGTCGATACCACGACCGGGCAGTTCAAGCTGCGCGCCCTCTTCGCCAATGACGACGAGGCGCTCTTCCCGAACCAGTTCGTCACGGTCCACATGCTCCTCGACGTCGACATGGGCGCGACGGTCATCCCGACATCGGCCGTCGAGCGCGGGCAGCAGGGAACTTTCGTCTACGTGGTCGGCGCCGACAACAAGGTAGCTGCCAAGACGGTCAAGCTCGGCGACACCGAGGGCGAGCGCGTCAGCATTGTCTCCGGCATCAACGTGGGCGACAAGGTGGTCGTCGACGGCGCCGACCGCCTCAAGGACGGCAGCGAAATTCTTCTGCAGGCGGGCAACCGCGGCGGCCAGGCTGGAGCCGGCAAAGCCGGTGACGGTCAGGCACAGGGCTCCGGCGACGGCACCCACAAGCACTGGAAGGCGAACGGCGCATCAGGCGGCGACGCGGCTCCCGCGGACGGCACGCCCACAGCCCAGCCGAAGCCCGCGACACAAGGCGGATCCAGCAACTAAGTTCCCGACGGCCCGCGCCATGGCGGGCACCGCACGATGAGTCCCTCTAGAATCTTCATACTCAGGCCCGTCGCCACGACGCTGCTGATGGCGGCGATCCTGATCGTCGGCATCATCGCGTACCGCTTCCTGCCGCTCTCCGCGCTCCCCGAGGTCGACTACCCGACCATCCAGGTGGAGACGTTCTATCCCGGCGCGAGCCCCGACGTCATGACCTCCTCGGTCACTGCGCCCCTCGAGCGCCAGCTGGGGCAGATGCCCGGGCTCAAGCAGATGTCGTCCACCAGCTCCACGGGCGCCTCGGTCATCACGCTCCAGTTCTCGCTCGACCTGAACCTCGACGTCGCCGAGCAGGAGGTCCAGGCCTCGATCAACGCGGCAAACACGTTCCTTCCCTCCGACCTGCCGGCGCCGCCGATCTACGCGAAGGTGAACCCGGCGGATGCGCCGGTCCTCTCTCTCGCCCTCACTTCGAAGACTCTGCCGCTGACGACCGTGGAGGACCTGGCGGACACGCGCCTCGCGCAGAACATCTCGCAACTGCCGGGCGTCGGCCTGGTCAGCATCGGCGGCGGCCAGCGCCAGTCGGTGCGCATTCGCGCCAACCCGCTCGAGCTCGCGTCCTACGGGCTCAACATCGACGACCTCCGCACGACCGTTAACAATGGCAACCAGAACGCGGCCAAGGGCAACTTCGACGGCCCGACGCGCGCCTTCACGATCAATGCCAACGACCAGCTGAAGACGACGAAGGACTACGAGAAGCTCGTCGTCGCATTCAAGAACGGCAACCCCGTCAGGCTCTCCGACGTGGCGACCGTGGAGTTCGCGCCTGAGAACACGAAGCTCGCCGCCTGGTACAACAAGACGCCCGCCGTCATCCTGAACATCCAGAGGCAGCCCGGTGCCAACGTGATCAAGGTGGTCGAGGGCGTGCGCGCCCTCCTGCCCTCGCTGCAGGCGGCGCTGCCCCCGGCGATCGACGTCACAATCCTTACGGACAGGACGGTCACGATCCGCGCCTCGATCGACGACGTCGAGTTCGAGCTGACGCTGGCCGTCATCCTGGTCGTCCTCGTTATCTTCATCTTCCTCAGGAACGTCCCGGCAACGATCATCCCCAGCCTCTCGGTCCCGCTCTCGCTGGTCGGCACGTTCGCCGTCATGTACCTGCTCGGGTTCAGCCTGAACAACCTCTCGCTCATGTCGCTGACGATAGCCGCCGGCTTCGTCGTCGACGACGCGATCGTCATGATCGAGAACATCGCGCGCTACGTCGAGATGGGCGACTCGCCGCTCGAAGCCGCGCTGAAGGGCTCCGAGCAAATCGGCTTCACGATCATCTCGCTGACGATCTCGCTGATCGCGGTCCTGATCCCGCTGCTCTTCATGGGCGACGTCGTCGGCCGCCTCTTCCGGGAGTTCGCGATCACGCTCGCCGTCACGATCCTGATCTCGGCCGTCGTCTCCCTGACCCTCGTGCCGATGATGTGCTCGAAGCTCGTGCGCCACCACGACGAGAAGGACACCCCGGCCTGGAGCCGCAAGATGGGCGCCTTCTTCGACGGGATGATCGCCAAGTACGGCAAGATGCTCACCTGGGTTCTGGATCACCAGGCCATCACGCTCTGCGTCGCCGTCGGCACGTTCGTCCTGACGGCCCTCCTCTACATCGTCATCCCGAAGGGCTTCTTTCCCGTCCAGGACACGGGGCTCATCCAGCTGATCACGGAGGGCCCGCAGTCGGTGTCCTACCAGCAGATGACGATCCTGCAGCAGGACGTGGCCAACACGGTCCTCGCGGACCCCGACGTCGAGAGCCTTTCCTCCTTTGTCGGCGTGGACGGCAGCAACACGACGCTCAACAGCGGCAGGATGCTGATCAACCTCAAGGACCGCTCGACGCGCTCCGCGAACGCGACCGGCATCATCCGCCGCCTGCGGGTGGAGCTCGCCAAGCTCGTCGGCGTCTCGGCCTACATGCAGCCCGTGCAGGACCTGACGATCGACGACAAGGTGAGCCGCACGCAGTACCAGTTCGTGCTCGAGAGCCCGAACGCGGACGACCTGACGAAGTGGATCCCGAAGCTCACGAACAGGCTGCGTGAACTCAGCCAGATCAACGACGTCGCCAACGACCTCTCCACCGGCGGCCTCGCGGCCTACATCAAGATCGACCGCGACACGGCGGCGCGCTTCGGCATCACGGCCGCGACGATCGACAACGCCCTCTACGACGCCTTCGGCCAGCGCATCATCTCGACCATCTTCACCCAGTCCACGCAGTACCGCGTGATCATGGAGGTGAACCCCGGCCTGCAGAAGTCGCCGGCCTCGCTGGCGCAGATCTTCGTGCCGTCGTCCTCGGGCGGACAGGTGCCGCTCTCCGCCATCGCCAAGATCGAGGAGAGGCCCGAGTCGCTCCTCATAAACCACTTGGGCCAGTTCCCGGCCAACACGATCTCCTTCAACGTCCCCAAGGGCGAGTCGCTCGGCGAGGCCGTGAAGGCGATCCACAACGCTGAGGCCGAGATCGGCATGCCGGCCAGCATCGTGACGAGCTTCCAGGGCGCGGCCTCCGCGTTCGAGTCCTCGCTCTCGAACGAGCTGCTCCTGATCGCGGCCGCGGTGCTGACGATGTACATCATCCTCGGCATCCTCTACGAGAGCTTCATCCACCCGATCACGATCCTCTCGACGCTCCCGTCGGCGGGCATCGGCGCCCTCCTGGCCCTTATGGTGGTCGGCAGCGACCTCGGCGTCATCGGCATCATCGGAATCATCCTCCTGATCGGCATCGTGAAGAAGAACGCGATCATGATGATCGACTTCGCCCTCGATGCCGAGCGCAACGAGGGCCGCCCGCCCCGAGAGGCGATCTACCAGGCGTGCCTGTTGCGCTTCCGCCCCATCCTCATGACGACGATGGCCGCGCTCCTGGGCGCCGTTCCGCTCATGCTCGGCACGGGCATGGGCTCGGAGCTGCGCAACCCGCTCGGCGTAACGATCGTCGGCGGTCTGATCGTCAGCCAGATGCTGACCCTCTTCACGACGCCCGTCATCTACCTCATGTTCGACAGGATCGCGCTGCGCTTCTTCCCGCAGAAGCCGAAGAAGGAAGAGCCCGTCGGCGCCGGAGAGCCCTCGATATGATGCTGTCGGAGGTATTCGTCAGGCGCCCGGTGGCCACGACGCTATTCACGGCGGCGATCGTGCTGGCGGGCATAACGGCCTTCACGAAGCTGCCGGTCTCTCCGTTGCCCCAGGTCGACCAGCCGACGATATCCATCTCGGCCAACATGGCGGGCGCCAGCCCCGAGACCATGGCGACCGCGGTGGCGACGCCGCTTGAGCGGCACCTGGGCACCATCGCCGACGTGACGGAGATGACGTCGCAGAGTTCGGTCGGCAGCACGCAGATCACGCTGCAGTTCGGGCTCAGCCGAGACATCGACGGCGCCGCCCGCGACGTGCAGGCCGCGATCAACGCGGCCCGCGCCGATCTCCCGACGGCGCTTCGTTCGAACCCGACCTACCGCAAGGTTAACCCGGCGGACGCCCCGATCATCATCCTGGCCCTGACTTCGAACACCCTGACACAGGGCGATCTCTACGACGCGGCGTCCACCATCCTCCAGCAGAAGCTCCTCCAGGTGGAGGGGGTCGGCGACGTGAGCGTGGGCGGCAGTTCGCTGCCCGCCGTGCGCGTCGAGGTGAACCCCTCGCAGCTCGCCAAGTACGGCGTGGGCCTCGAAGACGTCCGCGCCGCGCTTGCCGCCGCGAACGCGAACAGCCCCAAGGGGTCCGTCGAGGACTCCACCACGCACTGGCAGATCTATGACAACGACCAGTCCCGCTCTGCGGCCGACTACAAGGACCTGATTGTCGCCTACAGGAACGGCAACCCCATCCGCCTGACCGACATGGGCACCGTCTCCGACTCCGTCGAGGACACGAGGAACCTAGGCCTGTCGAACGGGACGCCCGCCGTCCTTGTCATCATCTTCCGCCAGCCGCAGGCCAACATCATCGATACCGTCGACCGCGTGAAGGCGCTGCTGCCCAGCCTCCAGAACGACATCCCGCCGGCGACCCAGCTGGCAATCGCGACGGACCGCAGCACGGTGATCCGCGCGTCGCTGAAGGCCGTCGAGCTCTCGCTCGTCATCGCGATCATCCTGGTCGTCATCGTGGTGTTCCTCTTCCTGCGCGACGCCCGCGCGGTCCTGATCCCCGCGGTCGCCGTGCCCGTATCTCTGATTGGCACCTTCGCGGCCATGTACCTCCTGGGCTACAGCCTGGACAACCTCTCCCTCATGGCGCTCACAGTAGCCACGGGATTCGTCGTCGATGACGCGATCGTCGTCATGGAGAACATCGTGCGCAACATGGAGCTTGGGACGCCGCGCTTCGAGGCGGCGCTGATCGGCGTACGCCAAGTCGGCTTCACGGTCCTCTCGATGAGCCTGTCGCTGATCGCGGTCTTTATCCCGATCCTGCTCATGGGCGGCGTCGTGGGACTCTACTTCCGCGAGTTCGCGGTGACGCTCTCGGTTGCGATCCTGATCTCGATGGTCGTCTCGTTGACCACGACGCCGATGATGTGCGCCCGCCTCCTGACCGTCCACAAGCCGCACGAGCAGAGGGGCCGCCTCTTCCGCTGGAGCGAGGATTCCTTCGAGTCGCTCCTTGGCGTCTACAGCCGCACGCTCAAGTGGTCACTCAAGCACAGCTTCCTGACCATCATGGTGCTGGTGACGACGGTCGTCATGACTGTGGTCCTATTTATCATCATCCCAAAGGGCTTCTTCCCGGAGCAGGACACGGGGCGCATGTTCGGATTCATCCAGGCGGACCAAAGCATCTCGTTCCAGAGGATGTCCCAGAAGCTCAGGGACTACGTGAACATCATCAAGATGGATCCGGACGTCGACGAAGTGGTCGGCTTCACGGGCGCCGGGGGCGGAGGCGGCAACGGCGGACGCATGTTCATCCAATTGAAGGACCTCGGGCCCAGGAAGGCCACGACCGAGCAGATCATGGCGAGGCTTCGCCCGAAGATTGCCAAGGTGCCGGGCTCCTCCCTCTTCCTGATGCCAGCGCAAGAGGTGCGCGTAGGCGGGCGCGCCAGCTATGCCCTCTATCAGTACACGCTCCAGTCGGATAACCTCGACGACCTGCGGACCTGGACGCCCAAGCTGCTCGAGGCCCTGAAGACCGAGCCGATCCTGTCCGACCTCAACTCGGACCAGCAGGACCACGGCCTTGAGACGGACCTGGTGATCGACCGTGATACGGCTTCACGCCTCGGCCTGACCGCGGTCCAGATCGACAACACGCTCTACGACGCGTTTGGCCAGCGCACTGTGTCGACGATCTACAAGTCCCTGAACCAGTACCATGTGGTCATGGTCGTGCAGCCCCGCTTCTGGCAGGAGCCCGAGTCGCTAAAGTCCATCTACGTGAGCTCGACCGGCGGCGTTGTCACCGGAACACAGTCGACAAACGCGGTCGCCGGCACCGTAACGGCCTTCACGGGCGCTGGAAACAAGGCCGCCGCCTCGACGAGCGCCAACTCTGTCGCCGCGGACACGGCGAGGAACGCCAGCATCAACGCCATCGCCACGACCGGCCATGGCGCGGCCTCGACCGGCCAAGCCGTCAGCACGGGCTTCGAGAAGATGGTCCCCCTCTCGGCCTTCGCCCGCTACGAGCTCGGCACGACCCCCCTCTCCGTGAACCATCAGGGTCCGTTCGTCGCCGGGACGATTTCGTTCAACCTGCGCCCGGACGCCTCGATCTCCCAGGCCGTGACCGTGATAGAGAAGCAGGCGGCGGCGATCCACATGCCGACCTCCATCCACGGCAGCTTCCAGGGCACGGCCAAGACCTTCCAGCAGTCCGCGAGCAGCCTGCCGATCCTGATCCTGGCGGCCATTGTGGCGATCTACCTGGTCCTCGGCATCCTCTACGAGAGCTACGCGCACCCCTTCACCATCCTCTCCACGATCCCCTCGGCCGGCATCGGCGCCTTCCTGGCCCTCATGCTCTTCAACGTTGAGTTCAGCCTGATCGCTCTGATCGGGCTCTTCCTGCTGATCGGCATCGTGAAGAAGAACGCGATCATGATGATCGACTTCGCGATCGAGGCGGAGCGCAACGAGGGCCTGAGCACCGAGGACGCGATCTTCAAGGCGTGCCTCCTGCGCTTCAGGCCCATCCTCATGACGACCATGGCCGCGATCCTGGGCGCCATCCCGCTGGCGCTCGGCAAGGGCAACGGCGCCGAGATGAGGCAGCCCCTCGGCATCGCGATCGTCGGCGGCCTCCTCCTCAGCCAGCTCCTCACCCTCTACACGACGCCGGTCGTATACCTGTATGTCGACCGCGCAAGGCTCTGGTGCAACCGCGCGCTGGTTAAGCTCGGCCTCTCGTCACCCCCGCCCGCCAAGGAACCCTCGCTCGCGCCGGTATGACCCACTATTCCAAAGACATGTCAGCACGCACCCTCCGCTCCCCGATGCCCAAGAAGAGCCCCGCGGTGATCGCGGCGGCCGCCGTCCTCGCGCTCGCGGCGGGTTGCGCGGTCGGCCCGGACTACAAGACGCCGGCCATGAACGTGCCCGCTGCCTTCAAGGAGGACGCCGGCTGGAAGCAGGCGGCCCCGGACGACGGCGCGAAGCGCGGGCCGTGGTGGGAGGTCTTTGGCGACCCGGTCCTCAACAACCTTGAGGCCCAGGTCGAGACCTCCAACCAGACGGTGCTGCAGGCCGTCGGCAACTACGAGGAGGCCGCGCAGATCGCCCGCGCCGACAGGACCGGCTACCTGCCGACCGTCTCCGTGAACGGCGGGGCCACCCGCACCCGCACGCCGTCCTACGAGGGCTCGACGACGATCGTGCAGCCCGACGGCACCGCGGTCACGACCTCGCGCGGGCTAACGACCTCCACCTACACGGCCGACCTCCAGGCGTCCTGGGCCCCCGACATCTGGGGCAAGCTGCGCCGCACGGTCGAGGCCGACGTCGCGACCGCCCAGGCGAGCGCGGCCGACCTGGCGCTCGCGCGCCTCTCGATGCAGGCGACCCTGGCCACGGACTACATCGGCCTTCGCACGACGGACGACAAGATCCGCCTCCTCGAGGACGCGGTGAACGACTACACGCGCACTCTCCGGATCACGCGCAACAAGTACGCCGTCGGCGTCTCCGCCCGCAGCGACATCATCACCGCCCAGACCGAGCTCGACAGCACGAGGGCCCAGCTGATCTCGGCCGGCATCCAGAGGGCCCAGTACGAGCACGCGATCGCGGTCCTCGTGGGCAAGGCCCCCTCGGACCTCGCTATCGAGAGGACTAAGACCATCGGCCTCAACCTCCCGACAATCCCGCCGCAGCTGGCCTCGACCCTCCTTGAGCGCCGCCCGGACATCGCCAACGCGGAGCGCGAGGTGAAGGCCGCGAACGCGAGGATCGGCATCCAGACGGCCGCCTACTATCCCGACCTGACCCTTTCCGCCGAGGGCGGCTACGAGGGCCCTAAGCTCGACAAGCTCCTGACCGCCCCATTCCGCTTCTGGACGATCGGAGCCAACGCGGCGGACTCGCTCCTGGACTGGGGCCAGAGGCACGACCTCGTCCTCTCGGCCAAGGGCGCCTATGACGCCAGCGCCGCCAACTACCGCCAGACCGTCCTGACGGCACTGCAGCAGGTCGAGGACAACCTGGCCGGCATCAGGATCCTCAAGGACGAGAAGCAGGTGCAGGACGCGGCCGTCAGCGAGGCGGCCCAGGCCGCCCAGATCGCCCTCAACGAGTACAACGCCGGCACCGTCGACTTCACGACCGTCGCCGCGGCCCAGGTGACGGAGCTCACGAACCGCGAGACCGACCTCGGGATCATCCAGAGCCAGCTCTCCTCGAGCGTGGCGCTCATCCAGGCACTTGGCGGCGGCTGGACGAGCTCGGACCTGCCGAGGCCCTGAGGGCGGCCCGGGCTAGAACGAGCCCGAGTTGCTGACGAAGGCGATCATCCGGCTGTCGGGTGACCAAGAGTTGACGTTGATCGAGCCCTGGCCGCCGTAGAGGTAGGCCACGACCGTCGGCTTGCCGCCGTCGACCGGCATCATGCGCAGGTAGACGTGCTTGTAGAACGGGTGGTCGTTCGCGGGGATGTCCGCCGGGAAGCTGATGAAGAGGATCGTCTTGCCGTCCGGGGACACGTGCGGGAACCAGTTGTTGTAGTCGTCGTCGGTGACTTGGGTCTGCGCCGAGCCGTCGGCGTTCATCTTCCAGATCTGCATCTTTCCAGACCGCTCCGAGATGAAGAAGATGGTCTTTCCGTCGGGCGTGTACTCGGAGCCGTCGTTAAGGCCCTTGGCCGTCGTGAGGCGCTCCTGCGCCCCGCCGGTCACGGCGACGCGGTAGATGTCGAACTCGTGGTTTCGCTCGCCGGTGAAGAGGAGGTATTTGCCGTCGGGAGAGAAGCCGTGGAGGTACGAGGGGCCCGTGGGCGTCACGAGGAACGGCGCACCGCCGCCTATTGGCAGCGTGAAGACCCTGGACGGCGAACCGCTGCTGATGCCCAGCATCTTGCCGTCAAAGGAGAGCGTGTGGTCGTTGTTGCAGTGTGTCTGGTCGCCCGTGTCGATCGAGGTCGGCGTGCGCGTCGCCAGGTCGAGGCTCAGCATGCGGCCATTGTGATTGTAGATGAGCGTCTTGCCGTCGGGCGTCCAGTTTGGGGCCTGGAGCGAGTCCTCCGCGCGGAAGATCGTCTTGCGCAGGCCGGTCCCCACATTCATGAGCTCGATGTCGCTTCCGATGTAGTCCCTGTAGGGCTTGAAGTCGGGCTTCACGGGCCGGATGAGGCGAACGTTCGTGAAGGTGCCGGTCTCCACGACCTTGTTGTTGTGCGCGCAGACGTAAAGGCCGACGTAGACCTCGTCGGGAAGGACGACGTCGTCGACCTCCTGCGTCGAGAAGGTGTCCCCGAACCGCGCCGCGGACATGATGAACTTGCCGCCCCTGCGCTCCAGTTGGAGGACGTTGCCCCCGCCCTGCTCAACGTGGAGCTCCTCGGTCTTGGCCGCGCCGGTTGTCCTGCGGAACTGGATCGCGGAAAGGCCGTTTCCGTGGCGGGCGGCGTTCACGTGGGCCGACTTGGGATCAAGGCTCGCCCTGACGATGAGACCCATCTTCCTGTGCGGGTCGCCGGACTCCGCGGAGAATGCTGTCGTTGCCTGGATCAGGAAGTCGCCGCTCAGCTTCTTCCAGACGAAATGATCCTCGTCGTGGTCGCCCCACATGTTCGTTCCCGAGGACGAGATCGTGTACTCCTGCTTTTCAGGGTCGAACGACGCCGTGCCGGGCGTCCCCACGGCCCCGATGTCGCCGTGGTCCTGGAATATGCCAACGGGGGACGCAGCCGCCGCGGCACGGCCCGGCGCAATGGCGCCGATGGCCAGCATACAGATGACGGCATGGATCATGGGAAGGTGCGGGGAGACGAGGGCGAACGTTTGGGACGGCATGGCGTGACTTGGGGGGGTTCTTGGGGCGCCGGCGCCCCGGGGGTGAGGTTCGCCGCTAAGGCTAGGCGGCCGCGCAGGCGGCGCAAGGTCAGACGCCTGCTGCGAGATCGCGGATGATGCCCTGAGCGACCGAGAGCTCCTCTGAATTCACCGTGTGGCCCATTCCGGGGAAAATGGCCTTGGTGACCGCGGCGCCCATCCGGGCAAGGATTTCCGCGCTCTCTTCGACGCTTGCGAGCGGGATGTGCGCGTCCCGGTCACTGCAGCCGAGGTAGGTGGGAGTCCCTTCCAGGCTTCCCCTGATGTCCCGGGCAGATCCCGGCTGGCCGATCAGGGCTCCACTTAACCCAACCACGCCACCGTAGCGGCACGGGTTCCGCGCGGCAAACTCGAGGCTCAGGCATGCGCCCTGGGAGAAGCCGATAAGGACGATGTTCTCGGGCTTCAGGCCATCCTGACCAAGGCTGGCCACAAGGTGACCGATCACATCAAGGGCCGACGAAAGAAACGGCTCGTTCTGCTCCAGGGGAGCCAGAAACCGCTGCGGGTACCATGTGTTGCCCGAAGCCTGCGGGGCTAGGAGCGCGACGCCGGAGAGGCCGCCCACCACTTCCTCTCCCAGCGAAAAAATGTCCTCGGCCGTCGCGCCTCGCCCATGGATCAGGATCATCGCCGCCCGCGCGTCCCCGGGTTTGGTGCCTCCACGGATCACATGCTGGGCGTCGTGAAGCTTCATGGGCATTACCGATAGCACCGCCAGAGGTCCCCGGCAAATCACCGATTGATGGAACAAGCGCCAGCGTGAAAGGAGACCGGCCCGCCATCAAACGCTGGACGGACATGCCTTTACGGATATGGTCAGACCCTTAGCCCATGCTGAACAAGACAGTCCTGTCGCTAGTACTTGTCGGATTTCTCGCGAGCGCCGCCTCTTCCCGCGCCGCTGACAGGCTGAAGGACGAGAAATCCGCCTTCGTAAGGACCTTCGTTAGCAGCCCCGTTGACTGGATGCCGTGGGGCGATGCGGCTTTTGCCCGTGCGAAAGCCGAGCAGCGGCCCGTGTTCGTCTTCGTCGGCGCCTTCACGAACGAGCTTTCCGGCGCGATGCGCAAGCAGTCCTTCGCCAACTTGAAGAACGCGGAATGGCTCAACAAGAAGTTTGTCTGCGTCGTGGTCGACAAGGACGAGCACCCCGATGTCGCGGCGCTGTACCAGACCTACGTGAGCAACCTGAAGCAGCTGAACGGCTGGCCGCTCAACATCTGGCTGACTCCCGAATTCCAGCCCTTTGAGGGTGCCACCTACCTCTCGCCTTCCGAGGACTGGGGGGCCCCGGGCTTCCTCAAGCTCGCGAACCAGGCCAACACCGCGTGGGAGACCGACGCCTCCGCGTGCCGCAGGCGCGCCCAGGAATCCGCTTCCCAGCTGGCGCCCCCGGCGCAGCCGCCGAGGCCCCCTGTATGGAACCTCGAGAAGACGCGCACCCGCCTCACGGCCGCGGCCGCGGCCTGGGGCGCGACGTTTGACCCCACCCTGGGCGGTTTCGGGGACCTGCCCAAGTCACCGGAGCCCGAACTCATCCGCTTCATGCTGCTTCAGTCGCCCGGCGATCGCGAATCCGCGAGGAAGACCCTGAGGGCGATCGCAGCCAGCGCCATCCGTGATCCCCTGGACGGCGGCTTCTTCAGGCACGCGGCCGACGGGGCCTGGAAAATTCCCTACCAGCAGAAGACGCTGCTCGACCAGGCGCGCATGGCGCTCGCCTACCTCGACGCGGCCAACGGCCCCGATGGGAAATCCTTCGCCCAGTGTGCCCGCGGCGCGATCGACTACGCCCTGAGCCGGCTGGCCAACCCGGACGGCACGTTCGCGGCCGCCGAGGATGCGACGGGCGAGGAGTTCACCGGCTACTATGCGTGGACCGAGTCCGATATCGACCAGGCCCTGGGCGCCGACTCCGCGAAGTTCAAGTCCGACCACGGGGTGATGCTCGACGGAAACGTTGACGCGGCGGACGACCCCTCAGCGACCTACGCCAAGAAGAACCTTCTGCGGTCCATCGGGCTCACGGATCCCGCGCAGGCAGACCTTGAGGCACGTCTCCTCGAGGTGCGCAACAAGCGCCCCGCCCCGCCGCGGGACTTGCGCGCCACCGCCGCCGCCCACGGCATGCTGCTCACCGTGCTTGCTCGCGCAGGCAAGCAGCTGAGGGAACCGAGATATTCCGAGGCAGCCACCAAGCTTCTGGAGGTCATAAAGACCTCGATCCTGATTTCACCGGAGGGCAACCTGCGGCACCTGGCCGGCTCCGACGTGGCCGGGACCGCCGAGGATTACGCCTCGATGGCGCTCGCCTGCCGCGAATACGACAAGACGATGAAGGATCCGGAGTCGCTCAGGCTCGCCAACAAGTTCCTGGTCCAGCTCGCGACGCGCTACTACGACTCCTCCACCGCTTCCTACTTCGGGGCCCCAGCCGTCTCCGGCGCGGCGTTCTTCATCCGCCCGCCGGCCGGCGACGAGCCGCCGACGGCGGCCTCGATGGCGCTGCCCGCGCGCGCGATCCATGCGACGGCCGTGGCGGCGCAGCTCTCCGAGTCCCTCGAGGAGACAAGCGCCCAGGCCCCGGGAGACGAGCTTCTGGCCCTCGCGTTCTTTGCCGGCGAGGGCCCGGTAAGGTAGCTAGGGCGTTCTCGAGAGGGCCACGGCGGCGTGGCGGAGAATCTCGGGCGTCTGCAGCCTGAGCGTGCCACCCGGGTGGCTGATGACCTTGCTCTCGCCTGCGGCGCCCTTCACCGAGTCCCACCAGGTGACCTTCCACGAGCCGGCGGCGACGTCCTTCAGGACGACCGTACCGTGCGTCGATATCTTCGGATCCAGTTCGTAGAGATTTGCGCGGTTCCACACCCAGGCGATGATGAAGTGGTCGTTGCGTCTGCCGATGAGCCCGAGCGAGGGCTCGTCGATGCCAAGGTCGAGGGCGCTCACGCCCACCCAGTCTGGACCGTCATTCTGGAGCACCAAGGTGTGGCGGCCCGCGGGCACATTGAACTTAAGCTCCGAGGGAACGGGTGCGCCGGCAGCCCAGGACTTGGTTGCGACTGGGGTGCCGTCCACGCTCGCCTTGAGATTGCCGCCCTTCGGCGCAACGGAATCGATCTCAGCCTTCATGGAGGCCGCTGTCGGCAGATCCAGGTGCAGCGTCTCCCTGTCCGGGAACCCCTCCGCACGGCTCGCGGCGGATCCGACAATATTGGCGGGTATGTCCGCGGCCCCGATGACCTCAGTCCCATCGACTGGGTATTCGAGGTCGGGCGCAGCGCGGTGCTGCCACGTTTCCCCCGGGGTGATCCGCAGGGGAACATGCCCTGGGGTCTCCACCACGGCCGAGAACGCAGACAGTTCTCCCTGGGATGCCACCTTGTTGAGGACCAAGAAGCGGAAAACGGCCCCGACTTCGCCGAGGCGGTCGTGTTCCAGCATCTCCCACCCGTGCCAGGGCTCGGCTGCCATCGTGCCCTGGCCCATCACGCTTGCCCAGACCGGGGGGGCAATGTCCAAGCCGGTCTTCTTCACAGCATCAGGGAGGGGCTGGTGCTCGTCGCCCTCCTCCCCGTAGAACGCAGGGCGGCCCAGCGTCGAGAACGCCGGCTCGAATTTCCGGGCTGCCGCAACCATGTTGGCCGAGTACAGGTGGGGCTGGTAATAATCCATCTTCTCGTAGATCGGGCTCTTCAGGTTCTCGGTGCTGGTCGTGATCAGGTGGCCATAGACGTCCACCTGGCGGATGTAGGTCGCCGCGTCGCTGTGCCAGTGGGCCACCTCGGCCTCGTGGCCAAAGCGGAACTCGTCCGTCCAGTGCACCTCGTTGAAAAGCTCGTAGGCCACGATGGCCGGGGACCAGCCGTAGCGCGCCACGATGTAGCGGTACTTGATGAGCGAGATCACCCGCGCGTTGGGATCGGTGAAGAAGTCACCGGGGCTCTTCAGGAAGCCTCCCGGGTTCGCGGCGTTCCAGGGATTCTCGGCCCAGTTCGAGTCGTTCGCGCTCGTGTACTGTCCGTGATGCTGGAGGACCATCTGCACGTAGACGCCGTTCTCCTCAGCGGCCTCCAGGATCGAATCCCAGGCCTCGGCTACGCCCTCGTCCACGCTGCCGGGCTTCGGCGACGGGCCCATGGAGTGCGGAAGCCAGTCAAGGTTCAGGCCGTCCCAGTGGGCCATCCAGATGCGCATCCAGTTGAGGTTCGCGTGCGAGAACGCCGCCAGGGAGCGCTGGTAGAAGGCAACGGTGCCCTCCTTGCCCTCGCCGGCCCATGCCAGGTTCGCCCCGACGGGAACGTACGGCAGGTTGTCCGACCTGGTGAACTGCTGCGGATGCGCCGGATCGATGAAAATATAGGGCAGGCGCGTCCTGGTCGTGTTGTTGAACGACGGTGCCGTCACGAGGCTCACGACCAGGTCCGTCCGGTGGATGCCAAGCGTCGTCTCCGACACCGCGCCGAAGCGGTAGGTGCCGACCTCGTCGGGCCGCGCCCGGACAGCGAAGAGGCCGCCGTCCGCATAGAAGGCCGGCAGGGTGAGCTTCTGGCCGCTCGGCGTGAAGACCTCCGCCCAGAGTTCGCGCGAGTAGAGATTCGGCACCTCGGGATTGTCCGGTGCTACGAATTCGAACTCTACGGGCTTGGCTAAGGCGGCGGTGGCCAGGAGCAGCGTCGCTACGACGCCGAGGTATCGGGCGAGTTTCATGGGGTAATTCAGGAGTGATTCGACGGCACGGGCCCGACCACCGCCTTGTCCTGCATCTGCACACGGTAAGTCCCGGGCGACGTGCCCGTCATCCGCTTGAAGAGAACGCACATGTATTCCATGTGCTCGAAGCCGGTGAGCTCGGCGATTCGCTTGAGCGGGAAGTCCGTCTCCAGCAGAAGCTGCCGGATCTTCCTGAGCTGCACGCGCCGGATCTCGGACTGCGGAGAGCGCCCGATGTGGTGGCGGAACTTGCGCTCCATCTGGCTGCGGGAGGCGTGCGCGTGCTGCAGGACCTGCTCGACCGTGATCCCGTGGCAGGCCTGCTCCCTGATGAAGCTGAGCGCTGCGGCGACATTCTTGTCCTCGACCGCGAGGACGTCCGTCGAGGGCCGCGTCACGACTCCTAAGGGCTCCACGCGCTGGTCCATGTTCTTTGGCTTCCTACCGGCAAGCATTTCCCGCAGGAGGGCCGCGGCGCGGTAGCCGGACTGGAATGCGTTCGGCGCGACGCTTGAGAGGGCCGGGTCCGCAAGCTCGCAGCGGATGGTGTCGTTGTTGGCGCCGAGGATCGCAATCTCCTCCGGCACGAGGATTCCGGCGGCCGTCGCGGCGCTCATCAGCTGCATGGCCCTCAGGTCGTGGCAGGCCATGACGCCGATCGGCTTCGGCAGCTCCTTCATCCATTTGGAGAGCTTCGCGATCTGCTCCTCCTCCCAGAACGGTGTGGTGCCGCCGGGGTACTCCACGTCGAGGATCGAGCACTCGCGGCCCGCGAGGCGGACAGCCTCGACGAAGCCGTCACGGCGCTCGCGCGACCAGAGGTTGTTCGAGAAGCCGCAGAAGCCGAACTTCTGGAAACCCCGCTCGATGAAGTGCTCCGCGCCTAGGTGGCCCATTCCGACGTTGTCCGGCCTGATCTTCGGCACGTTCGGAAATGCCTCGATATCGTTGAGATCGACCAGCGGGATGCCTAGCTCGCGGCAGTTGTTCACCAGGAGGGGCGTCGTGTGGCGGCTGATCACACCCTGCCACTTCTTTCCCCTCAGCCACTGCTCGTCCGACTCCGACACAGCCTGGTCGTCGTGGAACACGGTCCAGATGTGGTGCGTCCTCTCGAAGTGGGCTATGCCCTTGAGCATGGCCATGCTCTCCTCGAAGCGCGTCTGGAAAATCAGCAGCACATGGGGCTTCTTCACGGCACCACCGTGAAAGCATACCATCGGGTAGGCAAGAGCGGGGCTCTGGCCCCGCCGCCCTAGGCCTTGAGCGGGTTTGCCTTGATGAACTTGATGACCTCCTCTGCGTCGCAGAAGCAGAGCGCGGTGAAGGTGTCGGCGGCCCCGTAGTAGAGGGCGATGCGGCCGGTGGCCGAGTCGCACAGGCATCCCACCGGGAAGCAGACGCCCGGGACGAAGCCCACGAGCTCGTACTCGGCCTCAGGGACCAGGAGGGGCTCCTTCGCGCAGGCGATGACCTTCCAGGGCTCGTCGAGGTCCAGAAGCATGGCTCCGATCGAGTACACGAATCCGTTGCAGGTCGTCGTTACGCCGTGGTAGAAGAGGAGCCATCCCTCGTTGGTCTCAATCGGGGACGGGCCGGCGCCGATCTTCGTCCCTTGCCACCAAGGGCCGCCGCGACCGATCACGTGCCGGTGCCTGCCCCAGTGGACGAGGTCCGGGCTCTCGCTGACAAATATGTCGCCGAAGGGGGTGTGGCCCGTGTCCGACGGGCGGCTCAGCATGAGGAAGTTCTTGCCAAACTTGCGGGGGAATAGGACGCCGTTGCGGTTGTAGGGAAGGAAGGCGTTCTCCAGCTGCTCGAAGTGGACAAAGTCCTTCGTCTTCGCGATGCCGATCGTCGGGCCGTGGTAGCCGTTGCACCACGTGACGTAGTAGGTGCCCCCGATGAGGGTGACCCGCGGGTCGTAGGCGTACTCGAAGCGGCGCACCTCGGGATCGTCGCACTTCAGGTCGATGGGCTTCGGCTCGAACGTGAATTTGATGCCGTCCGGGCTGCGGCCGACATGCAGATGGGGGACCCTGTCCATGCCCTCGGTCCTGAAGACACCGATGTAGCCGCCTTTCCACGGGACGACGGCGCTGTTGTAGATGCCCGTCACGCGCGGCAGAGGACGCCGGCCGACGACGGGATTGTTGCTGTAGCGCCACGTGAGATCCGGGTTACCGGAGGGCTTGGGCTCCCAGGGGATGTTGGGCAGCGCGGGACCGACGATCTTTAACTTCATTGGATTAGGGGGTTGGGGCCGGCGACTCGACTTTCGGGAGGCGCCGTGGGTGACTGGGCCGGCAGGGGTAAGTTGCGAACACGCATACACTACCCGCAACCGAACTGGATGTTAATGAGTTCCTTTGTCAGTCGGTTGAGATGTTATCCGCCCTTTCCAGGGGCGTTTTCGGAAGATCCACGGTTTGACATCCCGATAGAATATAGCGGTTTATGGCAGCGCTGGTTCCCGAGTACCCGTCCCCCAACGTCCGCGAATTCCTAGCCTAGACCCATGCGCCTTGTCCTGCCCTGCCTCGCTCTGTGCCTTGCCTCATGCCTGAACGCGACCCCGGCCCTCGCCGCGCGGGTCACCGACTTCAGCGTTGCCGATTTCGGCGCCACTGGCCGCGACATCCACGCCGACACGGCGGCGATCCAGAAGGCGATCGACACCTGCAGCAGCCAGGGGGGCGGCCGTGTCGTCATTCCCGCGGGCTCCTCGTTCACCGTCGGAACGATCATCCTCAAGAGCCACGTGGACCTTCATCTGGAGCGCGGCGCCCTCCTCGAGGGTAGCCCGACCTACGCGGACTACACGCGCTTCGCGCCCCAGCCGGTCTCCTTTGATCCCGGCCCGATCCCGATGATGGGCGTCCTCGTCTACGCCGACGGCGCCGAAGACATCGCTATCACGGGCGCGGGCAAGATCGACGGCAACGAGATGGCGTACGTGACCAAGGTCGGCCCCTACATCTACACGTGCGTCAACGCGCGGCCGTTCGAGGTCGTGCTGAAGGGGTGCCGACATGTCCTCATGAGGGACGTGACGCTCTCCAACTCCGCGTTCTGGACCCTCAGGCTCCTCGGCTGCGACGATGCGTTCCTGGACGGGCTGCGGATCGACGGCGACCTCAGGATGCCCAACAACGACGGCCTCGACATCGACCGCTCCTCGAATGTCCGGGTCATCGGCTGCAACATCTCGACCGGCGACGACTGCATCTCGCTCAAGGCCGTGCCGCTGAGCGAGGGGATCACCAAGGACTGCGAGAACATCACCATCGCAAACTGCACGCTGCGTTCGCGCTCGTCGGGCCTGGTCCTGGGCTGCGACGTCGGAGGACAGATCCACGACGTCGTCATGAACGACTGCGTCATCCGCGACAGCCACCGCGGCGTCTCCGTGCGCCTGAGCCTCGGCGGCAGCATCGTGCGGGCGCTCTTCTCGAACATGATCATCGAGACGAAGATTTTCGACTCGATGTGGTGGGGCCGCGGCGAGCCGATCCAGGTGGAGGCCGTGCGCTGGAACGCCACGAGCGACCTCGGCGTCGTGAAGGACATCCGCTTCTCCAACATCATCTGCAACTCCGAGAACGGCGCGATGGTCTGGGCCGACGAGCCCGGCCACATCGACAACATTTCGTTCGACCACGTCTCGGTCCACATCGTGAAGCCCGTGGCCTTCGCGGGCGGCCAGCAGGATCTTAGGCCCACCGCCAACGAGGGCCTGCCGAAGATGCCGACCAACGGCTTCATCCTGCGCCAGGCCGCCAACGTGTCCTTCAAGGACTGCTCTGTCACGTGGGGGCCTATGCCGCCGGACTATTTCGCCCACGCGCTCGACGCGGCGGCGAGTCCCGGGCTCGATGACACGGGCCTCACGGGCGAGGCGGCGCAGCCGGGCATGCCGGCCAAGGTCATCAAATAATACCCCATGAACCGGCGCGACTTTCTCAAGCTCTCCGCAGGCGCGGCTGCCGCCACCATCCTGCCGGCCTGCGCGGGCTCGCCATGGTCGCCGAAGAGGCCACAGCCCAAGATCCCGCGCTGGCGCGGCTTCAACCTGACGGAGATGACGGGCATGCGCGCACAGCCCTACGTCGAGTCGGACTTCCAGTGGATGTCGGAGTGGGGATTCGACTTCGCCCGGCTCCCCCTCTCCTACTGGACGTGGTCCAGCGCCGCGGACTGGATGACGATCGACACGAAGTCGCTCGAGCCGCTCGACCAGGCGATAGAGTTCGGGGACCGGCACGGCGTCCATCTCTGCATGGCGTTCCACCGGATCCCGGGCTACTGCGTGAACGGCCGGGAGCACGAGCCCCACCAGCTCTTCGGAAGCACCGGGGACGAGTACAAGAAGGCGCTCCAGGCGGCGACCTTCCACTGGCGCACGTTTGCGAGGCGCTACAAGAACGTGCCGAACTCGCGTCTGAGCTTCGATCTCCTTAACGAGCCGCCCGCGTCCACCGACGTGCCTCGCTACACCGATATCTGCAAGACACTGATCGACGCGATCCGCCAGGAGAGCCCCGATCGCCTCATCTTCGCCAATGGCGCGGACCTGGGCCAGACGCCCGTCCTCGGCCTGATCGACGAGGGCATCGTCCAGAGCTCGCACGACTACCAGCCGAAGATGGTGAGCCACTACCAGGCGAAGTGGGTGCCCGCCTCCGAGTTTGAGTCGCTCGCGCCGCCAACGTGGCCGATGGTCGACAAGAACGGCGTGCTCTGGGACAGGGCCAAGCTCCGGATAGAGGACATCGACAAGTGGAAGCCGCTGACCGACGTCGGCGCCCCGGTCCACGTCGGCGAATGGGGCACCTATGTCAACGCGCCCCACGGCGTGTGCCTCGCCTTCATGGCCGACGAGCTGGCGCTCTGGAAGCAGGCCGGCTGGGGATGGTCGATGTGGAACCTGCGCGGGGGCTTCGGCGTCGTCGACAGCGGCAGGGCCGACGTCGACTACGAGGACTTCCGGGGCCACAAGCTCGACCGGAAGATGCTCGAGCTCATCCGCTCGGGCTGATTCGCTCGGGCTAGGGCGACGCGTTGAGCTCGCGGATGCGCTCGACCAGCTCGAAGCAGGACCTGCCGGTGTGGTAGGGGCATTTCCAGAGGGTGACTTTCGCCGTGGGGACGGCCGAGCCGTCGCGGTTCACCGTCTCGAACCAATCGCCGTGCACGCGGTCGAGCATCCTCTTCTGGATAAATTCCCAGCTGTGTGCGGACGCTTTGAAGTACATCGGGTCCCCGGAAAGCTGATAGGCGTTCAGGAAGCCGACCTCCGCCTCGGCCTGCGGCCACCAGTCCTTCCCGGTGTTCACGTAGCCGCTGGGGCTTCCCTCGTTCAGGACGCCGCCATCGGGGTCGACGCCCTCGGAGAGCGTGGCCTTTGCGATCGCGAGCGAGATGGGCTTTACGCGCTTCACGAGCTCGGGGTCTCCGACCACGCTCGCGGCCTCGACAAGAAGCCAGCTCAGCTCGATGTCGTGGCCGTAGGACACCTCGTCCGACACCGGGGTCCAGTCGTCCTTCATGAAGAGGATGAGGTGGTGGGTCCGCGGGTCGATGATGTGCCTTATCGTGACCTCGATCAGCTCGTGCTGGTTCGCCAGGAGGCCGGGATCCGGCCATGCCCGCAGCAGGTTCGTGTAGGCCTCCAGGATATGGATGTGGGAGTTCTGGGACTTCGGCGCGTCTCCGAGGAGGTTCTTCTCCCCGACGCCGGGCCTCTTCCAATGGCGGCTCATCACGTCAAAGTAGCCCCCGTTCACTTTGTCCCGGGCGTTCGCCTCGATCAGCCGATAGATGGCGACCGCGTGATCGAGGGCCTCCTTGTTGCCCGTGGCCATGTTGTACTCGGCGAGCGCGTAGATGCCGAACGCCTGACCGTAGATCTGCTTGAACGCACCGAGAGGCCTGCCGTCCTCCGAGATTGTCCAGAATATGCCGCCGGACTCGCGGTCGATGAAGTGGTCCACCAAGTCGTGGTACGCCCAGTTGGCCATCTCGAGGTAGGCGGGATCGTGGTAGGTGCGGTAGGCCTTGGAGAACGTCCACAAGATCCGGCTCGTGAGGAGGGCGCCGCGGGGCGCACCCTTCTTGATGGTCATGTCGGCCTCGATGACGCCGTAGTAGCCGCCGTTCGCGGGATTTCGGGTGTACTTCAGCCAGAATGGCAGGATGTCATCCTTTAGCTCCCTCTCGACTCCGGCTGAGAGGGCGGACAGTTCGGCGGGGCTCACGGGCTTCGGGGCTTCCTGCGAGCGGAGGACCTGGGGTGTCCCGAGGATCACCGCGAGCGCAAGGCCCAGGGACAGGCATTGGGGGTATGTCATGGCTTTGGGGGTTCTGCTAGACTTCGGAATACTATCCCCGGCTTCCCGCAAATGCGAGCCGCTCCTCGATCCTGGCGACCTGTTTTTCGCTCTGGGCGCCGCCCCGGTTTTGTTTGCGCTCCCTCGGGTTTGTTCAATTGTCCTAGCGGCTCCGCGGTCACAAACCCTGTCCAGAATCCACCCGGGCCATCGCACAACCCCATGCAGCTGCAATCCCTCGATATCGGCATCATCATCGGCTACTTCATCCTGGTCGTCTCCGTCGGACTATGGGTGTCGCGCAAGGGCGCCAAGGACCTCGACAGCTACTTCCTGGGCGGCAAGACGATGCCGTGGTACATGCTCGGCGTCTCGGACGCCTCGGGCATGTTCGATATCAGCGGGACCATGTGGCTCGTGTACGTCCTCTTTATCTACGGCGTTAAGAGCATCTGGCTTCCCTGGGTCTGGCCGACCTTCAACCAGATCTTCCTCATGATGTTCATGAGCGCGTGGCTGCGGCGCTCGAACGTCCTGACCGGCGCCCAATGGATGCAGACGCGTTTCGGCAACGGAAGGGGGGCGACCTACGCGCACCTCAGCGTTGTCGCATTCGCGCTCGTCAACGTGATCGGACTTCTCGCCTACGGCTTCAAGGGCATCGGCAAGTTCGCGGTCGTGATGCTGCCCTGGCACTTCACCCACAACACGACCGGGATATTCACGGACGAGAACATCTACGCGATGATCCTGCTTGGGCTCACCTCCCTCTACGCCATCAAGGGCGGCATGGTGAGCGTCGTCATCACCGAGGTGGCGCAGTTCACGATCCTGACGCTGACGGCCTTCGCGATCGGCATCATCGCCCTGGTCAAGGTCTCGCCGGACATGATCATCCACAACATCCCCCCCGGCTGGATGAACCCGTTCTTCGGCTGGAAGCTCGGCCTGAACTGGGACGGCATCCTCAACACGGCCAACGCCGCCATCAAGAACGACGGCAACGACCTCTTCACGATCGTCTTTTGCATGATGTTCTTCAAAGGCGTCCTCGCCAGCCTCGCGGGTCCCGCCCCGAACTACGACATGCAGCGCATCCTCGCCACGCGCAACCCGCGCGAGGCCTCGCTCATGAACGGCATGGTGAACATCGTCCTCATGTTCCCGCGCTACCTCATGATCGCGGGCATCACCGTCCTGGCGCTCGCCTTCTGCATGCCGGTCTTCAGGTCCCAAGGTAACCCGGACTTCGAGAAGATCCTTCCGGTCGTCCTGACGGGCCAGGTCCCGACGGGCGTCATCGGCTTCCTCCTGGCCGGCCTCGCGGCCGCGTTCATGTCCAATTTCGCCGCCACGCTCAACTCGGCTCCGGCCTATGTGGTGAACGACATCTACAAGCGCTTCTACAATCCCGGCGCCAGCAGCAAGAAGCTGGTGATGCTCAGCCGCGTCTTCTCGATCGTCTTTCTCGTGATCGGCGTAGGCTGCGGCCTCCTGACGACCAGCATCACTTCCGTCATGATGTGGCTCGTCGGCGCCCTGGGCAGCGGCTTCGTCGCCGCGAACCTCCTGAAGTGGTACTGGTGGCGCTTCAACGGCTACGGCTACTTCTGGGGCATGGTCGCCGGCATTGGCGGCGCGCTCCTCTTCTGGGTTGCCGAGGGAGTCGTAGGCCACCCCTTCAACGCGCTCTACACGTTCCCCTTCCTGCTCTTCATCTCGCTCGTGGGCTGCCTGGCGGGCACCTTCATAGGCGGACCCGAGGACGACGAGACGCTTAAGAAATTCTACAAGACCGTGAATCCCTGGGGCTGGTGGGGACCGATCCGCGAGAAGGTGATGGCGGAGGACCCGAACTTCGTGCCCAACACGGGCGCCGCGCGCGACCTCTCCAACGTGGCGATTGGCATCGTCTGGCAGCTCTGCCTGGTGACGCTGCCAATCTATATCGTCCTGAAGCAGTGGCAGTGGGCAGGCCTGATCCTCGTCGTCCTCGTCGTCACGTCGGTGATCCTGAAATTCACCTGGTTCGATCGTCTGGAGAAGGCCTCCTAAGACTGCCCTAGATTCGGCTGCGCAGCGTCTCGGGCAGAAGCTCCGGGGCCAGCTCACGCAGCCGCGGGTCAGCAATCTGGAAGCCGAAGGAGTGGCCCAGGACGAGGAGCGCGTACAGTGATCCGGTGGAGAGCGACCTGAGACGCTCCTCGTTCAGCTCGGCGATGCAGCGGCGAACCTGCTCGCGGGCCAGGTTCTCGCGGCCGGCCTGCACGAGGACAATGGAGAGGCTGACGCGCCTGTCCCAGGGAAGATAGCGGTCCGCCCCGTTGGCGAGCCGGGCCAGGAGCGTCCCAAAGGCCGACGACGCGCCGGCTGTGTCCCCCGTGGCTCCAAGGACCTGGACCCGCGCGGCCAAAGCCCCGACATCCCCCGGGAAGCGTTTCAGGGCCTCGCCGGCCGCCTGGGCCTTCGCGAGGTCTCCCGTCTCGACAAGGTAATCCGCAAGCCTCGCCGCGGCCGCCGCGGGCGCCTGCTCGTCCACCACCTCGAAGACCACGACGGACTGCCCCGCGCCCGCCGCAACCGGCATCTGGTAGGGGACCGGACGCAGCCAGGGCGGAAGGTTCATCCTCCGAAGCTCATTCACGAAGACGCTTGGCCGACCGGCGAAGCGCTTGTCGAGGTAGAGGCCGGCAAACTCGTCAAAGAACGGATCCCACGAGGGGACCACCACGTAGCGAACGCCGAGGGCCCGCAGGTTGTTCTGCACGTCGTCTAGCGAGGTCGCGGCCGCTATGTTAAGCGTCGTCCCAAAGCCTGCGTGGTTGTCCGGCGAGAAAGTCCCTATTCCCCGCAGCCCGCCGTAGAACCACAACCCGAGCGTCTCATTCGGCGGGGCAAACACCGTCACCGGACTGCCGCCCGAGCGGTTCGAAAGCCAGTGCGCCATGTGCCGGTCCACGAGTTCCTGACCTTCCCGGGGTGTCAGCGCGGCCGCGACGGGCATCGGCCTCAACTGCACGGCCCCCAGCGCCGCCGCCGAAGCCGTGATCACGACCAGGCTCCATTTTGGGAATGCCGTGAGAGAAGCCCATGGACCGCCAGCGGTTGCCACGATGAGGACGAGGAGCGACACGTCGGCGAACCCCCACCACCCGAGGCGGCCAGCCGCAAACCCGAGAGACACGGCGACCGGCCCGAGGGCAAGGGCGATGCCCGCGCGCGTCGCCTGGGATGTTCCTCCCCGGAGCATGAGCCACAGGGCGGGCAGCAGCGCGGCGAGCGGCAGCAGCGTGGCGAGGGCCGCGGGCGTCGCGCCGTCGTGGGCCAGCCATGCAAAGGTTCCCGGCGCCACCGGCCCTTCCGGAAGACGCGTGAGCTTCGGCCAAAGCAGATCCTCCGCGAGGAACCCTCCCCTGCCCGTCTTCCACATGATGAGGGGTATCGAGACAACGGCGCCAGCAGAGGCCACGAGCACTGCGAGCGTCCGGCCGGTCCACGTGAGCTGCACCCCTTTGATGCGCACGGTGAGAACGGCGAGAATCTCGCCGAGACCCACGAGGGCGAGGCCATAGGCGGGATGCACCGACTCTAGAGTCCACGCGCCCATGCCGGAGGGAAAATATTCAAGGAGGCAGGCGACGAGGACCGTGATTCCCGAGCAATAGCCCCACGTGCGCCAGGCCGACGGCCCCTGGGGATCGGGATCTCCACGGGTTATAAGCGCCGAGAGGATAGCCCCGGCGAAGACACCGAGCATGATCGGCGCCTGCGTCGGAACGCTGACCCACATCCCGAGTCCGCCGAGGAAGCCACCGACCGCAAACCATCCGCGCCTGTTCGAGGCCGACCGCAGTCCCGCGACCAGGCCCAGCGAACTGACAAGGGCCAGGGCGAGTTCCAATCCAAGCTGGTCCGGCATTCCCGGGAGATACCCCGAGGCGAATGGGAAAAATGCGGCTATGGCGACCGAGGCCAGCGCCGCCGCAAAACCCCCGAAGCACGACGCCACGACGAAGTACACCAAGACAAGCAGCGCAACCTGTAGAATTGCATCAGATAGGAGCGCAGCGGTCTCGACGGCGTAGCCAACGGGCTTTCCGGACGCCTCGTGGTCGAGCCATGAAAGGACCCCAAGCCACCACCGGTAGGGCGACGTGGATCCCACATCCCTTCCCGCTGGCGCGTTCTCATAGTCGACGTGCCGCACGCGCAGCTCGCCCTTCGCCAGCATCTGCTGGGTCTGCGCGATCCAGTCGAAGCTGCTCTCGTTGCGCTCGGGGACGATGAGCTCTCTCTGGCCGTTCGCATATCCCGTGGCGGATCCCGCATCGAGACGGTCGGGCGTGCTTGCCCTGCCGTCGAGATGGGACACGTAGACGACACGGTCCACGCGGGCAATGTCCGCCCATATGACGAATGCGGCGGCTGCCGCCAGCGCTATGAACCAGGGGCGCAAGGAGGACCGAGCGAGGCTCATTCAGGTCGGGTTGGGATCGCCTGGGGGTGCAAACCGCCATTGGATCACAACCGGATTGCGGCGCAAGGAGAGTCCGGATCACCGCCGCCCAACTCTATCTTGACGCTTCATTTTCAGGGGTCCTGCATGGTCGGGCCGATGTCACCCCCGGGAATCTCCACATGGCCGGTTTCACGCGGCTGGTGCGGGCGACTGGCCCTTTTCCTGGCGGTTGCGCTCTCGGTCTGCAGCGCCTGGGCCGAGACCGGTGAATTGTCGGAAAATCCCTTCCCGGCCAAGGCGCCGCCCAGGGGAAGGACGATGTTCACGGAGCTCTCGCCCAAGGACACGGGCGTCTCCGTGCAGAACCTCTACGAGGATCCGAAGATGTGGGGTGAGCTCTACCACGAGTTCGACCTGGGCGCGATCGGCACCGGCATGGCGATCGGCGATTACGACGGAGACGGCAGGCCCGACATCTTCGTCGTGACCAAGACCGGCGGATGCCGCCTCTTCAGGAACCTGGGAGGCTACAAGTTCGAGGACGTGACGCAGAAGGCCGGCGTCGGCGGTCAACCCGGCGTGTGGAACGGGGGCGCGACCTTCGTCGACATCAACAACAGCGGCCGGCTCGACATCTACGTCTGCCGCTACAACGCCCCGAACCTGCTCTACATCAACCAGGGCGACGGCACGTTCAGGGAGATGGCGCACTCCTACGGCCTGGACGTGACGGACGCCTCGTCGATGGCCTCCTTCTGCGACTACGACCGGGACGGCTATCTCGACGTCTTCGTCCAGACGAACCTCCTCAACTACGGCCAGCATCCAAGCGGCCAGAGGAACTATCTTTTCCACAACAACGGCAACGGGACGTTCACCGACGTGACGGCGCAGGCGGGCATTTCCGGGGAGGGCCACGGACACTCCGCCCTATGGTTCAACAACGCGTGGGGCTGGCCCGACCTTTATGTCGCGAACGACTTTGCGGCCCCCGATATCCTCTACCACAACAACCTCGATGGCACCTTCACGAACACGCTCAACGACCAGGTGCCGCATACCCCGTTTTCCTCGATGGGCTCGGACGAGGGCGATCTTCTCAACAGGGGTGTCACCGACCTGCTCCTGACGGACATGGCGGCCACGAGCCACGAGCAGGACCAGCGCGGCATGGCGGATTCGAGAAGTCGGACGACCGAGGACGACGCAAACCCCGGCGTCGCGCCCCAGTACGAGCACAACACGCTCCTCCTTGCCACGAGCACCGGGCACTTCCTCGAGGCCGCACACCTTGCAGGACTCGACTCGACGGACTGGACGTGGTCGCCGCGCCTGGAGGACTTCGACAACGACGGGCGCGTCGATCTCTTCGTCACGAACGGCATGCACCGCGAGCAGACGAACGTGGACCTTTTGGCGCGCCAGTCCGTCTCCGAGACTCCCGCGGAGAGGATACGGATCATGCACGACAGCCCCGTCTTCGCGCAGACACACCTCGCCTACCGCAACCTCGGGGACCTGAGATTCGAGAACGTCGGCGCAGCGTGGGGCCTCGACCAGAAGGGCGTGGCCTTCGGGAGCGCCGTCGGAGACCTGGGCGGCGATGGCAACCTCGACATCGTCTACGTGAGTTACCTCGGAGGCGTCACGATCCTGCGCAATGACTGTGATTCCGGCCACAGCGTGGAGGTCGTCCTGCGGGGAGGAAAATCCAACAAGTTCGGCGTGGGGGCCACGGTCAGGATCGAGAGTGCCCTCGGGATCCAGGCACGGACCCTCTTCCTCGCGCGCGGATACATGTCGAGCAGCGAGCCCATGCTGCACTTCGGCCTCGGGGCCGACACCGTCATCAGGAAGATGGTCGTCAGCTGGCCTGGCGGCAGCGAACAGACCTTTGCGAACCTCGGCGTCGACAGGCGCTTCACCGTCACCGAGCCCGTTTTCCACGGAAAAACCGTAATAAGGGCCTCGGACAGGCAGCATCCGTTCGAGGAGTCCGCGCAACAACTGGGGTTGGCCGCGTCAACCAGGGAGGACGTCGTGGACGAGACGGGAACGCAGCGTCTTCTGCCGATGAGGTTCAACAGGCGAGGCCCGGCCATCGCCGTCGGCGATGTGGACGGGAGCGGGCGCGACTCCGTTGTCGTCGCGGGCACGAGCCGCGACCCGCTGAAGCTTTTCCTCGCCGACGCTTCGGGGCACTTCCAGGAGACAACACCCCTGGGAGCGACGCCGTTCGCCATCGACGACGGCCCAGTCCTCCTCCTCGACACCACGGGCAACGGGCGCACGGACCTCCTGGTCACCCGCGGCGGAAATGCCCTGCCCGACGGTGCAGCCGAGTACCAGCCGCGGCTTTACCTCAACGATGGCCGTGGAGGCTTCGGGCAGGCGCCGGCCGGCACGCTCCCCTCCCTCTCTATCAATGCGGGTGCCGTGGCTGCGGCGGACTTTGACCACAGCGGCCGCCTCGGTGTCTTCATCGGGGCCCGGATCCTTCCGGGCCAATACCCGCTCGCCCCGAGGAGTGTCCTCCTCGCCAACCGCGGAGGCCGTTTTGAGGACGTGACCGATGCCCTGGCGCCCTCCCTGAGGCAGGTGGGCATGGTGACCTCGGCCGTGTGGAGCGACGTCGACCGTGACGGGTGGCCGGACCTCGTCCTGGCCCTGGACTGGGGCCACGTGAAGTATTTCCACAACATGCAGGGCAAGGGATTCGAGGACTGGAGCGACAAGGCGGGCTTTTCATCAGCCGGCACCGGTTGGTGGACCTCGGTCGCATCAGCGGACTTCAATGGCGATGGCCGGCCCGACTTCGTCGTCGGCAACCTGGGGCTCAATACCCAGTACCACGCGAGCGCCGACAGGCCCGCGGTCCTGTACTACGGGGACTTCCGCGGCGACGGCGAGGAGCCCCAGATTGTCGAGGCCTACTATGAGAACGACCGCCTCTACCCCTGGCGCACGCGCCGGGACCTGGGCGGCGTCATTCCCTCCATCCTCAGGCGCTTCCCGAGGAACAACGCCTACGCGCACGCCACGCTCGGCGAGATTCTCGGCGAGGAAAAGCTGGCCGCGGCCCAGCGCCTGGAGGCCACCCAGTTCCAGAGCGGCGTTTTCCTGAGCAAGCCCGACGGCACTTATGCCTTCTCTCCGCTGCCTAGGGTCGCCCAGATATCCCCGTTCCAGGGAGTCGTCGCGGGATATTTCGACACGAGCGGCCACGCGGGCATTTACGCCGCGCAGAACTCCTACGCCCCGATACCGCTGGTCGGCCGCTTTGACGGCGGCTTGAGCCAGTTGCTACGGGGCGATGGGCAGGGCCGCTTTACGGCCGTGCCGCCGGACGAGAGCGGTCTCGTCGTGCCTGGCGACGCCAAGGCGGTGGCCTTGGCCGACCTGGGCGGTGACGCCCTGCCGGGCTTCATCGTCTCAAGGAACAACGCGCCAGTCCTCGCCTTCCGCGAGCACCCCGGCGGCCGCTCCGCTCTCCACGTGCGGCTGCGCGGGCTTGCCGGAAACCCCACGGCCGTCGGCGCGCGGGTGACGCTCGTCCTCTCAGACGGCACGAGCGAATCCTGTGTTGTGACCGCGGGATCGGGCTACGCCAGCCAGTCCAGCGCGTCCTGTTTCTTCGAGTTCGCGCCGGAACTTAAGGCGAAGGCGATCCACGTGGCGTGGCCCTCGGGCCAGCAATCGGACTTCGCGGCAGGCGGCAGCGCGGGCCAACTGACCCTGGCGCAGCCCGCGCCCTAGCGGGCCGAGGGTGCGGCTGCCACGTCCTCCAGCGTCACCCAGTAAACGAGCGGCGAGCCCTGCGGCACCCCGTCCGGCCACTGGCCATCGCCAAACGAGAGTGCCGGCGGGATGACGAACACCGCGTGGCTTCCCACAGTCATCATCTGCAGGCCCTCCATCAAGGCTGGCATCATGCCCGAGAACTTCACCTTCAGATGCTCCGCCGAGAGGACAGGTATCGTCGTCGCGCCGTCGGCCTGCGTCGCTTTCACCGTGAAGACGACCGTGTCGCCCATCCGCGGGCGTATCCCGTTGCGGCCGGCCTGCACGTTGTAGCCGAGGCCGTCGTCGCTCACCTGGAGCCCGAGCCTCTTACCCATCTCCCGGAAATACGTCTTCAGGCGAACCTTCGGGTCGGCGGCCTCCGCCTCCTGGAGCTGGCCCGAGGCCGTGATCTCGCTGATGCGCTTGCCCATATCGGCCGCGAGCTGCCTCGCGGAGTCGTCCATGGGGACGGCCTTGCCCTGGACGGCAGACTTGAAGCCCTGCAGGAACGCGTTCACCTGTTCCTCGCTCCAGCCGAGATCCGCAAAGTGGCCGGACAGGGCGAGCGACGAGCCAAAGGACGAATAGGCCGTGAGGGGATAGACGGGAGCCGGCGTCGGCGCCGCGGGTGTTGCCTGCTGCGATTCGGCGCGGGCGGCGAGGAGAAGCCCCGCCGAGCATGCCAGCACTCTGCCGATGATTCCGATTTTCAGGTTTCTCATGTTTCGGGAAAGCCCGACCCCAGGGGCCATTTGAATGTTCCAAGCGCCACCTTCTCGGGCTCCGAGCCCTCCTTCACATGGTAGCATGCGTTGATCTCAAGGTCCTCAAGGACCTGCGTCTTGCCGGAGACCGGCCAGAGGACCTCCACCCTCTTGATCGTGCGGGCGGCGCCAAGCCCTATCTCCTGGCGAAGCGTCGAGGAGCCAAAATGGGCACCCGTCCCGACGGTCCTGTGGATCTCGCGCTCCCCGAGTCCCGACGGGACGACCACCTTCACCCTGGCCCCAATCGCCCCTCGGTTGGTGCTCACGCCCTCGAGCCTCAGCTTGACCCAGTTGTTGCCGTGGCCCGGGTTGGCGAAGACCTGGCGGTTGTACGCGTCGCCCTCGACCGCGCCTCCCACGACGGAGAAGATGTCCTGCGTGCCGCTGTTGTTCATGTCCCCGAAGGCGATCCCATGGCCCTTCTGGAGCTGGCCGAAGCCGCCTGAGGTCGTGACGTCCTGGAAGCGCCCCTTTCCGTCGTTGCGGTACATCCGGTTCGGCATGAGGGACGAGAGGTCGGGATTGCCCGTGCCAACGTAGAAGTCGAGCCAGCCGTCGTTGTCCAGGTCGCCAAAGTTGGCGCCCATGCCCAGAAGAAGCCTGTCCAGGCCCGCCGCCTTCGTGACGTCCGCGAAGGTCCCGTCCCTGTTGTTGCGGTAGAGCTTGGCCCTCTGGCCCGCGTACGGCAGGCCGAGGTAGTCGGCCGCGACATCTCCCACGTCCTGCTCCGCATAGCCCGCCACAAAGATGTCCGGCCACCCGTCGTTGTCGTAGTCCCAGAACCAGCAGGCGAAGGTCGTCGGCGGCTGGGTGACGCCGGCCTCGTCGGCAACGTCTGTGAACTTCCACCTGGCCTTGGGGCCCTTGTCGTCGCCGGCGGGCCCGTCGTTGCGCAGCAGCACCTTCGGTCCGTCGAGGCGAGAGAGGTACAGATCGGGCCTGCCGTCGTTGTTGTAGTCCGCGCTCACCACGCCCTTGAAGAAGCCGACCAGGTTGACGCCGAAGTCCGCCCCGACCTCCGTGAACGTGCCGTCCCCGTTGTTGCGGTAGAGCTCGCAGGGGTTCCTGTCGCCCTCCCTCGACTCGTTCGCGATGAAGAGATCCACCCAGCCGTCGTTGTTGTAATCGAACCAGACAGCCGTGCCCGTCGGATGGAAGCGCATGAGGCCCGCCTCCTCCGTGACGTCCGTGAAGGTGAAGTCGCCGTTGTTGCGAAGCAGAGAGCAGGGATAGTGCCCCTCGGTGCCCATCCAGGCGCCGCGCAGCACGAGGACGTCCATCAGGCCGTCGTTGTTGTAGTCGCAGTGGATGAGGTTCAGGCCCCCGGTCAGTCCCTTCAGCCCCGCCTCCTCGGTGCGCTCCGTGAACGTGCCGTCACCGTTGTTGCGGAAGAGCCTCAGCTGGTCGTCCACGCCCCAGGAGGACACCATGACGTCCAGGAAGCCGTTCCCGTCGAAGTCCTCAAGGACGACGCCCCCTGCCCGCCCCGTGACGCCTAGGCCAATCGAGGTCGCGATGTCGGGAAAACGCCCGAGATCATAGTCCGAGGCGAAGCGCGCGGGCTCGATCAGCCATTGGCCCGGGACCTTGTCAGGATACTCGCCGAGGGTCATGTAGGCGATGTTGATCAGCCAGCGCGCCTGCAGGTCCCCGGGGTACTTTGTCAGGAGCTCCGTCAAAACCTCGACCGCGCCCCGTGATCCGCGCGGCAGCGTGTGGACGCCCTTCCCCTTGATCGGGAAGAGGCACGAGTCCGCGTTGTGGTTCGAGCAGCAGTTCTCGTTCTCCCCGATGCGCAGGTAGCACATGGCCTTGTAGGTCAGCCACTCGGGCTCCGCGCGCTGGTCCGAAGGAACGCCCATCTGGTCCATCATCGCCTGGATACCTTCCAGCTCCTTCAGCCCGCCCTCCCCGTCCCCGGAATCAAGGACCTGCCAGGCGAGCTTCATGCGGTGCCTCAGGAGCTCCTGCGGGTCGGTCATCTGGGCCTGCGTCCTGCGCAGGATGGCGGCCGCCGCGGCGTTCCTATAGGGATTTTTCAGGGGATCGGCCTCACGCGTGATCTTTGCCAGGAGCGCCACCATGCGCCTCGTACTCTCGGGCTGGGGCCTGATGGCCTCAGTGGCGGCCCCGGAGCCCGCCAGCGGCCCGGCGACAAGGCGAAGCGGCCAGGAGAGCGAGGCTGCGAGGCCGACCGAGCTGATGGCGGCGGACCTTATGAACGAGCGCCGCCCGCACCCCGCGCGCTCGCGGGAGTCGTCTGCATCCTCATCATTTCTCCTCGGATCCATGGCCAAGCAAAGACGGTGTTCGATTGGAATTGTTGCAAGGAATCCGGCCAAAAGAAAAGCCCCTAGGGGCCATCCCCCGCGCATCGGGGGCAAACCCATTTGGGCACAAAAAAGCCCGGCGACCTTTCGGCCGCCGGGCTTGAATTTTAGCCTCCCCCTTGGCGGTTGCCCGCCTCGGGAGAAGTCGACCTTAGAAGTCGAACGAGTTCTCGAGCTTCCAGCCCATTCCGAGCTGGATGCGGGCGAGGGCCAGGCTGCCGTCCGGCTCGAAGGCCGAGGCGACCAGATGGTCCTTCTCGCCGACGTTCTGGAGGTTCAGCTGGATGCGCCAGTTGACGTTCCGGTAGATCTTC
>DASRSJ010000019.1:0-7226 GCA_035656555.1 Opitutaceae bacterium
CCTTGTCCAGGAAGTACAGGCCCTGTCCCTCGTAGCGAACCACCGGGGACGAGCCAAATCCGACGACCCGCCGCAGCTTGGAGAAAGAGGGGGGCCGGCTCGCCGTGTCGTTCGAATAGTAGAACAGATCGTTGCTCACGAGCTCGGCAAGGTTCTCCTCATAGCTGACCCGGAAGTCGCCGAACCTCGTGTTTGCAGGATAGGCGCCCACGGGGGCATAGCGTGGTATCCGCCTCATGACCTGGCTCGCAATGATGGCCGCGGCGGCCTTCTGGGGAGTGTAGACCATGTTGAGGCAGTGCGTCTGCCAGCCGAGGTTGTACGGTGCCGTCGCCAGCATGTCGTACGAGAACATGGTGGCTGACTGGGCACCCACCGAGCGGAACGTCCTGACCATCGCGGGATAGTGGTAGCCGCTCATCACGTCCGGCAGGTCGTACTCGTAGACGAGCCTCGGGCGCGGGAGGAGTTCCGGCGCCATCATCGGCTCGTAGTTGTCGACGGTCCTTAGGAAGTTGCCGTGGAGCTGGTGGCCGGAGACAAGCCCCGAGGGGTAGATGGCAAAGCTGACGCCATCGACCTTCGATGCGGCGATGGCCTGGGCCATCGCAAAGTCCTGGCTAAAGTTGAAGAAGGTCACTTTCTGGCAGCCGGTCGAGCGCACGGCGTCATTGAGCGCGTTGATGTAGCGGACCGAGCCATCGAAGTCCTCCGGGTGCTGCGCGGGCTCGTTGATGAGCTCGACGTAGCAGATGTACGGCTCGTCCTTCATCGCGAGCTTCGTGTACGGGTTCACGTGGTTGAGGATCTGGCGCAGGTAGTTCACCTGCGCAGCGATGGCCTTGGGGTTGGTGCCCAGCTCCTCGCGCTTGTAGTAGCGCGAGAAACCCACGGCCGAGGGATCGTCCGCGCCCGGCCAGGTAGAGCTGTAAGTCACGATCGGGCTCAGCAGCATGTGCAGGTCGCGCTTCTTGGCCGCGTAGACTAGGTAGTCGAGGAGATCCAGGTGGTCGTTCTGGATCAGGTTTCCCTCGCGGTCGCAGCATTCCCAGTCCCCCCAAAAGCTGAGCCTGAGCGCGTCCCATCCCATCCGGGCAAAGTGGGTCATGTCGTCGTCGATCATCTTCCTGCGGTCGCCGCCAACCAGGCCCGCGGCCCGGTAGTCGGAAGCGGACGGCAGGCAGTAGTTCGCGCCCAGCATTGCGACTTCCGTGTTAGTGGTCCGCCAGCGCAGTACGCCGCTGGGGTCGACATAGATCAGCTCCTTCGACGGGGACGCCGCCGCCTCTGCCTTGCCAAGGCAGGGACAAAGGAGGATGCAGGCGACTAGGAGAAGCGCGCGCCTCGTGCTCATCGGGCGGTGCCTCAGGCTTTCGGCCTGGGCGGGCTCGTGACGACGCCTATCCAGGTCTCAAACAGGCCCGTCCAGGAATACTCGGGCGCATCGATTGCGCGGATGCCGAATCCGTGGTCCCCGGTCGAGTAGATGTGCAGCTCGGTGGAGACGCCCGCCTCGGCCATCCTGGAGTAGTACTGAACCATCGGGGTGATATGGCTCTCGTCGTCGTGGGCCGCGCAGAAGAATACGGGCGGTGTCCTCGCGGGAATTGAGGGAAGCACCTTGGGGAGCCCGGGATAGATCAGGGCCTGGAAGTCCGGGCGGCAGTCGAGCGCGTCGATGGCGTCGCTCGATCCCTTCACGGGATGGTCGAACTGCGTCCCGGCGAGGGCCGCGATCTCACCACCGGCGGAGAAGCCGATGATGCCGACCTTTGCGGGGTCGACACGCCACTCCTTGGCACGGCTTCGCACCGTGCGGATGGCGCGCTGTGCGTCCATGAGCGAGTGAACGTCCACCGAGTATGGCGAGTTGGGCGTGCGTGCCAGACGGTACTCGACCACGAAGGCCGCTATCCCGTGGCTGGCGCACCATGTACCGATGGCGAATCCCTCGTGCGACATGGCCAGGTTGCGGTGGCCGCCGCCGGGCAGCACGACGAGCGCGACTCCGGTGGCCTTGTCGGCGGGGGGAAGGAAGGGGATTATCGCCGGGGTGTTGATGTTGGTGATCGTGGCGTACCAGGTCTTCTTGTAGTTCTGCCATTCCTTGCGCAGGGGCGAAGTCTGGCCCTCGGAGCCAGGGGCGGTTCCGTCCCAGAGTGGTATCGAGGGGGGCAGTTCGGAGAATGTCGGATCGGAGGTCGGCTGCACATGCACGTCTGTTTCGGCCAGTGCGGAGGGTGCGAGGACAAGGGCCGAAAGCAGCAGCGCTGCGATTTGGTGGCGTATGGTCATGGGGTGGGGGCTCCTGCGCTTGCGGTCATGCGCGGTTCGTTTCTGGACTCGCGCAATTCCGCGGGGGGTTGTTGATGCTCGGCTGGGGAACATGCCCCAAGCGCCCCCTTCGTCAAGGAAGCGTGCTGTCGGGGTAGACCGCGATATGGTGGTTCCGAACCTTGGGGCGGACTGTCTGGCCATCGACACGCGAGACGATCTTTCCCGTCTCCTGGAGAGGCATGTGGCAGTCGATACACTTCGCGTCGATCGAGTGCCCGCGCTTTGCGAACTCGCCGCAATTCTCGACCTTGTGGCATGCGAGGCATTTCGCCGCGAAGGGCGCGGTGTCCCTCTGGGCGAGGTGCACGTCGTGGCAGGTTGTGCAGGTGAGGGTCGTGGTCGACCTGAAGCACCGGCTCATCTTCAGGAGCTGCACCTGAGCCGCGTGGACGTCCACCCTCGCATGGGGCGGGAGCTTTGCGAAGGCGATGTAGTCCCTCAGGTCCTCGCCCGGCTTGAAGGAGAGGGCGGGCTGGAGGGACTCGCCCGCGCCCTCGTGGCAGAGGGCGCAGATGTCGAGCTGCATGGACCACGAGAGCCTTGCGGGGTTTATGATCGCGAAGTCCGAGGGCGCGGTGGGGCGGGGGGACTTTTGAAAGCGCGAGATGTGCTCGCTTCCCGGGCCGTGACATTTCTCGCAGGTAACGCCAAGGACAAGGCTCGCCGGGTCGTATCGGTTCTCGGGAGGCGGTCTGTTCACGTGGGACGTCGCATGGCACTCCAAGCAGCGCGGAACGATGGGTCTTTCGAAATCCGCTGTCCCGTCCAGGTAGCCAGGGCTGTTCACCCATCCGTCCAGGTCCGTCCAATAGGAAATGGGAAGCTGGAAAAGCTGGTCATTGTCCCAGAAGAGGTACGTCTGCCCCTTGCGTCCCGAGCCGACGACGATGTCGAAGCGCTCTGAGCGTGTCAGCTCCTCGGTCGGGGAGCTCTTCATGTGCGCAGTCTGAAAGAATCCCCGGTCGTTGGCCTCCATCGTGAACTTCAGGGCAGGGTTGATCGTCTGCAGCTCGCTCGCCCCGGGCGTAAATTTGCCGTGAATGTCGTCGGCGGACGCGAGGCTCGAGGTCCTGAAGTGGGCGGTCTCGTGGAAGGAATGCACCTTTGCCTGGTGACAGGCGCTGCACGCCGCATCGCCCGCGACCGCGGCATCCTTCGAGTGGCCGCCGAGGAGTGATGAAAGGATGGATCCGTCGTCCGTGGCGCCGAGCGCCGTGCCCAGGCTCGCCAGGATGATTGCTGCCGTCATCGCGAAAATGCGCGGGGTCCTCGTGAAAGGCCTGCAGGATGCGAGTGTCGCCTCGCTCACGGGGATCATCAGGGGTTTGTGCGCGGCGCCTCTTTTCGTTTCAACCCCAATTCTCGCCCAGGGCGACGGGAAGACTCGGGTTTGGATTCGTATTTTTGTCTGAAGCGGCAGATGTTGCCGCATTCCCGGCTGGCTCTCCGGGTTTCTCCCCACATGAAACGATGCCTGAACCCTGCGCTCGCGCTTCTGGCGTTTTCCGCGGCAACCGCGGCTTGCAATGCGGTGGAGCCCGTCTCGATAGCAGCAGGCGCAGACCGGGACTATGTTGTCCAGAAGTTCGGCTCCACGGGTGCTCATGCCAGGCCCGAGACTTACGTCTTCGCCAAGGGTAGCTTCTTTGACGGCGCGAAATCCGATGCGTCGCTGGAGGATGCCCGCTTCATGGATATCGCCAGGTATCTTGGGCCCGATCTTGAGCGTCAGAAATATTTCCCTGCAAAGATGCCCAAGGAGCCCGACCTCCTCATCGTGGTTCACTGGGGAATGACTTCGGTGGAGGACGACGCGACAAACGGTCAGGCGGACATGGACCGGCTGATGGCCGATCTGCAGGCCTACAACTCGGGTCTCCAGAAGACCTCGATCAAGGATCCGGGCTTTGTGAATTCCGATCTCGCCGTGCTGGGAGCCAAGTCCGCTCGGGCGGCAACAAGCCTGGCTGACAATGCGCAGCTGACTGGCTACCTGGATGAATTCAGGAAGGCGGAGTATGAGAGCATCGGACTGGCCAGCGGCATGAGCGACGAGGACCGTCAGATAAGGGAGGACCTCTCGTCCGAGCGCTACTTTGTCATCCTGATGGCCTACGACTACAAGTCGCTCAAAGACGGCAGGCGCCTAGGCGCGAAGCCCAAGCTCCTGTGGTCGATCCACGTCAGCATCTCCGCGATCGGACGCAACTTCACGGAGGCGCTGCCGGCCATGAGCCACTTGGCGTCGGCCTACTTCGGCCAGCAGACCGACGGGCTCCTCCTGAACATACGGGACGTTCCGGCGGGCAAGGTGGAGGTGGGCACGCCGCGGACTATCGAGGATCGTCCGCAAGGTCGCTAGGGGCGTTTCGTGGGCTTTACTTGACCGTTAGGCTGAAGTCGGGGATTTGTCGTTTGGACAACCCTGATCCATGCCCCGCACGACGCTAAAGGACATTGCCCTGGAGATGGGCTACTCAAAAAACACCATCTCGCTGGGACTTCGGGGCAGCTCGCAGATTCCCCCCGAAACGCGAAAGAGGATCGCAGTCGTCGCGGAGCGGATGGGTTACAGGCCGAACGCGGTCGTCTCGCAGCTGATGGCGCAACTTAGATCCGCCCGGACAAGCCGCCTTCAGGCGAAGCTCGCCCTCGTGAACGCGAACCTGGACCCGGCTGCGCTCCAGAGCCACCCGACGATCCCGATTTACGTTGAAGGCTGCGTGCGCCGCGCGGCCAGCCTCGGGTACGACTTCGACCGGTTCTGGCTCCATGATCCCGAGCTGACGGCCGAGCGCCTGCTGCGTATCCTCACCGCCAGGGGAATCAAGGGGATGATCCTGGTGGGCCTCATGGACACGAACCATCTTCCGGAGAAGCTCCAGTCCGTGTGGTCGAAACTTCCCTGCGTCGTCACCGGGGTGCGCACCCGGGACCCCGCGCTTTCGTACTGCTGCGTTGACCACTACAACCTGGCGCTGATCGCGTTCGAGCGGGCGGCGGCACTTGGGTACAAGAGGCCGGCGCTCGTTCTTGACGACGTGATCGACGCGCTAGTCGAGAGAAGGTTCTCGGCGGGTTTTCTGACGGGCCAGCGCATGCTTCCCAAGGCCCAGCAGATTCCCGTTTTCGGCGAGGTGACGGGGCCTGGCCGCACCGAGGTCTTCCGTTCGTGGCTAAAGCGCCACAAGCCCGACGTCATCTTCACGCTCTACAACAGTGTCTTCGGCTGGCTCAAGGCCGAGGGGAAAAAAGTGCCCGAGGACATCGGCGTGATCCAGCTTGAGTGGCGCTCGTCGCGCCCCGACATCGCGGGTATGCACCAGCACAACCTCGTGGCGGGTGAAGCTGCTGTCGACATGGTGGTGAGCCAGATCCACAACAACGAGACGGGCGTGCAGGAATTCCCGAGGGCCACGCTGATCGGCGCGACCTGGATGGACGGCAAGACCGTGCGCAACGGGACCCATCCCCGCAGGACCCGTCGCCCGGCCAAGGCGCGCTGACCGGCCTCCAAGGCCGGCCAACGCCGGTTGGCTCAGAGCTCGAGGATGACGACCGAGAGAGGCGGCAGGGAAACCGTCAGCTTGCCCCCGGAAACGGTGGCGCCGTTAAAGGCCTTCGGCTCGACGGCGTGCGGCGCGTCAAACGTGTTGTGCGCCGTCATGTCCGACGCGGTGAGTATCCTGCCGGTCGGGGTCCCGACCTGTGCGCCCTCGATGTCGCAGGCCACGCTGGCCGCGGCGTCGGGGCTCGTGTTGACGAGCGAGATGTGGATCTTGCCTGCGGCGTCCCGGGAGGCAGAGGCGCTCACGTTCGGGATCTTCTGGCTTATGCCGGAGAGGTACGGTGTCGTGAGCGCAATCGGGAGCGACGTCGCACCCTGGTGCACCTTGAGCATCTCAAAGACGTGGTAGGTCGGCGTAAGGACAATCTTCTCGTGGTCTGTCAGGATCATCGACTGCAGCACGTTTATCATCTGGGCGATGTTGGCGATGGAGACCCGGTCCGCATGCGCCTGGAAGATGTGGAGGTTCAGCGCCGCGAGGACTGCGTCGCGCATCGAGTTCTGCTGGAAGAGGAATCCCGGGTTCGTGCCGGGCTCGACGTCCGTCCAGATGCCCCATTCGTCGACGGCGAGGCCGACCTTCTTGGCCGGGTCGTACTTGTCCATGATGGCGGAGTGCTTGGTGATGATCTCGTCCATCTTCAGCGTGTTGCCGATGGTGCTGAAGTACTGGTCGCGCCCGAATGCGGTGGCAGAACCCTTCTTCTTCCAGTCGCCGGTCGGGATGGTGTAGTAGTGGAGCGACAGGCCGTTCATCTGGGTGCCCGCAATCTTCATGAGCGTGTCGGTCCATTCGTAGTTGTCGTCATTCGGGCCGCAGGCCACCCGGTACAGCGCGTTCTCGGGCCCGGGCTGATAGTCCTTGATGAAGGTGTTGTAGCGGCGGAAATTGTCCGCGTAGAACGACGGCCTCATCGAGCCGCCGCAGCCCCAGCTCTCGTTGCCGACGGCGATGTACTTGACCTTCCACGGCTTGTCGCGGCCGTTGGCCCGGCGCAGGTTCGCCATCGGCGAGCTGGCGTCCGAGGTCATGTACTCGACCCATTCCATGGCCTCCTGGACCGTGCCGCTGCCGACGTTCAGGCAGATGTACGGCTCGATCCCGAGCTTCTCGCACATGTTGAGGAACTCATGGGTACCAAAGTGGTTGTTCTCAACGACGCCGCCCCAGTGGGAGTTGTACATCGAGGGGCGCTTCTCCATCGGGCCGATGCCGTCCTTCCAGTGGTATTCGTCCGCGAAGCATCCGCCCGGCCACCTGAGAAGCGGAACATGGAGATCCTTGAGCGCAGACATGACGGCGGTGTTGTAGCCGTCCGTG
>DASRSJ010000020.1:0-10290 GCA_035656555.1 Opitutaceae bacterium
GCCCATCAGGTGCTCGGAGTCGCCGAGCGTCTCGGAGAGCGACCAGGCGCCATTGGCGCCCGCCTTGATGGAGACGCCGGAGAGGAGGGCCTTCCCGCCATCCTTGGACGTCACGTCGAAGCCCAAGGTGGCCTCGCTGACCTTCACCAGGAGGTCGCTGGAATCGACGGTCACGCTGCCGGCCAATGTGCTGGAGGCCAGGTCCCAGCGGGTGGTCGGGGCCGTCTCCATGGCCAGGGACGGCTGGCGGGTAAAGTCCCCGGTCGGCTTCATCCAGATCCGCACGATCTGCGGCTCGACGGCCTCGACCCGGAGGCGGGCCCCGGCGGGGCCGTTCACGGTCACCTCCTGGGGGGCGCCCAAGGCCGTCAGGGCGAAGGCGAGCGGCAGGGCCGCCAGTTTGAGGTTCAGCACGGCCTTGGGGTGCATGCGGGGTATTTGCATGAGGGGCACAGGATTCAGCGGGGCCGGCCCTTTGGCAACCCCTCCAATTAGGCTTTCCTTTTAGGGCCAAACTTGGTTGATCTTTGGACCCGCCGTCCACTGGGGTTTCCCCCTTTCCGGCCCTCCTCCAACCACCACATGATGCGCCACACGATCTCAGTCCTTGTTGAGAACAAATTCGGGGTCCTCGCGCGCGTTGCCGGGATGATCTCGGGCCGTGGGTTCAACATCGACTCCCTGAACGTCGCGCCGACCCATGACGCCTCGCTTTCCAGGATCACGATCGTCCTGAAGGGCGACGACGAAGCGCTCAGCCTTTGCACGAAGCAGCTGCGCAAGCTTGTTAACGTCGTGGAGGTCATAGATTTCAAGGATGCGACCCCGGTCGCGAGAGAGCTTGTCCTCGTTAAGGTCAAGGCCGACGCCAAGAGCCGCCCGGAAATCCTCCAGATCAAGGAGATATTCCGCGCCAAGATCGCCAACCTCACGAAGGACACCCTGATCATCGAGCTGACGGGCAACGAGGACAAGGTGGCCGCCTTCCTCGGCCTCCTCGAGCCCTTCGGGATCCTCGAGATCGCCCGCACCGGCCAGCTTGCCCTCACGCGGGGCATCGACTCCAAATAATTCTACCATGCCTGCCAAAGTTTACACCGACAAGGACGCCAACCTCGGCGCCTTCAAGAACAAGACGCTAGCCGTGCTGGGTTACGGCTCGCAGGGCCACGCCCACGCGCTGAACCTGAAGGACAGCGGGTGCAACGTGATCATCGGCCTCTACAAGGGCTCGAAGTCCGCCGCCGTCGCGAAGCAGCACGGCTTCAAGGTCTACGAGACCGCCGAGGCCGTCCGCCGCGCCGACGTCATCATGGTCGGCCTGCCCGACATGAAACAGGCGAGTGTCTACAAGAACGACATCCTGCCGAACCTCTCGAAGGGCAAGACCCTGATGTTCAGCCACGGCCTGGCGGTTCACTTCAACCTCATCAAGGCCCACAAGGACATCGACATCATCATGGTCGCCCCGAAGGGCCCGGGACACATGGTCCGCCGCCTCTACGTCGAGGGCAAGGGCATGCCGGCGCTGGTCGCCGTGTACCAGAACAAGTCCAAGAAGGCCCTCGAGACGGCCCTGGCGTGGGCCAAGGGCATCGGCTCGACCCGCGCGGGTGTTCTTCGCACCACCTTCAAGGAGGAAACCGAGACGGATCTCTTCGGCGAGCAGGCGGTCCTCTGCGGCGGCGCCTCGGCGCTCGTCCAGGCCGGATTCGAGACGCTGGTCGAGGCGGGCTACCAGCCCGAGATGGCCTACTTCGAGTGCCTCCACGAGCTGAAGCTCATCTGTGACCTCATGTACGAGAGCGGCATCGCCGGCATGCGCTTCTCCATCTCCGAGACCGCCAAGTACGGCGACATCACCCGCGGCCCCCGCGTCGTGAACAAGGCCACCAAGAAAGAAATGAAGAAGATCCTCACCGAGATCCAGACGGGCAAGTTCACCCGCCAGTGGGTCGCCGAGTACAAGGGCGGACTCAAGAAATACAACAAGCTCCTCAAGAAGGGCGCCGCGCACAAGATCGAGAAGACGGGCCTGTACCTGCGCAGCATGATGCCCTGGATGTCGAAGAAGAACCTTAAGGGCGTTCAGGCGGCGTACTAAGCTCCCGGTCCGGAGCACCGTTCGGGGAGCCTGAGAATGGGAAAAAAACTCATCCTTGCTACCCGCAAGAGCCCGCTTGCGCTCGCGCAGGCGGAGCTCGTCGCCGCCCACCTGCGGGCGGCGAGCGGCTCGGAGTGCGAACTCCTGAAGATCGTCACGACCGGCGACAAGCAGGCCGAGTGGTCGCTTGAGGAGAAGGGCGGCAAGGGACTCTTCACGAAGGAGCTCGAGAATGCTTTGCTGCGGAACGAGGCCGACATCGCCGTCCACAGCGCCAAGGACCTGCCTGGCGAGATGGTGCCGGGCCTCTCGACCGCGGGCTACCTGCCGCGCGAGGACCCGAGGGACATGCTCGTCCTTCGAACAGGGGTCTCGACGCCCGCAACGATCGCGACCGGAAGCCCTCGGAGGCGCCACCAGGCCGCCATGCTCTTCGTGAACCTCGAGTTCACCGAGATCCGCGGCAACGTGGACACGCGCCTAAAGAAGATCGGCGAGCTGAAGGTCGCCGATGGCACCATCCTCGCCTGCGCGGGGCTCAGGAGGCTTGGCATCCACTCATGGCCGGGCGTGGACTTCCACCCGATCGGCTTCGAGAGCATGGTCCCGGCTGTGGGGCAGGGCGCCATCGCTCTCCAGTGCCGCTCGGCCGACGAGGCCGCCTTCGCCCCGCTCCTCGACGCGGCCACGGCGAAGAGCCTGTCGCTCGAGCGCGCGATCCAGACGACGCTCGGGGGCGGATGCCACACGGCCCTCGGGGCGTTTGCCAAGGACGACACCCTGTATTTCTTCCATGAGGACGTGGGTCTCAGGACAATCCCGCTCTCCGACAAGGACTACGAGGACCCGGTGGGCACGGCCCGCAGGATTCTCGGGCAGCTGAAACTCATCAAGTAACCCTCCCATGCCAGAAGCCAAGAAGCTCCCCCTCTCGGGACGACGCGTCGTCGTCACGCGCACGCGCGCCCAGGCGTCGGACCTGGCCCAGAAGCTCGCGGGCTTTGGCGCGGACGTGGTCGAGCTTCCCGTCATCCGCATCTCCCCGGAGATATCTAAGCAGTCGCTGGCGGACGTGATGCTGGAGTTCGGCTCCTACGACTGGCTCGTCTTCACGAGCGCCAATGGCGTCCACAACTTCTTCTCCGAGTTCTTCAGGATCTTTGACGATGTCCGCTCGCTCGGGCTGATACGCATCGCTTGCATTGGCGAGGCGACCTCCAAGGCGGTCAACGAGCTCCACCTGAAGGTGGAGTGCAAGCCCGCCAAGGCCACGGCCGAGGCGCTGGCCGGCGAGATGATCGACACGGGCAGCATGGACAGCGCGAAGGTACTCGTCATCACGGGCAATCTGAACAGGGATGAGATCGTGACCCGACTCGAGGAAGCCCGCGCGATTGTCGACTGCCTCCAGGTCTACAAGACGGAGAGCGTGGACTTGTCGGCGGACCCCGTCGCCGCGGAATACCGCAGGCTCGGTGCCGACGCAGTCCTCTTCGCAAGCTCGTCTTCGGCGCAGTCCTTCGTCGACCAGGGCGCCGCGCTAACGCTCGAAAAGGATGCGAGGAAGCCGCTCTACGGCAGCATCGGGCCGCAGACCAGCGAGACCATGAAGAAGGTCGGCCTGAAGGTGAACTTCGAGGCGAGGACGCCCGGCATCGCCGAATTGGTTGCCGAGCTCGTGAAGGTCCTTCCATGAAGGTCCCGTTCCTCGACCTCTCGCTCCAGCACAAGGCCATCCGCACGGAGGCCCTGGCGGCCTTGGCGGCGACCTACGACGCCAACCGCTTCTGCCTCGGCAAGGACGTCGAGGAGTTCGAGAAGTCCTTCTCGGCGACGCTGGGTTATCCCGCAGCGCTCGGGATGAACAGCGGCACCTCTCCGCTCCACGTGGCCTGCATGGCGGCCGGCTTCGGACCGGGCGACGAGGTCATCGTGCCTCCCTTCACCTTCATTGGTTCCGCGTGGGGTATCACGTACACCGGGGCCACGCCGGTCTTTGCCGACATCGAGCCCGGCACCTACAACGTCGACCCCAAGGCCATTGAGGCGGCCATCACGCCGAAGACCAGAGGAATTGTCGTCGTCCACATCTTCGGCCTCCCCGCGCGTATGGACGAGATCATAGCGATCGCCAGTAAGCACAACCTCTTCATCATCGAGGACTGCGCGCAGGCAGTCGGGGCCCGCTACAAGGGAACGCCGGTCGGCCTCATCGGCGACTGCGGCACCTTCAGTTTCTACCCGACAAAGAACCTCGGCGGCTGCGGCGAGGGCGGTGCGTTCGTTTCCCGGCGCAAGGACATCTTCGAAACGGCGAAGCTGATCCGCGTGCACGGGATGGAGAAGCGCTACCATCACAAGATCGAGGGCGGCAATTTCCGCATGGACGGTTTCCAGGGCGCGCTCCTGAACGTGAAGCTGCCTCACCTTGCGGAGTGGACGGCCAAGCGCCAGTCGATCGCGCAGAGCTACCTTTCCGGCATCCGCCTTGCCGGCGCCACGCTTCCCTCGACGCCGGAGTACGGCAAGTCGGTGTACCACCAGTTTACGCTGACCCACGCGCGGCGCGATGCGCTTAGAGAGCATCTCCAGGCGCAGGAGATCGGCACTGACCTCATCTATCCGGTCCCGCTCAACCTCCAGGAGTGCTTCGCGCACCTTGGCAAGGGCAGGGGATCGTTTCCGGTCGCCGAGAATGTCGCCGACACGTGCCTCAGCCTCCCGATCTTCCCCGAGCTGACGGACGCACAGGTCTCGGCAGTCATCTCGGGGGTCAATTCCTTCCGGTAGAGGAAAGACGGCGATGTCCTCTGAAATCCAGGTCAAGGTCTGCGGCCTCACCTCGCTGGCGGACGCTGAGTTCGCCTCGTCGAAGGGCGCCGACTACCTCGGGTTCATCTTTCACCCGAAGTCACCGAGGTTCATCTCGATGGAGACTTTCGGATTGATCCGAAGCCACCTGCCGGGCACGCCCAAGGTAGCGGTTCTCGTCGAGCCGGAGCCTGCGGCGCTCCTGGCTCTCAGGGACGCCGGATTTGACCGCTTCCAGATCCACTTCAGGCATGACCTGCCGCTTTCGGCCATCGAGTCCTGGACGAATGCGCTGGGTGCTAAGAACCTGTGGCTGGCGCCCAAATTGCCGCCGGGAGTGGACATGAATCCGGCGTGGATGAACATGTGCGACACGTTCCTCGTCGACACCTTCGACGCGACACTCTTTGGCGGCACCGGACGAACGGGAGACTGGCCGAAGTTCAAGAGGCTGCACGAGGGACGCCTCGACAAGACCTGGATCCTCTCGGGGGGCCTGACGCCGGCCAATATAACCGACGCGCTCGCCGGCTCCGGGGCCAAGTTCGTCGACGTGAACAGCGGCGTCGAGTCGGTCCCCGGCGTGAAGGATCACGCCAAGATAGAGGCGTTCTTCAAGGCGCTCGACTAGGCGGCCTCGAATTCGAGGAGCTTTCGCTTCACATCCTCGCCGAATGCGAATCCCGTCATGGTGCCGTCGGCGCCGATGACCCGGTGGCAGGGGACGACGAGGCAAATGGGATTGGTCGCGTTCGCGCGCCCGACGGCGCGCGGCGCGCTCTTGATCGCTCGGGCGATGTCGCCGTAGGTCACCGTTGTTCCGAAGGGAATCCGGGCCAGCTCCGCCCATACCTTCTTCTGGAATACCGAGCCCTCGGGCGACAGGGGGACGGAGAAATCCTGGCGGTTGCCCTTGAACCATGCCTCGATCTGGCGGCGGGCGGCCGCGGTCCTCCTTGTGTCGGGGGTCAGCGCCGCGTTCTTCATGCGGCTTTCGAGCGCCTTCCGGTCCCCGAAGGCGGTGGCGACGACCGCGCCCTCCTCGTTGACCGCCACGGAAAACTTCCCGGCAGGTGTCTTGAATGTGGAAAAATAATGCTTCATTGGATCCTTCAAATTTCGGGTTGGTTGATCTGCCACAGGTGGGCCGTGGCCAGGCTTCGGTGAGGTGAAAAGACGGACATTAGCCGGCGCGTGCCGTCGACGTCGGGCCTGACTTCGAGCTTGAAGAGGGTCTTAAGCCCGCTTGTCACGCCCGTGTCCCCGAAGGGCACGCAGTCGGCGAAGCCGAGCGAGCGCATCATGATGTAGTTGACCGACCAGGGGCCCAGGCCGTGCACCGCCAAAAGCGTGCGCTCGGCCCGCGTGGCGGACATCAGGGGGAGGGCTTCCAGGTCCAGCTTGCCCTCGGCCACGAGCTTTGCGGCGCCGATCACATACTCCGCCTTCTTCTGCGAGTACTGCCAGGGCCGTGTCGCCTCGGGATCCAGCTTGGCAAGGATCTTGGGCGTCGGAAGCGAGTACAGGCCCTCCTTGAGCGGCGTCCCGGTGTTCTCGATCAGGCGGCGCTTGAGGGCGAAGGCGAAGGGCAGGTTGATCTGCTGGCCGACAATGGCCCATAGGATGGCGTCCCACAGGCTGGGTGTGCGCAGGAGCCTGAGGCCCTGGCGACCTGCCACCAGGCGGCCGATCCCGAGCTTCTTCGCCAACCTTGAGAAGGCAGCAGCGTCCTGGTCCAGCCCTAGCATGGCGATAACAAGGCGGTGTGCAGCCTGCCTTTGGGCCGAGTTGGAACCCCCCTCGGTGTCCGCTGTGGCCACGACCGACTTTTGGGACAGCTCGAGCCTCAGAAGGCCCGGCGTGCCGGCGAAGTTGGCGGACGTCACATAGCTCGTGCCGACGAGGCGCTCGGTGACGCTCTGGGGATCGCGCCCTAGAGCCCTGAGTACTCGCGCGAGGGGGAATCCCTCCGGAAGGATCACGGTGAAGGGTCCCGGGGAACGTAGCTTGCGGTAGTCCGTAGGCGTCATCCCATTTTGCTCCTTGAAGTGCTCGTGGAAGACAGAGATCGATTCGAAGCCGGCGTCCGCTGCAACGTCGGAAAGGGGGGTGTCGCCGCTTCCGAGAAGCTTTCTCGCTTGGTCGATGCGGGAGCGAAGCAGCAAGTCGGCGGGCGTGGTATGGAAGTGCTGCCTGAAGAGCTCGAAGCAGCGCGTCGTTCCGAAGCCCGAGCGCTTCACGACGGTCTTCACGTCTTTGAATTTCGCCGGATCGGCCCGCATCTCCGCCACGAGGGACTCGATGGACTCAAGGACGGGGTCTGCTCCGCGCGCAAAGTCGTCCGGGTGGCACTTCAGGCATGCCCGGAAGCCCGACTCCCTGGCGGACTCCACGGAGGGGAAGAAACGGACGTTCTGCCGCTTCGGCTTCTTGGCCTTGCAGGAGGGCAGGCAGTAGATGCCGGTCGTCGTGACCCCCGTGAAGAAACGCCCGTCCCAGGCGGGATCGCTGGCCGCAAAGCGGGAGTACATCGTGGCTGGGCTCGTTCTCATCGTTCGTTCGATTGGCTCCCAGACAGTAGCACAGCTGTCGACGGGTGTCGTCCGGATTATTCCGCTGCAATTTCCCCCGTGCTTGCGAATGCCCCCATTCAGTAGGTACGTTAGGTGCTTACGTAAACCAGCATGGCCGAAACCCCTCCAAAACTTGTCCGCGCGTGGCTGGATTCACTGTCCACCGGCATCGTGGAGTTCGACAGGGACTGGACGTCGGCCACGCCGCCCTCGATCTCCTTGTCAGGGCCAATCGAGATCACCTCCTTCAAGAAGGCACCCGATACGGCAGCGGTGAACACCTTCAGGTATTTCATGAAGGACGCGGCGACGATCTGTTTTGCGCTTCCTTCGCGGCGCACGGCCGGCATCGATCCCGAAAAAGACACGGTGTATGTCGCGGGGCCCTTCAATGGGTGGCAGGCTGCGGTAGGAAATGAGGCCTGGCGCCTGAAGATCGAGAAGCTCGAGGGCCAGGAGCTCCTTATGTGGTCCGGCCCGGTTAAGGACGTGATGAAGGGCAGCGAGGTGATGTTCAAGTTCGTGACGGCCGAGAACCGCTGGCTTCTGCCCCGCGACGACGCGCCGAATGTCGTCCGCGACGACAGCGGCTCCGTGAACCGAGTCGTTGATCCGAAAAGAACGGGCGCCCACCTGTGGCGATTCGAGCTCGGGGTGTCACTGGACCTTTCCGGTGCCTGGACAGTCAGCCCGAAAGGCAATGTCGCGTCCGGGACCGTGGCGCTAAACCCCGGTGAGTTTTTCTTCAGTCTCGGAACCGACTTGCCGCTGGGCGCCCTGGTCGACGGGAAGTCGACGACCTTCCGGCTCTTCGCGCCCCGTGCGGAGACGGTCACGCTCTTTACGTGCCACGATATCGACGACCGGAAGGCAGCCGGATCATTCCCGCTGCTGCGCCGAATGGACACGCACGGCGTGTCCGGCGTCTGGGAGGTGGAGCTCGATCGCAACCTCCACGGCTGGTTCTACTGGTACTCGATAGAGGGCATCGCGGGACCCACGGGAAAGTTGGCGACACAGACGGACATCCTGGATCCCTACGCGCTGGCCACCGTGGATCGCCTCGGGCCTGGGATCGTGCTCGATCCCAATTGGATTGGCAGCGGCGACAGCGAGTTCAAGACGCCCAACTGGCAGGACCTCGTGATCGTCGAGGCCCACGTGAGGGACCTGGCCGCGAATGCGCCCATGGACGCGACTTCGGCCGAAAGGCTCGGATTCTCGGGGCTTCGCAAGTGGGTCGAGTCATCGGATTTCTATCTCCACCACCTCGGTATCAACTGCGTCGAACTCCAGCCGATCCAGGAATTCGATAACAAGACGACGGAGGAGTACCACTGGGGGTACATGACGAACGCCTACTTTGCTCCGGAGAGCAGCTACAGTCTGGCTCCGAACGACGCCTCGGGCATCCGCGAGTTTCAGCAGCTGGTGAAGGCATTTCACGACCGCGGCATGGCGGTCATCCTGGACGTGGTGTACAACCATGTCGGCGAGCCCGCCCACCTGATGGCGATAGACAGGCTCTACTACTTTGAGCAGGACCCGGCGGGGAACCTCGCCAACTGGAGCGGGTGCGGCAACGACGTGCGCGCGGGAACCGCGATGTCGAAGCGCCTGATCATCGACAGCTGCATCCACCTCATAAAGGCCTACGGCGTGGACGGCTTCAGGTTCGACCTGGCGGAGCTCCTCGGCGTGCAGGTGCTGAAGGACATTGAGGTGGCGCTCAAGGAGGTGAAGCCAAGCGTGATCCTGATCGCCGAGCCATGGAGCTTCAGGGGCCACATCGCGGGCGCCCTGAGGGACACGGGCTGGGCCTCGTGGAACGATGGCTACCGGAATTTCCTGAAGGACTACGTGCGCGGCAACGCTCCCGCGGAGAGACTCGAGTATTTCCTGAGGGGCTCGCCGTGGTACTTCGCCAAGTGGCCGGCCCAGACCGTCAACTACACGGAATCCCACGACGACCGGACGTGGATCGACTCCATCACGGAGAACGAGGGTTTCAACGGCACCTTCCCGACTGCGAACGACGTGCGCCGGACGCACCTGATGGCTTCGATCCTCTTCATGTCGATCGGCATTCCGATGATCTCCGCCGGTCAGGATTTCCTCCGCTCGAAAGGCGGGATGGGAAACACCTACCAGCGAGGCGACATCAATGCCCTGGACTACAAGCGCCTCTACAGGAACCTGGGGACGCACAGCTATTTCGCGGATTGGATTTCCTTCAGGCGAGGCACGAAGGGCCGCCTTCTGCGACATTACAGCCGTCCCTCGGAGGGATACTTCCGGTTCTTCAATTCGGGCGGCCCGGCCATGGCCGTCCTTGTGAACGCCGACCAGTCAAAGGGAGCGGAGCGCCTGCTCTACGTGGTCAACCCGACGACCAACGACGCCGTGGTGCACATTGGCGACGTCGCGAGCCTCGGGGCCTGGAAGCAGGTGGCCGACCAGGAGCGTTTCCTCCATTCGGCGAGCCGGGGCGCCACCCGCAAGGTCGAGATGGATATGGACCTGCCGCCGCTCACCTGCGGCCTCTGGGTCTTCGGCGGCTAGGGCCCAGTCCCTAGTTCGCAGCAAACCGGTAGATCGTCGTGCTCTTGAACGTCTCGCCGGGCCTCAGAAGCGTGGACGGGAACGATGGCTTGTTGATCGAGTCCGGGTAGTGCTGCGTCTCGAGGCAGAATGCGGCATGGAGCGGGTAGGCCCAGCCGTACTTGCCGACCAGCTTTCCGTGGAAGCCGTTGCTCGTGTAGAGCTGGATGCCCGGCTGGTCCGTCAAGACTTCGACCGTCC
>DASRSJ010000021.1:0-5731 GCA_035656555.1 Opitutaceae bacterium
ATCTCTCACGCCTGCGAAATGGCAGGCCGGGACGCGTCGCAAGTCCAGCTCCTGGCCGTCACGAAGACGCATCCCGCGCAGGCCGCCGAGTTTGCGGCACGCTACGGCCTAGCGGCCGTCGGCGAGAACCGGGTGCAGGAGGGCGTGGAGAAGCGCGCGCTTACCAAGGCCAGCCTCTCTTGGGAGCTGATCGGGCACCTCCAGTCCAACAAGGCCAGGCTGGCGGCGCAGACCTTCGACAGGATCCAGAGCGTCGACAGCCCGAAGCTCGCCGAGACCCTGGACCGGGTCGCCGGAGAGCTCGGAAAGAAGCAGGCTGTCCTCCTCCAGGTGAATGCGGGGCGGGACCCGGCAAAATCGGGCGTCGAGCCCGAAGGCGCGCTGGGGCTCCTCGAGGCCGCGCTGTCCCGCGCCAACCTGCGCGTCGACGGGCTCATGACCATCGCGCCGCTATCCGAGGACCCGGACGTCGCCCGCCGCACGTTCGAGAACCTGCGCGCGATCCGTGATGCGCTTCGCACGAAGACCGGCGCGCCGCTCAAGGAACTCTCGATGGGAATGAGCGGCGACCTCGGCGCCGCGATTCTTGCGGGAAGCACGATCGTGCGCGTCGGCTCGGCTCTTTTCGGCGCGCGCTGATCCTTCCGCGATTATATTCCCGCGATTTTTTCGTTCGGTGTTGCCACGCGCGGGCAAAACAGATTCCAATTTTGGGCGTGGAAATGGACACAATGCCTTCTGCTGAGAAAGAGGCGCTGTTGAGTCTGCTGGACGATCAGAGCCCCACCGTCCGCAGGGCACTTCTAGCCCGCTTCTCGATTCATGGTGCCGCCGCGGCCAGTCTCCTCCAGGAGATTGCCCACAGCTCGAATCGCGTCCTCGCCCGCCACGCCGCGTGGTTCATCGAGGAGCTCAAGCTCACCGACCCCGTCAGCGAGTTCCGCTCCTTCATCCGCTCGCTCAGCTACGAGCTCGAGACGGGCACGCTGCTGCTCGCGCGCACCGTCACGCCGCAGCTCGACGTCGCCGAGTGCCGCGCGGAGATCGACGAGATGGCCGCCCGCTGCCGGGAGCTCATCTCCGAGCCCTCCTCGAACCGCGAGAAGTGCCGCGTGATGAACCGCGTCCTCTTCCACGAGTGGGGCTTCAGGGGCAACGTCGAGCAGTACACGGACCCGATGAACAGCTTCATCGACAAGGTCCTGACCCGCAGGAAGGGGATCCCGATCTCGCTCAGCGTGCTGTACCTGCTTGTCGGAGAGCGCCTCGGCCTCCCGCTGGAACCGGTCGGCCTGCCCGGGCACTTTGTTGTGGGCTGCTACGCCGACGAGGCGCCCTTCTTCATCGATCCCTTTGACCAGGGCCTGTTCAGGGACGCGGACGAGGTCTTCGCCCTCCTGCGCTCCAACCACATCGCCCCGAAGCCTTCGGACCTGGCCCCCACGACGGTCAGGGAGGTCCTTTGCCGCAGCTGCCGTAACCTGGCCAACCACTATTCAGCGGCGAGCGACCTGGCGCGCGCGCAGATCTTCTCGGAATTCGCGGACGAATTCGAGGCGACGCACGAGCGCTATCTGCAGTCCTGAATCCCGTCCTCTCCCTGTCTGACCTGGGGCGCTGGCCGCACGGCGGCACCAGCCTGGCCGTCATCGGCCACCCCATCGCGCACTCGGTCAGCCCGCAGATGCACAACGCCGCGCTTGCGGAACTTGCGCGCACCGACCCCAGGTTCGCCGACTGGCGCTACAGCGCGTTCGACGTGGAGCCCGAGAAGCTCCCCGCGGCGCTCGACCTCATGCGTGCCCGCGGCTTTCGCGGCGTCAACCTCACGGTGCCCCACAAGGTCCTTGCGGTCGGCCTCGTGAGCGGCATCGACCAAGACGGGAGCGATGCCGGCGCCGTGAACACGCTTCTCCTGGACGGGGATGGCTGGCGCGGCTTCAACACCGACGGCCACGGGCTAGCCGCGGGCATCCGCGATGATCTCGGCCTTGAGCTTAAAGGAACGCCTGTCCTCCTCCTCGGCGCCGGCGGCGCGGCGCGCGGCGCCGCGGCCGAGTGCCTCCGGGCCGGATGCGCCGGACTGACGATCCTGAACCGCAGCCAGGCCACGCTTGCCGCCCTTCTTGCCCAGGTCGCAAACGTGGCGCCGGGGATCCCCCGACAGGGACTCCTGGCCGCCGGCGCCGGGCAGGCGCTCGCGAGCGGCACCCTCGTCATCAACGCGACCAGCGCGGGCCTCAAGCCCGGCGACGCGGCCCCCGCCCTCCTCGCGGATTTTCCCGGCGCGGCCGCGGTCTACGACATGATCTACAACCCGAGGCAGACGCCGCTCCTGGCTGAGGCCGCGCGCCTCGGCATCCGCGGGGCCAACGGCCTTGGCATGCTGGTGCACCAGGGCGCCAAGGCACTCGAGATCTGGACCGGGGTGCCCGCCGCGAAGCTCGCCCCCGCGATGAGGGCCGCCGCGTCGAAGGCTCTTGGCTACGCGTAGGGGCCGGCCTAGGATAGTCCCATGTTCAGCACCCTAGCCGACGTGTCGGCCCAGCACCCCTGGTTCTTCCCCATGGTTGCCGCGGTATTTGGGCTGTGCATCGGCAGCTTCCTGAACGTCGTCATCTACCGCGTGCCTGCGGGCAAGTCCATCGTGACGCCCGGTTCCACCTGCGGCTGCGGCGAGCCGATCGCCTGGTACGACAACATACCCGTCTTTTCCTGGCTGATCCTCCGCGGGAAGGCCCGCTGCTGCGGCAGGGCGTTCTCCTTCCGGTATCCCTTCGTCGAGCTCCTGACGGGCGCCCTCTTCCTCGCGTGCTGGCTTCGGCTTCCGCCGGCGGCGGCCGTCTGCGGCTGGGTCTTCATCGGCTGCCTCATCAGCGGGATGTTCATCGACCTCGACCACATGATCATCCCCGACGTCTTCACGATCGGGCTCGCGGTGGTGGGCCTGGTCCTCTCCGCGCTCGTCCCCTCCCTCCACGGCCAGCACTCGGAGTTCTACATGCTGGACAGCCTCAGGTCCGTCTCCGCCGCCCTTGTCGGCATGGTGGCGGGATCGGGCGTCGTCCTATGGATCGCCCTGATCGCCGAAGTGGCGCTCAAGAAGGAGGCAATGGGCTTTGGCGACGTGAAGTTTGTCGGCGCCATCGGCGCCTTCTGCGGCTGGCACGGCGCGCTGTTCTCGATCTTCGGCGGGGCGGCGGTCGGTACGATCTGGGTCGGCCTCGCCCTCTGCTGGGAGAAGATATCCGGAAAGCCCGCGGCCGTTTCACCCAGGGCCGAGACGGCCGAGGGAGTTCCCGCAGACATGGGCCTTGGCGTTCACGTGCCCTTCGGGCCGATGCTCGCCGTCGCCGGCCTGGTCTACTTCCTTTTCCTCAGGGGATGGGTCGATGCCTGGCTGGACCAGGTCAGCGCACTCCTTTGACGAGCGAGGCGCCGTCGTCGGTCTTGGCATGCAGGACCTCGGGCCTTGAGCCGAACTTCGTCAGGTAGGCGTCCGAGATCCGCTCGACGCCCTCCGTCCCGAACGTCTCGTTCGTGAGCGCCATCACGGCGCCCCCGAACCCGCCGCCTGTCAGCCTCGCGCCGTAGACGCCCTTCTCGGGCTCAAGGCTGTCGACCAGGAAGTCGAGCTCCGGGCTGCTGTTCTCAAACCAGGTCTTAGAGCTGCGGTGCGAGGCGAGGAGGAGCTTGCCGAGGGCGGGCATGTCGCCGGCCCTGAGCGCCGCGACGGCCTTCTCGACCCGCGCGATCTCGTCGATCACGTGGCGGGCCCTCTTGTAGGACGTCCGGGACAGCTTGGTCTCGCTGGACGCGAGCAGCGCCGGCGTCGCCTCGACCAGCAGCGGCACGCCCATGATCTTCGCCGCATCCATGCACTCGCCGTGGCGCTCGGCGTAAAGGCCGTCGATCAGCGCGTGCTTCGTGTGGGTGTTGAAGATCCAGAAATTGGCCCCGCTGGGCATCGGCACCGTGTCGAAGCGCTTCTCCCTGCAGTCGATGTAGACGAGGTGGTCGACCTTGCCGTAGCCGGAGACGCCCTGGTCCAGGATGCCGCACGGCACGCCGACAAACTTGTTCTCCGCCCTCTGGCAGATGCTGACCAGCTGCTTCCTGTCGAGGGTCGCTTCCTTGGCCTCGAGGAACGCGAGCGCGGAGGACAGCTCGATCGCGGCGCTGCTGCTTAGCCCCGCGCCGGTCGGCACGTTGGACATCGCCATGTAGTCAAAGCCCTCCGGCGTATCGAGGGACGCCTCCTGGAAGGCCCCGAGGACGCCGAGCGGGTAGTTCACCCATGACTCCGCTCCGGTGCGGCGCTCGCCTGAGTCCGCCGCAAGCTCGATGACGCCCGGCTTCACGTCGCTCGCGAACCTGCGGAGGCTGGAGGAGCGGCGAGCAAGCCCGACCCAGACGCAGCGGTTGATCGCCGCGCCGAGCACTGTGCCCCCGTTGTAGTCGGTGTGGTTGCCGATGACCTCGATCCTTCCGGGGGCCCTGGCGATGATCTCGGGCTCTCGCGAGAACACCTCGCGGAACCGCTCGATGAGCTTGTCCGTCATCCTAGCGGATTCCCCGTAGGCCTGAGCCCGCCTTGAAGCGCACGAGCTTCATCGCGGGAATTTTCATCGGCTGGCGAGTGTGCGGGTTGAAGCCCTTGCGCGCGGAGCGCTGGGCCACCGAGAAGGTGCCAAAGCCGACGAGGTTCACCTCGCCGTCGCGCTTGAGGCCGCGCTTCACGGCCTGGAGGACCGACTCCGCAGCCCGCTCAGCGGCCGCCCTGGAGGTGTCGTCTCCCATCAGCTTGTGCACCTCGTTCACGAGTTCGGCCTTGTTCATGTGCTGGTTTCGGGAGGCAAGGGACTGATCCGGACGCGGTCAAACGCAATCCGGCTTCCCAAGCCTCTCAGGGCTGGATTGCGATCTGGACGGACGGCGAGCCGTCCGGAGCAAGCGAGAATGGGCCGCCGGCCGAGGCGCTCGCGATCGAGACCAAGGCCAGGCCGACGAATCCCCCGCGGCTCTTGGCGACGCTCCTGAGCTCGCCTTCCCTGCGCTCGGACTGCCAGAGGCCTGAGAGGGGGGCCGGGGGTTCGCCCGTGCCGCTCACGAGCACCAGCTTCCGGCGCACCCGGCCAAGCGCCTTTATCCGGGCCATGACCTCCTGGCCGATGTAACATCCCTTCGAATACGATATTGCGCAGCTGTCCAGTCCTCCCTCATTCGGCAGGTCCGAGGGCCCGATGTCGGCCGGGACCGCGGGGATGGCCGCGAGGATCCTGGAGCGCTCCATGTCCTCCGCCGTGGCGACGCGCGCCCCGTCGACGGCCGCCTTTGCGGACTCCGAGTGCCCGAGCGGGTGGACCCACTCCCAGTTCTCGGCGAGTCCCCTACGGCCGGGGAAAACGTAGCCGGGGCGGGACATGGACGAGAGCCAAGGCCCGGTGCCCTCACCGAGAACCGAGATGCCTGCCCACTCTGCCGTCTCGTCAAACACCTCCACCTCATCGGCGATGATGTGGTCATTCAGGTGGGTCGCTATGACGGAGCCCGCCGAGCCCAGGCTCACGATGCGGTATTCGACGGTGGCCGAGGCGAGGATCACGTGGCTGTCGCCGATCACTTTGCCCCTGCGGTCGAGCCATAGCCCGTATACCGACTGCCCCACCGCCATGTTGCTTAAGTCGTTGGTAAACTGGCCCTGTAGAAATGTGGCTGCGTCGGGCCCAAT
>DASRSJ010000022.1:0-4589 GCA_035656555.1 Opitutaceae bacterium
CAAGCGACGCGGCCGACGGCGCGGCGGCATGGCCGACGACGGGCAGCGCCACGATCAGGAGGGCAAAGAGGGTCGATTTCATGAATTTTGATAGGGCGGCAGGGCCAAGGTCACGCGCAATGAACGAGCGTTGAGCGGCGCTTGGTTTCACCGGGAAATTTGCGCAGGCACAAGAGTCCAAAGACCTTAGAAATGCGTAGGGGCTGAGCACCAGGGTCAGCTGTCCACGCTTGGAATCCAGGTTTCGTGAAAATGGGATCCATTCAATTCCCTGTACGGCAGATCACACGCGATCTTCGAGACCCTTGCCTCAATACGGCCCCAGTCCACGTCCGGCATGAATTCACGCAGCTGATTGAATTCATCTTTGCCCATAAATGCCGCGCAGAGGTAAGGCAGGTGCCTGGACGAAATCCTCAACGCCATTACCGCCGCCTCGATTTGCGCGATGGAGCACGCATTGGTCACCCCATAGTCGGACTCCAGCTTCTTCTTCGTCTCGACGATGGATCGCGCGATTCGCCGGTCCGACAGTGATATGGACGAGCTGCCAAGCGCGCCCCACATCATGATGGCGCCTGAGGCTATCGCCAATAGCCCATAGTTTCGGCATCCCTCCTTCGAAACGGATTCCAGGCTTCTAAGGGATATGGTGTAATATCTGTACCCATAATCGGCATGACCAACCACGATGGGTCGCGGGTAAATCACCGCCAGAGTCCCGCTGCAAATGAGCATCAATGCGACTACGAGTGGCAGAGTGCGCATCAGGAGGCGTTCGCGATGTCTGAGGAGTCCAGGGTCATTTCCCGGACTCGGCGATAGGATCCTCGCCTGCTGGGTTGCCTGGACGATTCAGGCTGATGGGCCGCCCTTGGATTCGATCAGCGCCAGAAGCGCCTCGAATCGCCTGTTGATCGCCCGTTGGCTGTCACGGATCGACGTGGCCACCACGACCGTCGTGGCGAGGAACACCAGGATTGATTCGCCCCGGCCTGAAAGCCGGGGGAGCAATATCTCCAGGCCGACACCGTAAACGATCATGATCGCGTAGGTTCGCCAGTAGTCCGTCCAGCCCATGGCCGAGCCCCGCACTTCCCGTTTTGTTTTCAGTTCATGGAGGATCGCTCGCGCTTCAGATTGCATGGCCGATGGGGTTGGGGATTCGCCGAAGATTTGATAATGCCCTGCGCGGAAATCCTCAGCCGGGGAAGTCGCGGGCACAAGGATCCAAAGGCCCTAGAAAGGCGTAGTTTCCCAAGGAATCCCCAACCCGCTTGCCTTGGCACCTCATCGGCCGCAATGGTCCGGGATGATCCGATCAAGGCCCATCCTCGCCGCGCTCGCCCTGGCTCTCATGGCGCCCCTTTGCCAGGGCGCCGACGCCGTCAAGTCGCCCGAGGTCTCGGCAGACGGTCGCATCACCTTCCGCTACGCAGACGCGGGCGCCAAGGAGGTCCTGGTCTCGGTCGCCAATATCGCCGACCCGCTGCCGCTCTCGAAAAAGGACGGCGTCTGGAGCGTCACGACGCCCCCCATGGCGCCCGAGACCTACTGGTATTCCTTCAGCATCGACGGCCGCCCCGGCCTCGACCCCGCGAACCCCGACGTCCGCCCGAACCTGGTCTACCTGGACAGCTTTGTCACCGTACCTTCCTCCACGCCCGAGCCCTGGGATGAGCAGGACATCCCGCACGGGATCGTCCACCAGCACCACTACACGACGCACGTCGTCCAGGGCCTGGCGGGCAACCACAGCGAGTTCTGCGTCTACACGCCGCCCGGCTACGATCCCTCTGCCGCACAGCCCTACCCTGTCCTCTACCTCCTTCACGGCTACGGCAGCGACGCCGAGAGCTGGATCACGCTCGGCCACGCCGAGCGGATCCTCGACAGCCTGATCGCCGCCCGCAAGGCGAAGCCCATGGTGGTCGTCATGCCCTTCGGCTACGGCGACATGACCATCCTCAAGGACTACGACTCCCACGTGGACAAAAATGACGAGCTCTTCGTGCAGGCGCTCCTCACCGAGGTGATGCCGCAGGCGGAGGCCGCCTACCATGTCTCAAGGGAGGGCAAAGGCCGCGCCCTGGCGGGGCTCTCCATGGGCGGCGACCAGAGTATCAGGATCGGCCTCAGGCACCCCGAGCTCTTCTCGTTTGTCGGCTGCATGAGCGGCGCCTCGGACTTCGTCTTGGCGGCCGCCGGCCGCGGCGACTACGACGGCGCGAAGAACGTCAGGCTCCTCTGGATCGGATCCGGCACCAACGAGGGCGACGGGCTCACGAATGCCCACGCCCTTGCCGCGACGCTCGCCCGGCACGGCTTCTCGCCCGTCGGCTTCGACACCCCGGGCATGCACGTCTGGCCTGTCTGGCACAGGGACTTGATCGACCTGGCGCCCCGCCTCTTCCAGTGAAGAAGAGTCTCCTCTGGTTCATGGCGGCGGCCGTCGGGACGCTGGTCGCCAACATCTATTACATCCAGCCGCTCCTGGCGGATATCGCGCGCGCCTTCCACTTAAGCCCCGCCAAGGCCGGATCGGTCGCGACCCTCATGCAGCTCGGCACCACCTCCTGCATGCTCCTGATTGTGCCCCTGGGCGACATCCGGGAGCGCCGCTCGCTGATCGCGTCCCTGGTCCTCGTCCTCTCGATCGCCCTGGCCGGCGTGTCCCTGGCGCCCAACTTCCTCTGCCTCACGCTCGCGGCCTTCGCGGTCGGGGCCTCGGGCTCGGTGGTGCACCTCCTCCTGCCCTTCGCGGCCTCGCTCGCCAGGCCCGCGGAGCGCGGCAAGGTGGTCGGCACCGTGATCGGCGCGCTGCTCATGGGCATCCTGCTCGCCCGCACGGCCAGCGGCTTCTTCGGCGAACTCTTCGGATGGCGGGCCGTCTTCGCCGGCGCCGCGGTCCTGATGGTGATCCTAAGCGTCCTGCTCGTCCTCTTCCTTCCCAAGAGCCCGCCTGAGAACCACCTCTCCTACCCCGAGCTCTTCCGCTCGATGGTGACCATGATCCGCGACTACCCGACGCTGCGGGAGTCCTCCCTCTACGGCGCCACCTTCTTCGGCGCCTTCGCGGCCTTCTGGACCTCGCTCATCTTCCTCCTTGAGACCCCGCCCTACCACTACGGAAGCACCGCGGCCGGGCTCTTCGGCCTGGTCGGCGCCGCAGGCGCCGCCTTCGCTCCCTTGATCGGGCGCATGACCGACACCTTCGGCTCCAGGAAGTCCGTCGGCGTCTCCTTCGTCCTGGCCTTCGCCGCCTTCCTGGTGCTCGGCTTCGGCGGCCACCACCTGGCCGCCCTGATTGTCGGCGTCCTCCTGATGGATCTCGGGGTCCAGTCCGGCCACGTCGCGAACCAGGCCTGGATCTACAGCCTGGCGCCGACCATGCGCAGCCGCCTCAACTCGGTCTACATGACCTGCTACTTCATCGGCGGCTCGCTCGGCTCCTTCCTCGGCGCCCTCGGCTGGCAGCTCTTTGGCTGGTGGGGCGTCTGCGGATTCGCGCTCGCGGGCCTGACGCTCGGCGCCCTCGCCTACGCCTGGAACTACCCCAGGGCCAAGACCGTGCGCTCCGCGCTCGCCTGAGCGCAAGGCAGCCTGCCTGGACTTGCCTCCCGCCGGGGCAGCCGATTGCTTCTCACGCAAGGGACGGGTGTCCAGCCCGTCGTCCGCCTCAACTCCGGTCAACCGAAGGAACCACGATGTCCAATCCCGCCATGGCCATGGATCACGCCCCGATGCGGGGCTTCGCGCCGAATCACCGCTGGGACCGAAATTTCTACCTCATCATGGTGGGCCTGGCCTGGCTCGGCATCCTGCGCGGCTTTGGCGGTGAGATTGTCCAGCGCGTGGCGCACAACTCCGCGCCCTACCCCATCATCGTCCACTTCCACGCCGTCATCTTCGTCCTCTGGCTCGTCCTCTTCACGGTCCAGGTCCTCCTCATCCGCTCGAAGAAGGTCTCCGTCCACAAGTCGCTCGGCTTCGCGCTCGTCTACCTCGCGGTCGCCATGGCGCTCATAGGCCCCGCCACGGCCCTGACTGTCCAGCACCACGGCATGGCCAGTCCCGACGCCGACCCGGGCTTTCTCAGCATCCAGTTCACCGACATCCTGGCCTTCGTCGGCCTGACGGGAGCCGCGATCGTCCTGCGCAAGAAGGCGGCCGCCCACAAACGCCTCGTCCTCCTCGGCACGCTCTACATCACGGACGCCGGCTACGCCCGCTGGCTTGCCCACCGCATCATCGGAGCGCTGGGCGGCCCGACCTACTGGCACTTCTGGCTGGCCCTCTATGCCGGGCCGGTCGTCCTGACCGCGGTTGTTGGGATCTACGACCTCGCGACCCGGAAGCGCCTCCACCCGGCCTATGTCGCCGGCGCAGCCTACATGTTCGCGGTCCAGATGCTCGCCGTCTCCCTCTATATGAGCCCGGCCTGGCCTCCGGTCGCAAAGCACCTCATCGCCGCGTGGCCCTGGGGCTGAGCGCAGCCGCCTAGATCCACTCGGGTTTGGCCGTCCGCTCGCCACCGGCGCTGCCGGTGTTCAAGGTCGAGTCCGGCTCAAAGAGCATGAGCGAGACCT
>DASRSJ010000023.1:0-7799 GCA_035656555.1 Opitutaceae bacterium
TCTTCGTGTGCGTCGTGCTGCACGAGCTCGGCCACTCGCTGACCGCGATGAGGTTTGGCGTCAACGTGCGCCGCATCCTGCTCATGCCGATCGGCGGCGTCGCCGAGTTTGACCGGATCCCGAGGAGCCCCGCGCAGGAGCTCCTAATCACGGTGGCCGGCCCCTCGGTCAACTTCACGATCGCCGGTCTTCTCTGGTGCGCGATCAAGCTTTCCGGCGGATGGGAGTTCGCGTTCGGGCCGTGGGGAGACTTCGTCGTCACCCTCCTGACCTGGAACATCTGGGTCGGCCTCTTCAACCTGATCCCGGCCTTCCCGATGGACGGGGGCCGGATCGTGCGGGCACTCCTTGCCCTGAAGCTGCCCTACCTGAGGGCGACGTACTGGGCGGTCACACTTGCGAAGGTCGTCACGATCGTAGGCGTGCCCTATGCGATCTACCGCGAGAACTACTTCATGGCGGCGATCTTCGTTTATATCTTCATGGCGGGCCAGGCGGAATACCGCGCCGTGAAGCGGCGGGAAACGGACGAGGCCCTCTGGAGGGAGTCGCTCATCCGCTCCATCTCGGTGCCCCCGGCGACCGAGCCCCCTGTGCTCTAGGGAGTTGGGCGGCAGGCCGGAAATATGACCTGCTAAAAACTCTTGCCTTCGGCCGAGAAAAACCGACTTTTCTTCCCTTCGCGCAAGTGAATGGGCTCGTAGCTCAGTTGGAAGAGCGCCTCAATGGCATTGAGGAGGTCGTCAGTTCGAACCTGATCGGGTCCACCACTTCACCAGCGCGGATCAAGTTAGCGGCCGACCAGAGAGTTGCGCCGTCACGGCTTACCCGACGAAGCCTCTAGGTGAACAGGTTCCCTCACGGCTTGACGAGCAAACGCCAGGGCTAGCCTTCGCTGGTTGCCATCAAAAGCGAGTAGCTGCTGTGCGCCCTGTTGAAGGGCCGTGGCAGCATGCAACAGGTCAACGAACCGTGCCCAGAGTTGAGCGTGTGTTTGGAGGAGAGTCTTCCTGCAATCTTGCTAGAGCTTCAAGGCCTGTTCTTCGCGAATAACCCTGGGTTGGGTCCTTAGAGTTCCGAACTATTTTGAAATCGAACAGAATGCGAAATTCACCAAGCAGCAATGCCGACACGTAGAGCGGCCTCTTCATTCGCCTATAATGTTCAGTCGCCGCAGCCGAGGTACTCTGGGGAACGTAGAGGGCACATAAAAAAGATGTGTCGGGAAAGGCTACCAAGACTGCGTGGCTAGCTCGGCAGCTCGCATCGACCCGGTCTCCTGGTCAAAAAATATTTTCGATCCCCAAGTCGTCCTCAATTGAGCTGTGAAGTCGATCTTTACAGGATTTCTCGCAGACGGGATGGCCGCTGGAACGAGGCGGGCAAACTTCCACCCTCGTTTTATGATTTCTACGGATTCTCCGTTCTCCAACCATGCAGACACCCGCCGAAAGTTATTTCGCAGATCTGCGACTGTCGCGGTCCTCTATTTCATGATAGATAATTCTATCATGAACAATTTTGTCATCAAGAACGCTCAGTTGTCATCGACCGCTGGGACCTTTGATTCCACCTCTGCGGCGATCGTCGAGGAATCGGATCCTGAAACACTGTAGCTGTTGTCCGAGACAACGGAGCCGTCGGCGACCTTGACGACCGCGATCCTCAGTGTGGCGGAAGGGCCGGGGTTCTCGATGCCGCCGAAGACGACGTACGTCGCATGGTCGGCCTTTCCGCGTTCCGCGGCGACATTGGAGTCGAGAGTCGGAAGCTTTTCCTTTCCGAGTCCCACTGACTCCTTGTGGGAGATGGCAAGGCGCCCGTAGAGGATCGCGAAGGTCGAGTCCGCGAACTTTGCCTCGGGCGTGCCGGCAGCCGGAACGCCGAACGGGACGACGAGGATCGGCTTTGAATCTCCGGAATTGTCGCCCACGTCCTTCGTGAACTCCTTGGCGATCTCGGCACCGAGCTTGCCGACGTCGGCTGCCTTGGCGCTGCCCTGGTACTTCTCGGCAACCTCCTTGAGCCTCTCGGCGGTCTCTGGCGTCACGTGTTGAGTCGTCACCTTGTCGCTTGAGCATCCCTTGGTTAGTAACGCCAGGCAAAGCCAGAGGACGATGATGGATCTGAGCCATCGCGGCAGTCTCTTGAAGCTGATCCATGCGGACTTGCCCGCCCAGACGGCGATGTGCACCAGGAATCTCATCTTCTTGCCGGGCTCCTCCGCGGGAAAGGGCGGCAGGACGACGGGCGGGGTACCCTGGGCCTCCGGCGGGAACGGAGCCGACGAGGCGGCGACCCGGGCAGCCGGCGCCCGCCGGGGCGCGGGCTTTTCAAACATGGTTCCCGAGACGAGGCGCGTGCAAAGGGCCGCGAGCCCCGGGTTCTGGACGCCGCCCGGGACCTTGAGCCACTGGACGGCGAGGAATTTCTCCGGGACGCGCGCGACGGCTTGGTCCGTCCCGTCGATCACGATCGGCAGCAGGAAGGCGTGGTCGTCCGCCATGTCCAGGGTGCGCTCGACGGCAAGGCGCCACTCGCGCCGAAAGTAGCCCTCGTGGCGCCCTTCCGTCTGGGCGGAGATGACGGCCACGAAGTAGTCGCACTCGCGGATCTGCTGGCGGATCTTCTTGTCCCAGACGTCGCCGCCGCCGAGCTCGTTCGCATCGTACCAGACATCGAGCCCGGCCGCGGCCATGAAATCGCGGATGGAGGTCGCTGCCACGCGGTCTTCCGATGCGTAGCTCAGGAAGACGGACGGCTTGGACGGTGTAGGCTCGGACTCTCCGGCGCTGGGCATGCGGCGACGAAAGTCGGGTGAAAAAATCACAGGGTCAAGAAACGTCTCGGGCGCCCATTCATACGGCGGGAGGAACAACGGCCGCCGGCCAGCGTCCATTACGCCATGTGCGCCAAGGCCTCAGCCAACCCCTGGGAATCCCCTGCCGCGCCCATCTTGATCGTTGGGGCGGGGCCGACCGGGCTCGTCCTTGCGCTCTGCCTTACCCGCCTCGGCGTGCCCGTGCGCATCATCGACAAGGCGGCCGAGGCCGGGACGACCTCGCGCGCGCTTGGCGTCCATGCCCGGACGCTCGAGTTCTACCGCCAGCTCGGGATCTCCGACGCCGTGGTCGCTGCCGGAATCAAGTCGGCCGGCGTGAACCTCTGGGTCCGCGGATCCAAGGCGGCCCGGGTGCCCCTGACCAACATGGGCTCGGGCCTCACGAGATTCCCCTACCTTCTCATCTATCCCCAGGACGCCCATGAGCGCCTCCTGATAGCGACCCTGGCGCGGGAGGGAGTCGAAGTGGAGCGCTCGGTCGAGCTCGTTTCCCTCGGGCAGTCACACGATTCGGTGACGGCTCACCTGAAGCTGGCCGACGGCTCAGAGCAGCTGGCTGCGGTGCCGTACCTGGCGGGCTGCGACGGAGCGTCGTCGTCGGTCAGGCAAGCGCTGACGAAGACCTTCCCAGGCGGCACCTATTCTCACCTCTTCTACGTCGCCGACGTCGAGGCCAAGGGCCCCGCCACGAATAAGGAGGTCCACATCGATATGGAGGATGCCGATTTCCTGGGCGTCTTTCCGCTGACCAAGGAGGGCCACGTGCGCCTGATCGGCTCCGTCGGCGATGAACTGCAGAACGGGCGCGGCAGCCTGGGCTTTGGGGACGTGCGCGGAAAGGCGCTTCGAAACCTGAAGGTGGAGGTCATAAAGGAGAACTGGTTCTCGACGTACCGGGTTCATCACAGGGTTGCGGACCACTTCCGAGAGGGCCGGGTGTTTCTCCTCGGTGACGCGGCGCATGTCCACAGCCCTGTGGGGGCCCAGGGCATGAACACCGGCATCGGCGACGCCATCAACCTCTCGTGGAAACTCGCGTCAGTCGTGAAGGGCGAGGTGCCGGCAGCCATCCTGGACACCTATGAGCAGGAGCGCCGTGCCTTCGCGCTGCGGCTCGTGGCGACGACGGACAAGGCCTTCACGCTCGTGACCAGCCGGGGATTCTGGGCCCGGCTGCTGAGGACTAGGATCGTCCCCCTCATGGCTCCCCGCCTCTTCGGAATCCCGGCTATCAGGCGGATGATGTTCAGGACGGTGAGCCAGATCGGCATCAGCTACCGCAAGAGCGCGCTCAGCCTCGGCTCTGCGGGAAAGATCCACGCGGGTGACCGCCTTCCATGGGTCCAGCTCAAGTCCGGCGGCGACAATTTCGCGCAGATGACGGGCCTTCGCTGGCGGGTGCACATCTACGGGCGCGTGCCGGCGGGCATCAAGGGCACCTGCGAGGAGCTGCACCTGCCGCTCCAGGCCTTTCCGTGGGAGCACTCCATGAGGAAGCGGGGCCTGACCCAGGGGGCACTCTATCTCATGCGGCCCGACAGCCACGTGGCCTTCGCGGATCTGCGGTGCATGCCGGACCGCCTCCGCGAATACGTCCGCAAGTCGCTCCTGGTGCCGATCCCACAGCCGGTCGAGCAGCCGGCATAGAGGGGCGATCAACGAGGCTAATTGCAAAACGCAACCCGTGGCTCCCGGGGTCCGGGAGCTTAGGACTTGCCGCCCAGCGGCCTACATCGATGCAAGGGTATCCGCACTGTTGTTACTTTTTTGCACGATCGGCATTTTTTCGCGATTTACACGGCATGGGCGCGACACTGCTCGCGGCAAGGCCTGTCCAACGAAGGGATGAATGCTACAACCACAATCCCTACAGTTCGCTCTTTGCACAGGGCTCTCTTGCTCGCCTCTGGGCTGGGAGTTCTCGCCTTGGCCGGTGCCACCGCACCTTCCGCCATGGCCGAAGTCTCGCTGAATCTTAGCGTCGACGCGCCTCCGCCGCCCCCGCGGCACGAGGTGGTCGTCGAGTCCACCCGCCCCGGCGCCGACTACGTCTGGGTCGACGGTTACTGGGACGGCAGCCCTGGCCACTACACATGGCGGGCCGGCCGCTGGGACCGTCCGCCGCATGGCCGAGGCCGCTGGGTGGCCCCGCACTGGGATCGTGACCATGACGGCCACTATCACCAGGTGCGCGGCGAGTGGCGCGACCGCTAGGCCGGCGCTTTAGCAACGGTCCAAGCCACGGGCCGCAGACCCCGAGGGACCCGCGCCGCTAGGCGCGTGCGTCCCCCGGGGTTTTTTGCATGCGGATGCCGGTAGTGAGCTGGGTCTCCAGGAGGCGGACCTCCCGCTCGCTCGGAGAGGCGCAAAGGGGCACCTTCACGTCGCCCTCAAGATGGAGCGAGAGGAGGTAGTTGGCGGTCTGCACGCTCCGGCTCGTGTACATCTGGGTTTCGACACCGATCCTGCGGATCTCACTTCGCCTGACGACCCTCCGGGGGATGCGGGTATTGTAGCGGAAGAACAGCACGTTGCCCGTGTCGCCCACAATCTCGATCCTTGCCATTCCCGCGAGCGTGCGCAGGAAGACGCCCCAGCAGGCGAGCGCGAGCACCCAGACCAAGATCAGGAAAGGCAGTGGCATCCGGAAAGAGCGATCCTGGTGGGCCGTCCATACCACGAAGGCCAGGAACGAGCCGAAAAAAAGGAGGATAAGCTGGCTGAACCACACGCTCCCGCGCGTGACGCGGCAAATGATGCGGTCGGGCCGGCTCAGCACCTGGAGCGTGTTCTCGCGTCCGAGCTGCCCGACGAACGGCCTGTCGGGAAACGTCGGGGTCATCGCCGGCCGGCGGGATTCCTCCTGCGCGCGACGAAAGAGATGATGAGCCCGAAGAGAAGGATCGCCACGAAGTTCTCCATGAAGCCGACCGGCGAGAAATGCGGGAAACGGCCGAGCGCCGATAGGCGCATCACGCCGTAGTTCATCACAAAGAAGGTCACCGCTCCGCATATCAGTCCGGCCGCAACCCATCGCGCGCGAAGTCCGGGGAAAAGGTCGACGGCGAAGCCGTAGATGAAGGCGATCAGGATGCACATCGCCCATTGCAGGAGGAGGCCAAGGAATGCCGAATCCGCGCCTCCCTTGAACGAAGCCGTCCCGACCAGGCCGCTCGCGATGGCTTGGGTGACGATGACCGGGCCGACCGCGTTGATCGCGCAGGCCGCGCCGATGTCGACCGTGCCCGCCACGAGGCCGCCGATCACGGCTTCCCTCATGCGGGGACTCTCCGGGGCGTGACTGGAGGCATCGCTCATCGGTCCGCGGATGCTGCAGTCGTTTGCATGGAAGCGCCAGATTTTCAGGTTCGGGGGAAAGTTTTTTATTCCGCGCCAATGAGTTCCGAACCATGAGGGGGACTATCGGTCTATCGCGGGAACATGAATACACTGCTTCTTATTATCATACTCCTCCTGCTCTTCGGCGGTGGTGGCTTTTACATCGGCGGCCCGGCATTCGGAGGCGGCGGCCTCGGCCTCGTGCTCCTGATCTGCATCATCATCTACCTGATGGGCGGATTCCGCACGAGGGACTAGCCGGAACCCGCGGGGCGGCCGGCCCGCCGTCCCGCGTCACAGGAAAATCACCGGGATTGTTGTTGTCCCGGTGACAAGCTGGGGGCCACGCTTTCGGGCACGGGTTGAATCCAACCCTTTCGCGGAGGCACCTATGGACAACAACACCCAGGGCACGGACGAACCCTTCAAGCTGACCCGACGCAGGCTGCTGGGATCCGCGGCGAGACTCGCGGCAGCGGCGGCGGCCGCCGCAGTCCTCCCGCCAAATGTGCGCAGGGCGCTGGCGCAGGAGCCCGCCAGGCGCGGCTCGATCAAGGACGTGAAGCACGTCGTCCTCCTCATGCAGGAGAACCGCTCGTTCGACCACTACTTCGGCACGCTGGCGGGAGTGCGCGGATTCGACGACCCAAACGCGCTCAAGCTCTCCACGGGCAAGTCGGTCTTCCATCAACCCGATCCGGAGAACCCAAGCGGGCATCTCCTGCCCTTCCACCTGGACACGCGCACGACCAGCGCGCAGCGCATCCCCTCCACGAACCACAACTGGTCCGTGCAGCACGATTCCTGGAATGGCGGCAAAATGGACAACTGGCTGCCCGCTCACCGCAAGGTGGACGGGCTCAACGCCCCCTACGTCATGGGATACCACACGAGGGCCGACATCCCGTTCCAATTCGCCCTGGCGGAGTCGTTCACCGTCTGCGACGCCTACCACTCCTCCGTCATGGGCCCCACGTGGCCGAACCGGATGTACTGGATGAGCGGCACACTTGATCCAGATGGAAGGGCGGGAGGCCCCATCATACGCAACGTGGTGCCCGCGGAGGGCTACGGCTGGACGACCTACGCCGAGCGTCTGGAGCAGGCAGGCGTCAGCTGGAAGGTCTACCAGCAGGACGACAACTACGGCTGCAACATGCTGGAGACCTTCCGCTCCTTCAGGCAGGCAAACTACGACTCGCCCCTTCGGATGAAGGGGCTCATGCACGGCCCCGAGGGCCAGTTTGAGTACGATGCGATCAACGACAGGCTCCCCGCGGTCTCGTGGATCATCCCGACGAGCACGCAGTCGGAGCATCCCGATTACATGCCGGCCGCCGGCGCGGCCTTTGTCGCCAGCAAAATAGACGCCATCGCAGCCAATCCCGAGGTCTGGGCGAAGACCGTCTTCATCCTCTGCTACGACGAGAACGACGGCATCTTCGACCATGTGGTCCCGCCGACGCCGCCCGAGGGCACTCCCCAGGAGTTCGTCCAAGGCCTGCCCGTCGGGGCTGGGTTCCGCGTCCCGTGCGTCGTCGTCTCGCCGTGGACAGCGGGTGGCTGGGTCAGCAGCCAGCTCCTCGACCACACCTCGAACCTGCGCTTCCTGGAGAAG
>DASRSJ010000024.1:0-10790 GCA_035656555.1 Opitutaceae bacterium
GTGCCTCGACATGGCCCGTTCCATACTGGGCCACAACCTAGACTCGATCCAGCCAGACGGAACCATCCTCCCCGCACCCGGTGAGGAATCCCGGCCGGATGAGCCGGGGCACGTGGCCTTCGCCCTCGGCGAGTACTACCGCGCGACCGGCGAGACGACGTTGAAGGGCTTCGACATCGTGGACCTGGCGGCGCGCTGCGTGACGGCCCAGATGTTCATGGAGCCACCGGCCGAGAACGGCCTGGCCTACGCGGCCCTGGGACTCCTCTGCTTTGGCCCCTCCAAGGACCGCAACCCCGTCTGGGAGCGCCTGGTCGAGGAGACGCAGCTTAGGATCGACAAGCAGCTCCTGCACAGGAGCGACTACGACAACCACTGGCAGGCGTTCAACGTGGCCAAGGCCGTCGCGCGCTTCTCCCTCGGGCTCTCCAAGAAGGACGAGACCTCGCGCCTCATCGAGCGCATGGTGGACAGGATCAACCAGACGAGCTCGGCCGGATTCTTCGACGACTCCACCGAGGGCCTCGGCGGAAACTTCAATCTCTACGGCGTCATGGCGCTCGTCTTCATCCGCTCCGCGCTGCAGCTGCACGCGAACAGCGGTGTGCGCGACCGCAAGCTTCCGACGCTTCGCACCTACGGCGAGAAGTACATCCGCATGATGCCCGACCTGGTCCGCCAGGACGGCCTCGGCTGGGCCTTCGGCCGCGCCGCGGGCGCCTACGGGCAGATGCACTGCGTTTCGCTGATCCTGCAGGGCCTGCGCGACGGCTGGATCGCCGACGACCAGCGCCAGAAGTACTTCGAGATCATGAGGAGGCTCTTCATGTTCTTCTACCAGACGTACCTTGACCAGGAGCACGGCTTCCTGGACCTGCGCGACGAGGAGAGGACGGCCTACGCCCCGCACACGACGCGCATGGCGAACTTCGACGCGGCCCGCTACCTCTGCCAGTGGTCGCGCCTCGTCAAGACGATCCAGCTGCCGACCGGCGCCCCGTGGACCGAGCCCCCGAAGACCTCGGGCCGCTTCGTCATCTTCGACAAGGGCAACAGGAAGGAGCAGGGGCTCTTCATGTACCGCGACGCGGAGTCCGGGCTCCACCTCTCGATCCCGCTGATCAGCTGCGGCGGCCACCTCTCGAGCGACGCCCTGTCGTTCCCCCACTCGCCCGGCGTCTTCGACTGGCCGAACAACGTGTACCTGCCGGTGATGCTCCCGGAGCTCACCTTCGGTGACAACGTCACGATCCCCGCCTTCTACGGAAAGAACTGCGTCACGGGACTCGGGCTTCGCAACAGCTTCTACTTCCGCTACGACCAGCCGGACCTCATCAACACGAAGGAGGAGTTCGTCAAGAACGTCGGCAGCGTGAAGGTCCAGTGGACCTTCTCCGGCAAGAACGTCTCCTGCGAGTTCGCCTACACGGTGAAGCAGCAGGTGACGCTCGACAAGTTCCGCTACGTTCTGGTCGTCGCAGCCCCCCACTCCAAGTACCGCGTGCCGGGCTCACCCGTCCTCGGGCCCCTCGGCCACCGCTGCAGCGTCGTCAAGGACGACTTCCAGGGAAGCTGGCAGGAGACCGAGGTGGTCTCCGCCGACGCGACCTACCGCACCAACTTCGGCAAGATCCACTACCTGCAGTACCTCGTGCGCGACCATCCCCTCATCATGAGGCCGGGCCACGTGTACCGCTTCGCCGTGAACTTCGAGCCGGACGTCATCCGGGACGAGGGCTGATGCTCGCCAGGCGCATCATTCCCTGCCTCGACGTAACCGCCGGGCGGGTCGTGAAGGGCGTCAAGTTCAAGGAACTCAGGGACGCCGGGGACCCGGTGGAATGCGCAGCGGCCTACGACGCCCAGGGGGCGGACGAGCTCGTGTTCCTGGACATCACGGCCTCAAGCGACCAGCGCAGCATCATGCACGACGTCGTGGCCGCGACGGCCGAGCGCTGCTTCATGCCGCTGACGGTCGGAGGCGGCCTTCGGTCCACCGGCGACATCGAGGCGATGCTTCGGTCCGGCGCCGACAAGGTGTCGCTCAACACGGCCGCCATCACGAACCCCCGGCTGATCGCCGACGCCTCGGACCGCTTCGGGGCCCAGTGCATCGTCCTGGCAATCGACGCCAAGAAGGAGCCGGGACCTGAGCCGCGCTGGAGGGTCTACACCCACGGCGGAAGGAACGCCACGGAGCTCGACGCCGTGGAGTGGGCGAAAAAGGCCGTGGAGCTAGGCGCGGGCGAAATCCTCCTTACCAGCATGGACCAGGACGGCGTGCAGCGCGGCTACGACCTTGAACTGACCCGCCGGGTGAGCGACGCCGTCTCCGTGCCCGTCATCGCGAGCGGCGGCGCGGGAAAGCCCGAGGATTTCGCGGATGTGCTGAAGGAAGGGGGCGCCAGCGCCGCCTTGGCGGCGTCACTCTTCCACTTCGGCGCCCTGACGATCCCGGACCTTAAGAAGTTCCTGCGGGGCCGGAACGTGCCAGTGCGCTCCTAGCGCCGGGTCAGCTGCCTCTGGCGGTAGACCACCTTGGCCCGCCAGCCGTAGAGGACGGCCGCAGCCAGCATGGCGGCGGCTCCGAGATAGACCTTTGTCCCCGAGATGACCTCGCCCTTCTCGTTCACCATGGGAAGGCCGTTCGCGGCCGCCTGCCTCGCGTGGTAGAGGATGACCGCGCCCCCGACCCCGAAGAAGGCCGTGCCGGCGACCGCGATGATCAGCTTGCCCAGGTTCGGGCGGTACATGGGGACGTCCGTCTTCTTCATTTGGCGGGAGTGTGGAGCAGGAAAGTGACGACAGCGAGGACGAGGATCAGGATGAAGACGGCGTAGACCGAGTTGAGCACGATGCCGGCGAAGTACCACGGCCTGCCGGTCGTTAGCTTCATGCCCTGGACCGAGGCCACGAGCGCCGGGAAGGCGACGAGCGGCAGCAGCATGGCCGTCACGACCTCGATGTTGGCGGCCAGTCCGCCGGGGGCGGAGAGATGCGTGTCCCGGGCCGAGCCGTCGGCCAGGACGATGATCTGCACTAGGAGGCCAATGATGGGTGTCGCGCAGACGGCCAGCGGGCTGCCCTTCCAGGGATTTTTCACGGCGCCGGGGCCGCCGCCGCGGGCCGCGCCGGGACAAGCGAGAGGAGCCTGAGGAGCGCGGAGTGCATGAGGTCACTCACGACCAGGGTCACGACGAGCGCCACGGCCATGCCGATCACGAGCGTCGTCGTGTTGACGCCGGCCGAGGGGAAGTAGCGCTGCAGGACCAGGATGTTGTACTCGCGGATCAGGGGCTGGTGGATTAGGAAGATCTCAAGCGAGCGCTCGCCAAGCCACTTAAGCGCCGCCCTGGCAGGCTTGGAAAAGAGGTAGCGAAGCAGAAAGGCGTACCCCGCCATGATGCCCATCCCGATCCAGGGCGACGTGAACATGAAGCTCATGACGTATGGCACGTAGAGGACCAGCAGGAAGGCGGCGCCCAGCATCGGGGTCGGGCGCACCTCCAAGCGGCCGGTCTTCATCAGGCGGCCGATCACGAGGCCCGCGAAGAAGCCCGGCATGCGGAGCGAGAAGTTGGCGAAGGGCACCGGCTCGTTGAAATGCAGGTAGAGGGCCGCGCAGGTGAAGGCCAGGGCCGCGCCGGCGAAGAGGATGATGTCGGGGCGGTCCTTGAACCGCCTGAGCGGCAGGTACACCGCGTACAGGACCACGATCAGCGTGATGAACCAGAAGGAGTCGTTGATCGACATCGCGTGAGCGGTGCCGAACCACACGTGCATGCCCGTGTAGTGCAGGATAATGTCCCAGGTCTCGAAGTGCTGGCCCCTCAGGTAGGTGCCCGCCACCAGGCACGCCGTCAGCGCGACCCAGTAGGCGGGATAGATCCGCAGGAAGCGGCGCGCCAGGTACCGGCCGGCGCTCTCGGCCTGGGAGCCCAGGGCCAGGCCGATGCCGCTAAGGACGACAAACATGTCGACCCCCACCTCGCCGTGGATCACGTCCGCCCAGCCCAGGACGCCGCCCGCGTGGTAGAAGACGACGATCAGCAAAATCGCCAGGCCCTTCAGCTCGTCCAGGACATCGACCCGCCCGCGGGTCGCGGGCAGCTCGAGGACGAGGGGGTTCACGGCGCCACCGGCTCGGCCGGGGCGGGAGCCGGGGCCGGCGCGGGCTCGGTCGCCTTCGGCTCGCCGACAAGGATCGAGAGCTGCTCGCGCACGGCGACGAAGAACTCGGGTGTCAGCTCAATGGCGGGCACCTCGTGGAGCATCTTCGTCTTCGCGTGCTCGTAGAGGTCCTTCACGCCGTCCGGCGCCACGCCCTTCGGACGCAGGAGCCTCTTCCTCTCCAGGAGGAGGGCCAGGAAGCGGATCAACCGGTCCGTCTCTGGCGTCGACAGCGTCGAGGGATCGGAGAGGGTCAGGAAGAGGTTCTCGGCCGTCAGCTTGAGCGTGCGGTCCTTGTTCTCGTCCTTCTGGTTGGCCTTGTAGACCTGGGTCCAGCTGCAGACGACGAAGCCCTCCGGCTTGAACTGCGCCGCATTGGCCTCAAGCACGTCGTGGCGCACGATCGCGCCGTCAGGCGCCCTCGCGAGGATGCTGGCGACTCGGTCGCCCTCCTGGAAAGGCTGGCCGGAGACGAAACAGGCCGGGGCCCGGGGTTGCAGGTTCAATTCCATGGGTTGGAACCTTTCTTATTTACTTCCCCCCACAGGTGGACGCTAGCAAATTTGCGATGCAACGCCACTTGTGGCGAAAAACCATACATGACCGGACGACTCATCGCCGTGGGGGACATCCACGGCTGCCACATCGAATTCTCGGAGCTCCTGAAGGAGCTCGAGCTGGTGCCGGGCGATCGTCTGGTCCTCCTTGGCGACCTCGTGAACCGGGGCCCGGACAGCAAGAAGGTGATCGAGATCGCGCGCTCCGTCGGGGCCACGTCGCTCCTCGGCAACCACGAGCTGCGGCTCTTGAAGTTCCGCAAGTCCGGCGACCGGAAGTACATCAAGGAGCACGATATTGACACCTTCGAGAGCCTGGCGCCGGAGGACTGGGCCTACCTGGAGTCCATGCTCCTCACCTACGAGGAGCCGGAGCTTAACATGGTCTTCGTCCACGGGGGCTTCCTGCCGACGCTGCCCTGGCACAAGCAGCCCGCCGAGGTCATAACCCGCATCCAGGTGGTCGACGCCGACGGCAACCCGAGGAAGAGGGCGGACTCGCCCGACTCCCCGCCTTGGTCGGACCTCTGGGGCGGCCCGCCGTTCGTCGTCTACGGCCACACGCCCAGGCCCGAGATCTATAAGCTTAAGTGGTCGATCGGCATCGACACGGGTTGCGTGATGGGCGGAAGCCTGACTGCCTACGTCCTTCCGGAGCGACGCATCGTGCAGGTGAAGGCGAAGCAAAGGTACTACTGATGAGCGATCCCAAGCCCGTTGAGGGCGCCCTCCTCCTCTGCCTCGACCTCCAGCCGGTCTTCCTTAAGGCCGTCCACGAAGGCCACGAGGTCCTGAAGCGCTGCGAGTTCGCGGTGTCGGCCGCGCGCCTCCTCGGGGTGCCGATCGCCTTCACGGAGCAGGTGCCGGAGAAGCTCGGGGGCACCGAGCCGACGCTCCTGGCGCGTGTCGAGAAGCCCGAGGTCCACGCGAAGGACTCGTTCTCGGCGCTCGCGGTAGGGACTCCCGTGCGGGCGGCCGTCACGGGCGGCAAGCACGTCGAGCACCTGATCGTCTGCGGGGTGGAGACCCCGATATGCGTCTTCCAGACGGTGGTGGATGCGCTGCAGGCCGGCATCGAGGTGACAGTCCTAAGCGACTGCGTGGGCGCGCGTCGCCCGGCCGACGCCGCGACGGCGCTGGACGCCCTGGCACGCGCCGGCGCGCACGTCGTGCCCTCGGAGACCGTCTTCTACACGATCCTTCGGGGCGCGAAGCACCCGGCGTTCAGGGCCTTCACAGAGCTCGTCAAAATTCATGGCTGATCTCCCCTACTCCTCCGTCCGCGACCTGAAGTCCGCCGAGTCCCAGTCCGGCAAGGCGTTCGCGAGCATCCTCGTGCTGCGCAAGGTGGTCACGAAGACGGCCTCCAACGGCAATCCCTTCCTGAGCATCGAACTCGGCGACAAGACGGGCTCCTTCGGCTGCACAGTGTTCTCGGACGGCCCGGCCTACGAGCCGGTGCGCGGCGCCGAGGAGGGCGCGGTCCTGAGGGTCGAGGGGAAGATCGACAGCTACCAGGGCCGCCTCTCGCCCAAACTGACCAAGGCTTCCCTCGTGCCTGCCGCGGAACTCGAGTCGCCGGACGTCATCGCTAACCTGGTCGAGCTTCCGCCAGAGGATCCGGATGTCCTCTGGAAGGAATTAAACGCCTTCGCCGACGCGATAACCCACCCGGAGCTGCGCGCGACGGTGCGCAACGTGATGGACGACGTCGGCGACTCGTTCCGGACCTCGCCCGCGGCCATCTCGGTGCATCACGCCTACCGGCACGGCCTCCTTGAGCACACGGTCCACATGGCCCGCGCCTGCAGGGCCCTCCTGCCCCTTTACACGGATGTCGACCCCGAGCTCGCGATGGCCGGCATTCTCCTGCACGACACGGGAAAGACGATCGAGTACGAGGGCTCCATGGCGACGAAACGCGGGCGCCGCGGGATCCTGCAGGGCCACGTGGTCCTGGGCTACCAGCTGGTGAGAAAGGCCGCGATCAAGGCCAGGCTGGACGCCGAGCGCACCGAGCGGCTGGAGCACATCATTTTGAGCCACCAGGGACAGCTCGAATGGGGCGCGGCAGCCCTGGCGGCGACGCCCGAGGCCGTCTTCGTGTCCATGATCGACAACCTGGACGCCAAGATGGGCGCCGTGCAGCGGACGCTGCGCAATGCGCCGGACGGCGGTGAATTCTCCGAGAGGCTGATCGCGCTGGACACGCAGCTCCTCCTAAAGGGGCTGCCGCCGGCCTGATTCCTCAGACTTCCCTCAGGCGCGCGCCCATGGCGAGCAGCTTGTCGCGCATGACGACGGGGTCCTGGGCCTTCTCGAGCGCCTCGTCGGGCGCCACGAGCTCGCGGTTCACGAGGTTCATGAGATGCGTATCCATCGTGATCATGCCGAGGTTGGCACCCGTCTGGATGTCGGACGTTATGCGGAAGGTCTTGTTCTCGCGGATCAGGGACGCGATCGAGCTCGTGTTCACCATGATCTCGTAGCCGGCGACGCGGCCGCCGCCGATCTTCTTGCAGAGCACCTGGGAGACGACGGCAATGAGCGAGGACGCGAGCTGCGTCCTGATCATGTCCTTCATGTTCGCGGGGAAGGCGTCGACGATGCGGTCGACCGTCTTGGCGGCGGAGTTCGTGTGCAGCGTGCCGAAGACCAGGTGACCCGTCTCGGCCGCGCTGATCGCGGCCTCGATGGTCTCAAGGTCTCGCATTTCACCGACGAGAATGATGTCCGGGTCCTGGCGGAGCGCGCGGCGGATGGCCTCGGAGAAGCTCGGCACGTCCACGTGCACCTCGCGCTGCGTGACGACGCAGCGCTTGTGGTTGTGGTAGTACTCGATCGGGTCCTCGATCGTGATGATGTGGCCGTCGCGGTTCTCGTTAACGTAGTTGATCATCGACGCCAGGGTCGTCGACTTGCCCGAGCCCGTCGGGCCCGTCACGAGGAAGAGGCCGCGGGGGCGGTAGAGGAGCTCGCGGATCTTGTCGGGCATGCCGATGTCGCGAAGGCCGAACATGCGGTTCGGGATCTGGCGAAGCACCATGCCGTAGTTGCCCTTCGACTTCATGACCGAGACGCGGAAGCGCGCCTTGTCCATGTAGGCGAATCCGAAGTCCGCGCCGCCGTTCAATTTCGTGCTCTGGATGTGGACGTCCGGGGTGATGGACATCATGAGCTTCTCGGTGTCGATCGGCTGCAGCGCGGGCCCGTCGATCGGCGTCATGCTGCCCGAGAGCCGGAGCGTCGGGGGCTGTCCCACCTGGAGATGGAGATCTGAGGCGTTTTGCTCGAACACGAGTTCGAGCAGTTCGTTCATTTCGTAGGACATGGTGGGGGGAAGCTGACGCCTTTCCCTACTGCCGGCTGAGGCTCAGGAGGAATTCAGCGTTGGATTTGGTCTTCTTCAAGCGTTGAATCAGCATTTCCATGGACTCGATGGGGCCCAGGCCCTGCATCGCACGCCTCAGCCCGTAGATGCGCTGGAGCTCCTCGGGGTGGTAAATCAGCTCCTCCTTGCGGGTACCGGAGCGGTCGATGTTGACCGAGGGGAAGATGCGCCTCTCGACGAGCCCGCGGTCCAGGTGCAGCTCCATGTTGCCGGTGCCCTTGAACTCCTCGAAGATGATCTCGTCCGCGCGGCTGCCAGTGTCGACGAGCGCGGTGGCGATGATGGTCAGGCTGCCGGCGCCCTCGATGTTGCGCGCGGCGCCGAAGAAGCGCTTGGGCTTCTGGAGTGCGTTGGACTCAAGTCCGCCCGACATGATCTTTCCGCCGCTGCCGGCCAGTGCGTTGTAGGCGCGGGCCAGGCGGGTGATCGAGTCCAGAAGGATGACGACGTGCTCGCCCTGTTCCACCAGGCGGCGGGCCTTCTCGCCCACCATCTCAGCGCAGTGGACGTGGCTCTCGGGGGCCTCGTCAAAGGTCGAGGAGACAACCTCGCCCTTCGTGTGGCGGCGGAAGTCGGTGACCTCCTCGGGACGCTCGTCGACAAGAAGGAGGATCAGCTTCGCGAACGGGCTGTTCTCGGAAATGGAGTTCGCGATGTTCTGCAGCAGGATCGTCTTGCCGGTCCTGGGCGGGGCCACGATCAGCCCGCGCTGGCCGAAGCCGATGGGGGTCAGGATGTCGACGACGCGCATCGAGACATCCTTCTGGATGTCGACGTCCTCAAGCAGGATCCTCTTCAGGGGATAGTAAGGGACCAGCTCCTCGAAGGGCGTAACCTTGGAGATCTCCTCGGGGTCGTTGCCCATCACGGTGTCGATGCGGATGACGGAGGGGCAGCGCTCGCCGTCGCGCGGCGGCTGGATCAGGGCCTCGATCTTGTGGCCGCGCTTGAGCCCGAAGCGGCGGATGAGGCTCTCGGGAAGATAGGCATCCTCGGGATAGAGGCGGTAGTTGACGTGCTCGTGCACGAGGAAGGCGCCCTGGTCCGTCATGTCGACGTAGCCGCGGTCGATGATCGCGCGCTTCTCCTCGGTCGCCTTCGTGAAGATCTGGGGCAGCAGCTGGAGCCTGTTGGGCGCGCCCTCGAACTTGACCTCGAGCTGGCGGGCTAGCGCCGTCAGCTCGGCCAGCGGCAGCGAGTAGAGATGGTCGAGGTAGAGGGGATCGGACTTTTTCGGCGCGATCTCCTTGGCCAGGGCATCGAGGGCCACGAGGTCGTCGAAGCGCGCCGGGTCGGGCAGGTCGCCGTAGGACTGGGGAGCCGAGGGAGGTGCGGGCTGGGCCGGGAAGCGGTTCTGTCCGCCACCGCCACCACCACCGCCACCACCTTGCCAGGAGCCGCCGCCGCCACCACCACCGTGGCGGCCGCGCTTGCGCTTGTTGCGCTTCCATGAATTTCGGTCCTGCCACTCGCCTTGGCCGCCTCCGCCGCCACCGTGGCGCTGGCCGCCGCCGTCATGGCGGCCACCCTGGCCGCCACCACCCTGCTGCGCGGGCCCGCTGCCATCGGTGCCGATGTCGCGGTTGCCGCCGTCGTCCTGGGGACCGTGGTCCTGCTGCTGCGGGGCGCTCTCCTGCGAGGGCTCGGGCTCGCGCCTCTGCTCGGGCTCGGGCTTGCGCTCCGGCTCCGGGCGGCGCTCGGGGACAAAGATCTCCTGCTGCCTCTCCTCCTGCTTGGGGGCCGCGGGGCTGGCCGTGGTCTTCTTCGACCGCGTCAGGCGGCTGCGTTTTACGGGCTTGGCGCCTTCAGGCGCGGAACTTTCGTCGTCGGACTTGGGAGGGAGGGACATCAGGGTTTTCTGGGAAAGGGGTGGCCGGCTTGCCCGGGGCCAGGGAGTTCACGACTCGGTCGACTTGTGCCTTCAGAAATCCGGTTGAACCATCATTCCAGAGGACGAGATCGGACATCTCGATCTTCCGTGCCAGCGGCAGTTGCTTGGATATGCGTTGCTCGGCGAGCCCGCGGTCCATACCGCGCTGCTCCAAACGAGCGAGTTGCGAAAGTGGATCACACGCGACGCAGACCGTGAAATCAAACCAATTCTCGAGTGACTTCTCGAAGAGGAGGGGCATCTCGATCACCCACTTTGCCCCCGGCAGGGCCCGGATCTCGGAGCGGGCCACGTCGAAGAACCGGGGATGTGTAAGTGCCTCAAGCCATTGTCTTTCCGCATCATCCGAGAAGACCTTCGAGGCCAGGGCCGGCCTGTTTACAGAGCCGTCCAAGGCGAAGATTCCGTCGCCGTAACGCCCCCTCAGGGCCGAGTTGACCTCCGGGGTTGGAAGCACCTTCTCCCGCACCACCAGGTCGGCGTCCATGTGCCGGAAACCGCGCTCGGTGAAGAGCCGTGCGGCCGTTGATTTGCCGCATCCGAAACCTCCGGTGATTCCCAGTACCATGGCGTTGATGCCGCGATAGGATACGGAAAGCGCTCCGACTTCAACCCCGGCGGCGTCCCATCTGGGCGATTGCACTCTGGCGCGGCGCCCACCTAGGGTTCGTCATGCAAGTCATTCGCCACCTCCTCGCGGTCGCGCTCGTCGCCGCGTTGGCCAGCCTTCCTCTCCGCGCCGCCGATGCCAAGGCCGACGACGCAAAGCCGGTCGACCTCA
>DASRSJ010000025.1:0-11909 GCA_035656555.1 Opitutaceae bacterium
TGTCGAAAATTCCATGGGGAAACCGTGTGGCTACTTGGCGGCCGCCACCGCGGCCGGGGCGGTCAGCGCCGCGTTGATCGACGTGGAGAGGGACCTTGGCCAGATGCCGATGAAGAGGAGGGCGGCGACAAGGATCAGGGCGGGCGTGCGCTCGACCCAGCCGATATCCGACGGCGGATGGGCCGCCACGACGCGCTCGAAGGCCGCGGAACGCGGGCCGAAGAACACCCTGGCGACCGCGCGCAGCCCGTAGACGGCGGATATCACCGTGCCGGAGACGGCGATGACGGTCAGACAGTGCGAGAAATTCCAGAGAGCCACGAAGATCGGCACCTCGCCCCAGAAGTTGGCGAACCCGGGAAGCCCAATGCCGGCGAAGGTCGCCGCCAGGAAGAGCGCCGAGAGGACGGGGGCGTTCTGCGCCAGGCCGCCCATCTGGTCCATGTCAAAGGTGTGGGTCCTGTGGTAGACGGACGTCGAGAGGAGGAACAGCAGGGCCACCGAGAGGCCGTGGGCGACCATGAGCATCACGACGCCGCCGGCGCCGAGCGTCGAGCCGGCCGCGATGCCCAGGAACGCGTAGCCCATGTGCATCACCGAGCTGTAGCCGACCATCTGCTTCAAATCCTTCTGCGCCATCGTGACGAATCCGATGACGAGCACGTTGCCGACGGCGGCCGCGGCGGCCAGGCCGTGGCTCCAGTGGGCCGCGCCGAGCGGAAGGAGCGGCAGCGCGATCTGGACCAGGCCGTACAGGCCGAACTTCTTGAGCACGCCCGCGTGGAGCATGGCGGCGGAGCTCGGCGCCGCGCCGTAGCCCAGGGGCGCCCACGAGTGCAGCGGCCAGAGGGAGACCAGGACGCCGAAGCCGAAGAGGAGGATGCCGAAGATGTGCTTCTGCGTCGCCTCCCGCAGCGGCACCGCCGCCAGCGTGTCGCGGATCGTCATCAGGTCGAAGCTCGACGCGCCGCTCCTGGAGTAGATCGCGATCAGGCCGAGAAGCGAGAGCATGGCCCCGACCGTCAGGTAGATCGTCATCGCCATCGCCGCGTAGGTGCGGTCGCGGCCGCCCCAGATGCCGACCATGATGAAGGTCGGGATGAGCGCCAGCTCATGGAAGAAGTAGAAGAAGAACACGTCGACGCTCGCGAAGGTCCCCATGAGCCCCCCCTGCATGACCAGGAGGAGGAGAAGGTAGGTCTTCATCCGCTCCGCGTTCGAATGGATGGCGTAGATGCCGGCCGCGAGGCCCACGATGCCCGCCAGGACGAAGAGGGGCAGCGAGATGCCGTTGATCCCCAGCTTCAGACCGATGCCGTAGGCATCGAGGCCGGTCGAGTAACGTGTGACGAAGGCGTAGCCGTGCGCTTCCTTGGCGACGCACGAAAACTGCATCCACACCCAGATCGCCATGGCCGCGGGGACCGCGAAGCCCAGGTAGGCCAGCTTCATGACCCACGACTTGGGGGTGCCAAGCGCGATCAGGGCCGCCACGGCGAGCGGCGCCGCGACGGCGATCAGGAGGGGGTCGAAGGAAGGGTTGCTCATCTGGGGAATCAGAGGATGCCCGCCGCGTACGCCCACAGGACGGCGATGCCGAGGAGGAACCAGTAGACGTAGGTGCTGAGGCGGCCCGTATGGAGAACGCGAACGCCGTAGCCGACGATCTCTACGCTGCCCGCGACGAAGCCGCGCACGACCGCGCCGCCGAGGACGACGACGTCCAGGAAGTTGAGCACCATGGCGAAGCGCTGCTGCACCTTCGCGACGTACCAGCCGTAGAAGCGGTCGAATGACTGCAGGAGCGAGGTCAGGAAGGAGAAGACGCCCGGCGCCCTCTGCTCAAGGGCGTCCGTGCCATCGGTCTTGTAGAAGGCCAGCGAGGCACCGGCGCCAAGGACCAGAACCGTGAGGCTCGTCAGCAAGATCACCATGTGCGAGGCGCCCTCGGTCTCGGGTATGAGGGAGAAGACACCCTCGAAGACCTTCGGGTAGAGGCTGCGGTAGCCGCCGACCACCGAGAGGAGGCCGAGAAGGACGAGCGGAGCCGTGAGCACCATGCCGCCCTCGTGGGCGTGCGACGCGGCCTCGGTGCGGGGCTCGCCGAGGAAGACGATCTTCCAGAGGCGCACCATGTAGAAGGAGGTGAGGATGGCCGTGAAGGCCAGGATGGCGAAGATCCCCGTGTTGTTCTCGTAGGCGAGAGTCAGGATCGCGTCCTTCGAGAAGAAGCCGGCGAGGAACGGCAGGCCCGAGATCGCCGCGACGCCGATCGTGAACGTCGCGAAAGTGAGCGGCATCTTCCTGCGCAGGCCGCCCATCTTGAAGATGTCCTGCTCGTGGTGGCAGCCGTAGATCACGGAGCCCGAGCCAAGGAAGAGCAGCGCCTTGAAGAAGGCATGCGTCGTCAAGTGGAACATCGCCCCGCCGACCGAGCCGAGGCCGAAGGCCGCGACCATGTAGCCGAGCTGCGAGAGCGTGGAATATGCGAGGACCTTCTTGATGTCGCGCTGCGTGATGGCGCAGAGCGCCGCGTAGAGCGCCGTCAGCGTGCCCACCCAGGCGATGACCGTCGAGGCCGACGGCACCATGAGGGCGTTGATGCGGCAGAGCATGTAGATGCCGGCCGCCACCATGGTCGCGGCGTGGATCAGGGCGGAGACCGGCGTCGGGCCCTCCATCGCGTCCGGCAGCCACACGTGCAGCGGCAGCTGGGCGGACTTACCGACGGCGCCGCAGAAGAGGAGCAGCGGGATCAGCCTGCTGTAGACCATGTGGCCCGACCCCAGGACATCGAGGTTCACCGTGTCGTTCGCCCAGTAGCAGAGGATGATGCCGAGGATGAAGCCGAAGTCGCCCACCCTGTTCACGATGAAGGCCTTCTTCGAGGCGTCCGACGCCGAGCGCTTCTGGTGCCAGTGGTTGATCAGGAAGTAGGAGCTGAAGCCCACGAGCTCCCAGAAAATGAACATCATGAACAGGTTGTCCGCGAGGACGATGCCTATCATGGAGAACATGAAGATCGAGAGGCCGCCGAAGTAGCGCGAGCGGGCCGCGTCGTCGTGCATGTAGCCGAGCGAGAAGACGTGCACGCAGAGGCCGACAATCCCGACGATGCAGATCATGAGCGCCGCCAGGTCGTCGAACTTGAAGCCGATCGAGATCGCAAACGAGCCGAAGCGTAACCACTCCATCGAGCCCGTGAAGCGCGAGCCGCCGAGGGCCAGCGAGAGGGCGCCGAGGAAGACGACGACGGAGGCAAGGACCGACACGGCCGAGGCCAGCGCGCCCCTCCTGCCGAGGAAAAGCATGATGACCGCCGCCGAGGCAAGCGGGGTGAGGAGGACGGCGAGTGCGGTCTGGATCGGTGTCATGTCCAGGGGCTCAGTGCTTGAGGGAGTCGAGCTCGTCGACCTGGATCGTCTGCCGCGCCCTGAAGAGGGCGACGATGATGGCCAGTCCCACCGCGACCTCGGCGGCTGCGACCGTGAGGATGAAGAACACGAACACGTCGCCGTCCTGGGTGCCGTTGAAGCGGGAGAAGGCGACCAGCGCCAGAGTCGTCGAGACCAGCATGAGCTCCAGGCACATGTAGATGACGAGCGTGTTGCGGCGCAGCAGGACGCCGAGGAAGCCGATCGCGAAGAGCGAGGCGCTAAGCATGACGTAGGCGTTGAGCGCGGGTGTCATTTCGTGGGGGCCGTGTCGGGGCGGCGGCTAAGGACGATCACGCCCAGCATCGCGATCAGGAGCAGGAAGCCGACGACCTGCACGGGCAGGAGGTAGGTGGTGAGGAGCTGGTAGGAGTAGAGGCTGAGGCGGGAGCCGACCTCGTGGCCGACCGGCGGGGTGCTCTCCAGCCTGCCGCGGACGGCGAGTAGGTTGAGGCCGAGGACCAGGAGCACGGCCGAGATGAGGCCGGCTGCGGCCTGCACGCCGCGGATCTTCAGCTGCCTGCCGCCCTGCATGTCGAGCAGCATGATGATGAAGAGGAAGAGGGCGACAACCGCGCCCGCGTAGACCCAGACCAGGAGGAACGCCAGAAGGTAGGCGTGGAGCTGGATGAAGAGCCCGGCGATTCCCGCCAGGCAGAGGAGCAGGCACATCGCCCCGTTCACGGCGTTCTTCGCGAAGACCACGCCGACGGCGCAGGCCAGCGTGAAGAGGGAGATGAGGATGAAGGCGGTCTGTTCCATTGCTTGCCGGATTCTAGTGGTGGCCGCCGGCCGACTCCTCGGCCGCCTTCTTCACGTCCCACTTGAAGTGCTTGTCCGGGCGAACGCCGCCAATCTCGTAGAGGCGGTCCTTGTGGTTGACCATCTCCGCGCGGGAGAAGCCCGTCATGGAGTACTGAGTCTGCAGGAAGATGGCCTCCTCCGGGCAGACCTCCTCGCAGAGGCCGCAGTAGATGCAGCGCAGCATGTCGATGTCGAAGGCCTGCGGGGCCTTCTCCTGCTGGACGGAGACGCCGGTCGCCGGCGCGTCGCCGGGCGTGATGCGGATGGCCTTCGGCGGGCACACGAACTCGCAGAGCTGGCAGGAGACGCACTTCTCGCGGCCGTTCGGGTCCTTCACCAGGGCGGGAACGCCGCGGTAGCCCTGCGGGATAGAAGGCCTCTGCTCGGGGTACTCCATCGTCTCCGCCGGACCCAGCAGGTACTTGAACGTCGTCTTCAGCCCGGAGATGATCTGGGGGAAGTACGTGCGCTCCAGGAGCGTGAGGGGCTTTCGCTGAACGTGTATGACGGCCATGGCGGTTGGTGTTAGCCCTGCAGGAAGTAGATTCCGATCGTGTAGGCGATCAGGTTGACGATCGAGAGCGGCAGCAGCTTCTGCCAGCCGATCTTCATGACCTGGTCGTAGCGGAACCTCGGGACGGTCCAGCGCACCCACATGAAGACGAAGAGGAACGCGAAGATCTTGCCGACGAAGATCCCGATCGAGATCACGCCGACGGCCAGCGGGTGGAAGAGGAAGGCCCAGTGCGTCACGTGGTGGAGCGCCAGGATGAACCTGGAGAGCGGAAGCCACGGCAGCGGGTTCCATCCGCCCAGGAAGAGCAGCGCGAAGACAGCCGAGCCGACGATCATGTTGGCGTACTCCGCAACGAAGAAGAGGGACCACTTGAAGGCGCCGTACTCGGTGTGGAATCCGCCGACCAGGTCGGACTCCGACTCGGGCATGTCGAAGGGCTGGCGGTTCGTCTCGGCGAAGAGCGCGACCGCGAAGATCGCGGCGGAAACCGGCATCGTCATCGCGAACCAGGTGCCGCCCCAGAAGCCCGGCTGGCTCTGGAACTCGACCACGCGGGCGAAGCCGAGCGTGCCGGGCATCCCCGGCGCGTTGACCCAGAGGAACACCGGCAGCACGGATAGTGTCATCGAGAGCTCGTAGGAGATCAGCTGCGCGGAGGCGCGGACGCCGCCGAGGAACGGGTACTTCGAGTTCGAGGCCCAGCCGGCGAGGATCAGCGAGTAGATGCCGAGGGACGCCACCGCGAAGACGGCCAGGATGCCGACGTCGACGTTGGCCAGGACCAGGGGGACGATGCCGCCCGCGGAATCCATGTAGGCGCCGAACGGGACGACCGTCACTGTCGTGAACGCGGGCACCATCGCGATGACGGGGGCCAGCGTGTAGTAGAGACGGTTGACGTGGTTGGGCAGCGGCTCCTCCTTGAAGAGGAACTTCGCGCCGTCGGCGGCCAGCTGGAAGAGGCCGAGCCTCTGCAGGACGCCGAAGCCGGGGATGCCGACCAAGAAGGGCGGGATCGTGCGGTTGGGGCCGGGGCGCCTCTGAATCCAGGCGGACACCTTGCGCTCGGCCATGGAGCAGGCCGCCGCGATCGGGAAGATGACGAGGATGACCGCGAGGCCCTTCAGGACCGCGAGGACCAGCGGCTCGCTGCCGATGGCGATCACCTGGTTAAGCACGGGCTGCCTCCTTGGCCGCGGGCTTGAAGTGCAGGGTCTGGCCCTCGGCGAACTCGAGCGCCGACCAGGACGAGGCGTCCACGAGGAGGCCGGTGTCCGGGATGTTGCCGTAGGCCATCGTTGCCAGGGCGGGCACCTCGGCGGCGATCGTGGCCCAGAGGCCGCCGACGTCCGAGCCGAGCGCCGGGCCACCCGAGGCCAGGATGATCCTGGAGAGGATGACGAGGTCGTCGGTCGCTCCGGCGGGCGCGGGGACGGCCTTCGCGAAGCGCTGGATCCTGAACTGCTGGTTGATGAAGGTGCCGTGCTTCTCGAACACCGAGAGGGACGGGATGACGACCTTGGCCGCGGCGCTCGTCTGGCCGGCGTGCGTGCCGATGAAGACCACGGAGACACTGGCGAGCTGCTCGGGCGTCAGGCCCGCCGCGACCAGGTCCTCGCCGATGGAAATGACGGTCTTGACCGCGCCGGAATCGATCTGGGCGCCGAGCGAGGCCAGCCCCGCTGAGGGAAGCGTCGAGATGAGCCCCGTGACGAGCGCGCCGCGCACGTTGGGGTTCCTGTCGGCGGAGATCAGGATCTTGTCGCCCTCCCCCAGCCTGGCCACGAGGTGGGCCTCGGCCTTGGCGGCCTGGGCGAGCTTGCGGGTCAGGAACTGCTCCTCGACCGAGGAGCGGCCTGAGCCGACGACGGCGACGCCGCCCTTGGAGATGAGCTCCGCCGCCGCGGCGACCGCGAAGTCGAGTGCGCTCTCGGCCGCGTTCACGCGGACCGCGTCAAGGCGCGAGGCCGAGCGGATGTCCTTGTAGAGGAGGCGGCCGCTGTCGGACATCCACGTGTCGTTCACGTCGTCGTTCTGGCGCGGGGTGACCCTGTAGACCGTCCCCTCGCGCGACCAGACAACCGTGTTGGCGCCGACGCTCGACTCCGTGTCGATGCTGTTCGTCTGCTTCAGGAACCAGACGCGCATCTTGAAGCGGAAGTCGGTGCTCGTGAGGGCGCCGACCGGGCAGATGTCGACCGTGTTGAGCGAGTAGTTGTTCTCGAGCTTCTTGCCCGGGTAGCAGCTCAGCGTGCTGTAGCTGCCGCGGTCGGTGAAGCCCAGGACATCGTCCTTGGCGATCTCCTTGGAGAAGCGGATGCAGCGGGAGCAGAGGATGCACCTCTCATCGTCCAGCATGACCCTCGGCCCGAGGAGTGTCCTCTTCGGCTTCACGTTCTTGTTCTCGATGAAGCGCGAGTAGCCGCGGCCGTAGCCGGCGGACTGCTCCTGGAGCTTGCACTCCCCGGCCTGGTCGCAGATCGGGCAGTCCAGCGGGTGGTTGATGAGGAGGAACTCCATCACGCCCTCGCGGCAGTCCTTCACCATCGGGGTCGTCGTGCGCACGTGAAGCCCGGGCGCCGCGTTCGTCGCGCAGGCGATCGCGGGCCTCGGCGACCAGTTGACCTTCTGCTTGCCGGTCGCCGGGTCCATAACCGGGGCCTTGGTGGCGGGATCGACCGCGGGCATGCCGGTCTCGACCAGGCACATCCTGCAGTTTCCGACGACGGTCAGCTTGGAGTGGTAGCAGTAGTGCGGGACGTCGACGCCCACCCTGAGCGCGGCCTCGATCATGTTCGTGCCCTTCGGCACGGCGACCTCCTTGCCGTCTACGTTGACGGTGATCAGTTCAGGTGCGGCGGGCTGTATCATCTTTCTGGAATGGGTGTCGGGTTGTCTCCGCGGCTAGACGAGCTCGGGTGTTCCCTCGGGCCTCGGCGCGGCCTTGGCCTGGGCGTATCCCTTGAACTCGTCGCCGAACTTCGCGATGAAGCTCTGTGTGGGCCAGGCGCAGGCCTCGCCGAAGGCGCAGATGGTGCGCCCTGCGATCTGGTCGGCCACGCTCTTTAGCAGCGCGCCGTCCTCGGGCCTCGCGGTGCCGTGGACCATGCGCGTCGTGATTTTCTTCATCCAGAGCGAGCCCTCGCGGCAGGGCGTGCACTGGCCGCAGCTCTCGTGGGAGTAGAAGGCGTTGATGTTGCCGAGGGCCTCGACCATGCTGACGGAGTCGTCCATCACGATCACGCCGCCGGAGCCGCCCATGGAGCCGATCATCGCCAGGGAGTCGAAGTCCATCGGGATGTCCTCGACGCCCCAGTCGTAGTCGACCATGTCCGCTCCGACCTTGCGCTTGCCCTTGTAGCGCTCGCCGAACTTAAGCACCTTGGCGGAGGACCCGCCGGGGATCACGGCCTTGAACGTCCTGCCGGGGAGCGGGCCGCCGCAGACCTCGTTGAGGAGCTGGCCCATCGTGCACTTGCCAACCTCGAACTCGTAGTAGCCCGGGCGCTGCACGTGGCCGGAGACGCAGAGGATGCGGGTGCCCGTGTTGCCGGGGGTGCCGATCTTCGAGTAGGCCTCGCCGCCCATGTCGGTGATGTGCTTCACGTGGCAGAGTGTCTCCACGTTGTTGACGATCGTCGGGCACTGGTAGAGGCCGAGTACAGCCGGGAAATAAGGGGGCTTGATTCGGGGGTACGGGCGCTTGCCCTCGAGGGACTCGATGAGCCCCGTCTCCTCGCCGCAGATGTAGGCGCCGGCGCCGCGGTGCACGTAGATCTCGCAGCCGTAGCCCGAGCCCACGATGTTCGGGCCGACGAAGTTCGCGGCCCTGGCCTCGGCGATCGCCTTCTCCAGGATCTTCGCGCCCTCCGGGAACTCGCCGCGGATGTAGATGTAGGCGCACGCCACCTTGTTCGCGAAGCACGAGATCATGATCCCCTCGATCAGCTGGTGGGGGTCCTGGTGCATGATGTACCGGTCCTTGAAGGTGCCGGGCTCGGACTCGTCCGCGTTGACGACGAGATAGATGGGCTTGCCGCTCTTCCTGTCGACGAGCGACCACTTGACGCCGCAGGGGAAGCCCGCGCCGCCGCGGCCCCGAAGGCCGGACTTCTTCACCTCGTCCATCAGCTCCTCGGGCTTGCGCAGGACGGCCTTCTTCAGCACCTCGTAGCCGCCGCCTCTCTGGTAGCATGCAAGGTCGTTCGTGTAGCCGGGCTCGTCGATGTGCCTGAAGATCAGCCTGTGTTGTTCGGGGGCGGGCATGGTGGTTGGGTTCAGCGCGCGGCCTCGGCCTTGATCTTGTTGCTGAGCTCCCGCGCCTTCGCGGCGTCGACCTTCTGGTGCAGCTCGTCGTCGATCATGACGATGGGGGCCGTGCCGCAGCTGGCCAGGCACTCCACGAATTCGACCGTCACCTCGCCGTCGGGCGAGACCTCGCCCAAGTGGGTGTTGAACTGCTTCTGGAACTCGGTGCAGGTGCGGTAGCCGCCCATGATGGCGCAGGAGAGCGTGCGGCAGACCTTGATGTGGCGCCTGCCGATCGGCTTCTGGCGGAACATGGGGTAGAAGGTGACGAGCTCGTAGACGTTGATCGGCTGCAGCTCCAGCTTGGCCGCGATCCACTCGATCGCCTCCTGGGAGACGTAGCCCTGGTCCTCCTGCACGAGGTGCAGGAGCGGCAGCGAGGCGCTGCGCTTCACCGGGTAGTGGGTGATGACCTCGTCGATCTGCCGGAGGGTTTCGGGCTTCAGGTTCATTAGCGGTCGCACTCCCCCATCACGAAGTCGAGGGAGCCGAGGATCGACACCACGTCCGACACCATCGCCCCGACGCACACCTTGGGCAGGATGGAGAGGTTGCAGAACGATGGGGCGCGGATCTTCAGGCGCCACGGCACGCCGCCGCCCTTGGAGACTATGTAGAAGCCGAGGGCCCCCTTGGGGTTCTCCGCCTCGAAGTAGACCTCGCCCGCGGGCATCTGGGGCCCCTCGGTCACGATCATGAAGTTCTGGATCAGCTCCTCCATGGAGGTGAGGATCTTGTCCTTGGGCGGCGCGATGATGCGCCTCGCGTCCTCGGCGTACCACTTGCCCTCTGGGAACTGGGCGATCGCCTGGCGGATGATGCGCACGGACTGGCGCATCTCCTCGCCGCGGACAAGATAACGGTCGTAGCCGTCGCCATTCTGTCCGATCGGCACGTCAAACTCGTACTTCTCGTAGCCGCTGTAGGGCTTGTCCTTCCTCAGGTCCAGCGGCACGCCGCTCGCCCGCAGGTTCGGCCCCGTCAGGCCGTAGGCGATCGCGTCCTCCTTGGAGATGACGCCGACCCCGGCCGTGCGGTCCGTGAAGATCTTGTTCCTCGTCAGGAGGTCGAGGATCTCCTCTAGGAGCGGCAGGAACTGGTCGCAGAACGCGAGGACGCGCTCGTTCCAGCCCGGGGGCACGTCGCGGGCGACGCCGCCGATCCTCGTGTAGCTGGTCGTGAAGCGGGCGCCCGTCAGCTCCTCGAAGAGCTTGTAGAGCTTCTCACGCTCCGTGAAGGAGTAGAGGAACACCGTCCACGCGCCGACATCGATGCCGAAGGCCCCGAGTCCCAGGAGGTGGGCGGAGATGCGGGCCATCTCGGCCGTGATCACGCGGATCGCCTGGCAGCGCGCGGGCACCTCGAGCTTGGCCAGCTTCTCGACGGCGATCGCGTACGCCATGTTGTTCGCAAGCGGCGCAAGGTAGTCCAGCCGGTCCGTGTAGGGCACGAACTGGTTGTAGGTCATGTTCTCGGCGATCTTCTCGTCGCCGCGGTGCAGGTAGCCGATGACGGGGTCTGCCTTCGTCACGACCTCGCCGTCGAGCTCCATCTGAAGGCGCAGGACGCCGTGGGTCGAGGGATGCGAGGGTCCCATGGAGAGGGACATCTTCTCGGTCTCGAACTCGCCCTGGGCGTTGCGGGCGGCTGAATCGGGAAATGTATGTTCGACGGCCATGGGTTCAGGCTTGGGGCTTGGGGCGGCGCTCCGACCAGCTCTCGTCCTTGGCGCGCGGCTCGGCGTCCGTGAGGTTGAGCTCCCCTGAGGAGGCGACGAAGGGGCCGCCCGCCATTGGCGCCGCGATTGCGCCGACCTTGGTCTCGGCCGTCACCTCGGAGTCCGGAAGCTCCGTCTCGATGCCCGCCAGGGGGAAATCCTTGCGCAGCGGGAAGTAGGGATAGCCGTCCCACATGAGGATGCGGCGCATGTCCGGGTGCCCCGCGAAGGTGATCCCGAACATGTCGTATGCCTCCCTCTCGTGCCAGTCCGCGCCCGGCCAGATGGAGGCGGCGCTCGGCACCTGCGGGTTCGCGTCGTCCGGGCAGTCGGCGCTGACGCGGATGTAGTCGTGGGCCGTGGTCGAGAACACGTGGTAGACGACCGAGAACCTCGGCGATACCCCGGGCGACCAGTCGACGCCGGAGACGTCCGCCAGCATGTCGAAGCCGTGGTCCTTCTTGAGGGCGCCGAGCACCGCCAGGAGGTCGGCCGCAGGCACGCCGATCGAGGCGTGATCCAGGCTCGCGCGGTCCTTCACGCCGCCAAAACCGGCCTTGAGAGCTGCGATCGCGTCCGGTGCCGAGGGCATCAGGCCGAGAGAAGTTTACCCGCGGACGGCTCCCGCTTCACCTTGCCCTGCAGTTTCATGAGCGCATCCAGCAGGGCCTCCGGCCTCGGCGGGCACCCGCTGATATATACGTCCACGGGCACGATCCGGTCGACGCCCTGGAGAACGGAGTAGCTGCGGTACATGCCGCCAGTGCTGGCACAGGCACCCATGGCGATGACCCACTTCGGGTCGGACATCTGGTCGTAGATGCGGCGCAGCGGGGAGGCCATCTTGTAGGTCACCGTTCCGGCGACGATCATGACGTCCGACTGCTTGGGCGAGAAGCGCATGACCTCGGCGCCGAAGCGGGCGATGTCGAATCGGCTGGCCGCGGTCGCCATCAGCTCGATCGCGCAGCAGGCCAGGCCCATCGGCATCGGCCACATCGAGTTGCTGCGGATCCAGTTGATCACCGCATCAGCGCGCGAGACGATGACTTCACCCTCGATCTTGCTGTTATAGGTCAGTTCGGTGTTGGCGGAGACCATGATGGGATTTAGGCAAAAACCATCCAAC
>DASRSJ010000026.1:0-2281 GCA_035656555.1 Opitutaceae bacterium
GATCGTGCTCACCTGCTTTGTCGCGTGCATCTCGTACGCCGTGCCCTGGATGACGTACTCGTCATAGAGGATCTTGTGCTTGAAGGAGTCCGCCCAGACCGCGAAGAGCGTGCCTCCCAGGATCGCGAGTCCCGCCGCCCCCGGGCGCCTAAGCCAACCCCTCCAGACGTCCCTGCGGCTGTCGGCCAGCCGCCAGGCGAAGTAGACGAACAGGGAGAATACAAGGAGGAGATAGTAGTAGCCCCAATTGATGATCAGGTGCCCCGCCGTGACGGACGAGAACGCCCGGTATCCGAAGTAGTACGCCGCCACGCCGCTCAGCGCAAAGAGCAGCCCGCGCAAGCGCGCCGTGCGGTCCGCGAAGAGGGCCAGGAAGCGCCTCATGGGAGGCGCTTGAGGAAGTTCTCGAGGTAGACGCCGCGCTCCTTCTCGATCAGCGCCCTGTCCTTCGGGATCACGACGTCCGGCAGCGGCATGGAGGCCACCTTGTCCCCATCCTTGATGCTGACCACCCGGCTTATCCTCGTCTGCGTCAGCGTGAGGAGCCTCTCGGACTGCACGGTCTCCAAGACGAAGTCGGGCCCCAGGTCGTCGCCGTCGCGTATCGTCATCTTGCCCGTCTGCGGGTCGATGGTGTAGCGCTGGAAGACGAAGATGTTGGAGAAGGTGTGCGTGCGGATGAAGAAAGAGAGGTCTGCCTTACGGTCCCTGGCCGCCTGGATCGTCGTCGCCGTCACGCGGTGCGCGACCCAGAGGATCGAGTCGTTGTCGATCGCCAGGTAGTCGTTGAGCGGCTGCTCCAAAATGAACTGCCTGCGCCACTCCGTCTCCAGGCCCGCCAGGTACTCCTGGTTGTAGGCGTGGGCCGCCATCGAAGGAACACCCTGCGCCAGCAGGCCGAGGACCGCGGCTCCCAGGAGCGTTCGAACGACTGCGGGTTTCGGGAACTCGGTCAGGACCGCAAGGACCGCCAGCACCATCCAGAGATGGGTCGGCAGGCTCAGGCGACGGATGATCGCGTCATCGAACTGTCCCCAGAAATAGCACATCATCAGGCCGAGCTGCACCGCGAAGCCGACCGAGAAGAAGATGAGCGCGGCCGAGGCCGGGGTTTCCGAGGCCAGCGTCCTCACCTTCTTCACCGCCAGAAGGATGAAGAAAAAGAGCGCTATGCACCCCAGGGCCGAGAGCACGTAGGAGTTGGGCTGGTCCGTCGGCTTCCCGAAGAAGAACCCGAGGGCGTGCGCGACGTTCGAGGGCACGTATTCGGGCGAGAACGGCTTAGTGAAGCCGGGCTTGCTCTGCATCTGCCAGGCCGAGGCCCTGATGTCGAAGATCCGGTTGTGGAGCGCGCAGTGGATCATGAGGGGCGGTATCGCCACCACGGACCACGGCAGGATTACCCTTCCCTTCCGGTACCACACCCACACCGCGATCAGGGCCACGGGCAGCAGGAATATGCCCGATTCGTACCGGACCTGGGTCATCAGCATCGCCGAGTAGCAGAAGGCCGCGAGCGACACCTCGTCCTGCCGCTCGATGAAGCGCGCCCCGAGAAGCAGCGTCGCCAGGATCATGAGGATGTTGAGAAGCTCGGCGCCGGCCCCCGTGGCGTTCTGGGCCAGGAGAGGCAGGCCCGCGAAGAGGGCGACCCCGAGCCATCCGGCCGTGCGGCCGGCAAGCTTGCGCCCCGCCGAGTTGACCAGGGCCAGGAAGACGAAGATCAGGATCCCGTTCAGGACAAAGGCGTTCGACGGCCGGTATCCCGTGATGTCGTGGAGGATCGACACAAGGAAGGGGAAGAAGAGCTGCCTCTTGTCCATCACACCCTGGATGATCACGTAGGCGCCCTGGATGTCGCTGCCCCGGAAGGGCGTGGAGACCGTCCTCGAGAAGTGCATGCTCATCGAGGTGCCGACCAGCATCACCTCGTCCATGATGATCTTGAAGCCGAAGGACTCGTGGACGATGAGAATCAGGCCGCCCAAGCCGACCACCACGAGGCTGGCCCAGTCGAAGGCGCCAAATCCCGCCCTTTGCACCCTCCGCAGATCCTCGCCGTAAGCCCGCCAAAGCGCCCTCACGAAGAGGACGAAGGCGGCCAGGACGAACCAGTACGCGCTGTTCTCCACGATATCGAGCGCCTTGCTGTCGGGGATCAGCTTGAACCCGAGGGCCGCGGAGAGCACGGAGATCCCGGCGAACAACCAGAGCCTCCTATCCTTCAGGACGGGGGCGAGCGATGGACCGTTCATGAGCTTGGAATTCTGGACAAAAAAAA
>DASRSJ010000027.1:0-7158 GCA_035656555.1 Opitutaceae bacterium
ACAACCTCGTCCAGTACTTCGGTCAAATGGGCGTGGAGCAGAGGGTATTCAGGAACAACGAGATCACGGTGAAGGAGGCCCTGGCCCTCAACCCGGACCGCGTGCTCCTGTCCCCAGGGCCCTGCTCGCCGAAGGAAGCCGGCGTGACTCTCCGCATGATCGACGCCTTCAAGGGCCGGAAGCCGATCTTCGGTGTGTGCCTCGGCCACCAGGCGGTTGGCGACTATTTTGGCGGCAACGTAGTGCGGGCCTCTCGCCTCATGCACGGCAAGACCTCCCCCATCACCCACAGGGACACGGATGTGTTCAAGGGAATGCCCCAGGGCTTCGCCGCCACGCGCTATCATTCGCTCCTCGTAGAGCGCTCCACTTTCCCCAAGGATCTGGAGATCACGGCCGAGACCGCCGAGGGCGAGGTCATGGGACTGCGCCACAAGACCCTCCCCATCTGGGGCGTCCAATTCCACCCCGAGTCGATCGCGACCGACGGCGGCATGAGGATCCTCCAGAACTTCCTCGAGCTTAACTAAACCCCCTTAATACCAAGCCGCCCATGCGCTGCCCCAAGTGCACTTCCATAGAGGACAAGGTGATCGACTCCCGAATCAGCAAGGAGGGAAACACGATCCGTCGCCGCCGCGAGTGCCTCGAATGCGGCTTCCGCTTCACGACGACGGAGGTGCTGGTCCTGGACGGCATGGTCGTCATCAAGCGCGACGGCCGCCGCGAGGACTTTGACCGAGAGAAGCTGGTGCACGCCGTCAGGGCCGCCTGCCACAAGCGCCCGGTCGACATCGAGCAGATCACGATGCTGGTCGAGGACGTGATCGACGCCATCGAGGCGCGCTTCGAGAACGAAATCCCCTCCAAGGCGATCGGCGAGGGCGTCATGCAGCGCCTGAGGACGGTGGACCAGGTGGCGTACGTGCGCTACGCGAGCGTCTACAAGGAATTCAGGGACGTGTCGGAATTCGTGAGCGAGATCGGCGCCCTGGCGAAGCCCAAGAAATGACGAGGGACCGCGACGAGCTGCGTCGCCTGCACTACATCAACGCGCTCTTCGCCCACCTGACGGGCAAGGACCTCTTCCTCGCGAAGCAGATCAAGGCGGCGATCGCGTTCACGCTCTCGGACCTGGAGGCGCTGGCCAAGGCCGACCCCACGATGGCGGACACCTACTCGGAGGCCTTCAACGAGGCCGCGGCGAAGCTCCTGGGAAAGCTCCACTCCAAGATGCCGCGCCACGGCTTCTTCCACTGGGACGCCGCAAGGACGCTCCACTCAGGAACACAACTCTTCGCGCGCGCGGAGGTGATGGCGGGGCTCAAGCAGCTGGCACCTTTCCGCGAGGCCACGCTCCTGATCACGAATCTGCGGCCTGCCGTTCTTCCACCCGCAAGGAAGGAAACCCCTAAGCGCCGCAAGGAGTACGAGGACCTGCTCGCGTTCTTGCGCGAACTGACCGCGCAGCGGTCGCGCTCGGACTCCGACCTGACGCTCCTCTTCCTCTAGGATTTCTTCAGGCGCAGGCCGACATTCACCGCAGCCTTCTCGAGGATCTCGATGTCGATGATCCCGCGGAATCCGGAGAACGCCGCGGCGACGGGCCTTCCGTCCGCGGCCTGGAGCGGCACTCCGCCCTCCCATCCGATGAAATCCGGGCGCTGCACGCCAAATTGGTTTTCATCCAGCTTCCCGGCGTAGACCTGCTCCTCGAACTTGCCCGTGTAGTGGCCGGTGCGCCACACCTGAAGGACCTTCCTCATCCCAACTTGGTAGCACTTCTGGCAGATCTCCTTGTTGTCGCCGAAGATCTTCCCGTGAAACGTGCCGTCCGGCTCGATGACGACGACGGCCGCGTTCCCGTGATTCCACTGGGTGTCCAGGGGATTGGTCACGTAGGAGGGAAAGAGGCGGGCAACTTCGTCGATGAACTGGACTGAGATGGAGTCGGCCATGGGGTTTGTGAGGTTGGAATCAGAAAGCCCTCGTCGTCGGATATGGGCAAGAAGGGATAAATCCGGCACTCTGCTTTCGCAGGCTCTAAAAAATTCCGCAAATTGTTTTCCGATCCCCTAGGATCAATTTTGAATTACCCATCCTGCTTACCGTCAACTGCCTAAGACTTCAATTTGGCTGGACCTTCTCCCTAGGATTGAAGCGAACCTCGAAGGGAATTCGAAAAAACGCTTGCACTAGATAAACAGTCAACTATTAATTGGACCCATGGGAAGAACCTCAGACGCGGACCAAAGGCTCAAGCAAGCCGCCCTCGACCTCATGTGGGAGGAGAGCTACGGCTCCGTGACGATCGACGACATCTGCCAGCGCGCCGACGTCAAAAAGGGAAGCTTCTACTATTTCTTCAAGTCCAAGGCCGAGCTGGCCGTCGCGGCCCTCGAGAAGCTCTGGACCGACGAGTGGCAGCCGAACCTGGACCGGGCCTTCTCCTCTTCCATCGACCCGCTCGCCCGCTTCACGGGCTACTTCGACACCATCTACCAGTCGCAGCTCGAGACGAAGAAGAAGTACGGCAAGGTGCTCGGTTGCGCGGTCTGCTCGGTCGGCTCCGAAGTCAGCACCCAGGAGGTCGATGTCGCCGGCGCCGTCAGGGCGATGATGGCGAAGAAGCTCAAGTATTACGAGTCGTCCATCCGTGATGCGGTTGCCCAGGGCGTCATCGAGCCCTGCGATCCGACGCAGGAGGCCCTCGCCCTTCTCGGTCTGCTTCAGGGTCTCATCAGCCAGGCCCGAATTATGAACGACCCGGAGATCCTCCGTAGGCTTCCCGACATGGCCTTCGGTCTTCTCAGGGTGAAATCCAAGGGCGTTCCGCAACTCGTGGCCCAACACTGATTTCCAAGCGTCCGCACGCATGTCGTGCGGTTTTTTTAACTCTCAAAACTAGCTAAATAGTCAACTACTCAACTCTCTCCAGCCATGGTCATCGATCTCGATCCCCCCACCTACTTCGCACAGTTCGCGACAGCGCACACGGCGGCTCCCGCCAAGCGCGTCCTTCGCACCCACGCCCAAGCCTCCACCTCGCGCCTCAGCCGCGAGGAGCACGAGGCCCAGTTCGAGCGCGAGCATGGCTCGCTCTGGACACCGGGGCTTCTCGACCGCCTGAGCCTGCCGCTCTCGCGCATCCACGAGTGATCCCACTCGCACCCAATTTAACACCAAAGAAAAGGACATCACCATGATCACAGCCACCATCATTCTCGCAGGCATCGTCGTCGTCACCGCGTTCGACAGCTCCTCCAACTAAGGAGCGCTCCCCTTTCACACTCAGATCTTTCACCAGATGAATCAGACCATTTCCGATCGTTCCAAGAATACCAAGAGTCGCTCGCGCCTTGCCGTGTCTGTCGCAGCCGCCGCCGTTGTCGCGGGCCTCGTGGCCACGGCCGCGCTGCACACCACGGCCCGCGCCGCCTCCGATGCTCCCGCCGCAGCCCCGGCCGCGGCAAAGGTGACCGTCGCCGCCGTGGAGCAGAGGCTCCTAGCCGATACCGACGAAATCACGGGACACGTTGACGCCCTGGAGACTGTCGAGCTTCGCGCCCGCGTCTCCGGCCACTTGGACGCCGTCAACTTCCAGTCCGGCCAGATCGTCAGGAAGGGAGATCTTCTCTTCAGCATCGACCCGCGCTGGTACCAGGCGCAGTTCGACCTTGCGAGCGCCCGCTCGGACGTCGCCTCGCACGAGGCCAAGCGCGCCGACGAGCTCCTCGCGGTCCACGCGATCTCGATCGAGGAGGCCGAGTCGCGCCGCGCCAAGTCGGCCGAGGCCGCCGCGGAGCTCACCACCGCCCGCCTTGACCTCGAGCACACCCAGGTCCGCGCCCCGATCACAGGCCGGATCGCCCGTGCGCTCGTCACGACCGGCAACCTGGTCTCCGGCCAGCCCGGCGACGCCACGCTCCTTACGACCATCGTCTCCGTCGGCGATGCCTACGTCTATGCCGACATGGACGAGTCCACGTTCCTCAGGTTCAGCCGGCTCGCCCGCGGCAACCCCTCGAACGCCCGTATCCCCGTCGAGCTCGAGCTCGCCGACGAGACCGGCTTCCCCCGCCACGGCTTCATCGAGTCGAGCGACAACCGCCTTAACCCGTCCACCGGCTCCCTAACACTTCGGATGGTGTTCCCGAACGCGGACGGTTCACTCATCCCCGGCCTCTACGCCCGCGTGCGTGTGCCGGTCAGCGCCCCGGAGCCCACGCTCCTGATCAGCGAGCGCGCGGTCGAGACCGACCAGGGCCAGAAGTTCGTGCTCGTCGTCGGCTCCGACAAGGTCGCCAGCTACCGCACCGTGACGCTCGGCGAGACGGTCGAGGGTAAGCGCGTCATCAAGGACGGCCTGAAGCAGGGCGACCTCGTTATCGTGAACGGCCTGCAGAGGGTGCGCCCGGGCATGCCCGTGGACCCTGATGTCGAGGTGGCCGCGCTGCCCATTGCCAACGCCGTGGCCGTCCGCTAAGTCCCGCCAATTCCAGAATCCAATATGGGCCGCGTACCGGTCCCTCCAGCCACCGCATTGCCCAAATTCTCCCATGAACATCTCAGATTTCTTCATCAAGCGCCCGATCTTCGCAGCGGTCATCTCGACCATCATCTTCCTCGTGGGCGCCATCTCGCTGACCCGCATGCCGGTCAGCGAGTACCCTGAGGTCGCGCCGCCGACGGTTGTCGTGCGCGCCTCCTACCCGGGAGCGAACCCGAAGACCATCTCGGAGACCGTCGCGGCGCCCCTCGAGCAGTCGATCAACGGCGTCGAGAACATGCTCTACATGTTCTCCCAGGCGACGAGCGACGGCGTCATGACGCTCACAGTCACCTTCAAGCTCGGCACGAACCTGGACACGGCCCAGGTGCAGGTGCAGAACCGCGTCGCGCAGGTCGAGGCCAAGCTGCCCGAGGAGGTGCGCAGGATCGGCGTCGTGACCGCCAAGTCCTCGCCCGACCTCCTGATGGTGGTCCACCTCTATTCGCCCAACAAGCGTTACGACGACATCTACGTGCGCAACTACGCTACGCTCCAGGTCAGGGACAGCCTTGCCCGCCTGCCGGGAGTCGGCGAGGTGCCGATCTACGGCTCCGGCGACTACGCGATGCGCGTCTGGCTGAATCCGAACAAGGTCGCCGCCAAGGGCCTCACGGCCTCGGAGGTCGTGGCCGCCATCCGCGAGCAGAATGTCCAGGTCGCGGCGGGCTCAGTCGGCAAGCAGCCTGGCTCCCACTCGGTCGACACCGAGCTCCTCATCAACACGAAGGGCCGCCTCTCGAGCGAGGAGGAGTTCGGCGCCATCGTCGTCAAGACCGGGCCGAACGGTGAGCGCGTCCAGCTAAGCGACGTCGCCAGGATCGAGCTCGGCGCCTCCGACTACGCTCTGCGTTCGCTCCTGAACAACAAGCCAGCGGTGGCGCTGCCGATCCTCCAGCTCCCGGGCTCCAACGCCATCGCGACCTCCAACGCGGTCCGAGCGACCATGAAGGAGCTGAAGAAGAATTTCCCGGACGGGCTCGACTACGATATCGTCTATGACCCGACGATCTTCGTGCGGCACTCCATCGAGGCCGTCGTGCACACCCTCCTGGAAGCGATCCTCCTCGTGGTGCTGGTGGTCATCCTCTTCCTGCAGACCTGGAGGGCCTCCATCATCCCGCTGGCCGCTGTCCCGGTCTCGCTCGTGGGAACCTTCGCGGTCATGAACGCCCTGGGCTTCTCGATCAACGCGCTCTCCCTCTTCGGACTCGTGCTCGCGATCGGCATCGTGGTCGACGACGCGATTGTCGTCGTCGAGAACGTGGAGCGAAACATCTCCCTTGGGAAGACGCCGCTTGCCGCAACGAGCCAGGCCATGAAAGAGGTGACCGGGCCGATCGTTGCCACGGCCCTCGTGCTGACGAGCGTCTTCATCCCGACGGCCTTCATCACTGGCCTCACAGGGCAGTTCTACAAGCAGTTCGCGATCACGATCGCCATCTCGACCGTGATCTCGGCCTTCAACTCCCTCACCCTCTCGCCGGCGCTATCCGCCCTTCTCCTGAAGGGCCACAGTGAGCCCAAGGATGCCCTGACGCGCGGCATGGACCGCGCCTTCGGCTGGATCTTCAGGCCGTTCAATCGCTTCTTCGAGTGGGCTTCCCACAAGTACTCCAACGGCGTCGCCCGCCTGATCCGCGTCTCGCTGGTGGCGGTCCTCGTGTACGCGGGCCTCCTCGCCTCGACTGGCGTCCTCTTCCAGAAGATACCGACCGGCTTTGTTCCGATCCAGGACAAGCAGTACCTCGTCGCCTTCGCCCAGCTCCCCGGCGCGGCCTCCCTCGACAGGACCGACTCCGTCATCCGCAGGATGACCGACATCGCGCTGAAGCACCCGGGCGTCGAGAGCGCGGTCGAGTTCCCCGGCCTTTCCATCAACGGCTTCACCAACTCGCCGAACAGCGGCATCCTCTTCGTGACGCTCAAGCCCTTCGAGGAGCGCAAGACACCCGATCTCTCGGGTCCCGCGATCGCAGGCCAGCTCCAGGGTGAATTCGGCGGCATCCAGGATGCCTACATCGCCATCTTCCCTCCCCCGCCCGTCCAGGGCCTGGGCACGATCGGCGGCTTCAAGCTCTACGTCGAGGACCGCGGCGACAACGGCCTTGATGCGCTCTTCAACGCGAGCCAGGACCTCGTGAACTCCGCCAACCAGACGCCGGGGCTCGCGGGAATCTTCACGAGCTTCACAATCGACACCCCCCAGTTGGACGCGGACGTCGACCGGGTGAAGGCGAAGGAGATGGGCGTTCCCCTGGCAAACGTCTTCGAGACGATGCAGATAAACCTCGGCTCACTCTACATCAATGACTTCAACCGGTTCGGGCGCACCTATCAGGTGGTCGCCCAGGCTGACGCGCAGTTCCGTGAGCACGCCGAGGACATCGCCCGCCTGAAGACCCGCAACATCCAGGGCGGACTCGTCCCCCTGGGGGCGCTCATCAAGGTGCGCGAGACCTACGGAGCCGACCGCGTCATGAGATACAACGGCTATCCCGCGGCGGACATCAACGGAGGCGCCGCCGCCGGCTACAGCTCCGGACAGGCCGAGGCCATCATGGAGAAGGTCGCCAAGGAGAAGCTCCCGAAGGGCATGGTCCTCGACT
>DASRSJ010000028.1:0-10261 GCA_035656555.1 Opitutaceae bacterium
GAAGCTTGCCGAGATTCCGGGGGTGGAGGCCGTTGCCTTGTCGCAGGACACCCCGGCCGGCGATCTCAGGGCCGCCGCATACCGGGTTGAAGGGCAGCCCGCGCCCGAGCCGGGAAAGGAACTCTACGCGGGGTGGACCCCTGCCAGCCCGGGCTTCCTGAAGGTGTTCGGCCTTCACCTTACCCAGGGCCGGGATTTCCTGTCCTCCGATAGGCCCGGTTCACCCAAGGTCGTCATCATCAATGAGGCGATGGCGCGGAAGTGGTGGCCGGGCGAGAGCCCGCTCGGCAAGCGGATCGCGAGCGGAGACCTTGCAAAACCGGAATGGGCCGAGGTCGTCGGCGTCATGAGCGATTTCGAGGCGGGCGCCGGTTTCTACTTCCCGAACTCCGGGAAGCTGAAATTCCTGGTGCCCTGGGCGCAGAACAACCACCGCTTCATCTCCTTTAGCCTGCGAACTGCAGGTGCGTCAGACACCTATCTGGAGCCCGTTCGCAAGGCGATTTCCCAGATGGCACCCGACCTCGCGGTGAGTGAGCTTGTCACCGTCGAGCAGGAACTGGCCGACCAGCTGGGCTTCTACAGTTTCCTGAGGAAGCTGCTTGTCCAGATTTCCTGCCTGGGGCTGCTTCTGGCTGCCGTCGGCATCTACGGGGTTGTCGCAAACCTTGCATCGGAACGCACGAGGGAGATTGGCATTCGCATGGCTCTCGGCGCGCGTCCCACAGCCCTCGTCTGGCTCTTCCTAAAGAACGGCATCCGGCTTGCGGGCATAGGCGCGGCCGCAGGGCTCGTTGCGTCCTATTTCCTGATCACCGTCTTGGGGCGCCTTGTTCCGGCGCTCCCTGGAAAGGACCCGTGGATGGTCGGCGCCGTTGCTGTCCTGTTGGTGATGGTGGCCTTGGTGGCCTGCTGGATACCGGCGCGGCGGACCACGCGGATTGACCCTATCATTGCCCTGCGGGCGGAATAGGGGCTCCGGCTTTACAGCGTTTCTAATTGGGGGTCATCGCTGGATTGCATCCGGTGACGAACGGTCTCTTGATGCCGGGACCCCCCGCGCATGATCGCCAACATCCGATTTGCTGTTCGGCAACTTGTGAAGAGCCCGGGGTTCACGCTCTTCGCGCTCTTGACGCTCGCTCTCGGGATCGGCGTCAACACGACGGCCTTCACGGTCCTTAACCGGCTGCTGCTTCAGTCCCTGCCTTATCGGGACCCGGCGCACCTGGTTCAGATCTGGGCCGTGGTTCCGCAAACGAAGTATGCTGGCCATGCTCCCGGCGACTTCTTTGACGAGCAGGAACAGAACACCGTCTTCACGGGGATGGCGGCGTACATTCCGGGAGGAACCGTGAGCTTCGCCGAGCCGGGCCAGCCGGCCGTCAGGGTGGGCTCGGTCGGGATGACCCGGAACCTGTTCACCGTCCTCGGGGTGGACCCGATGCTGGGCCGCCTTCCCACCTCGGACGAAGAGGCGCGCTTCGATTCGGTCGCACTCCTGAGCAACGCCTACTGGAGGAGCCACTACGCCGCCGATCCCAACATGGTTGGCAAGACGGTGAAGCTGGACAGCAAGGTCTTCACGATCATCGGTGTCATGCCGCCGTCGGTCGATGACCAGGAGCTCTTCGACACACGCACGGCGTTCTTCATGCTGAACCCGATGCGCCTGAACCGCGATTTGCGCGGGTCGGGTTGGTATACCGTCGTGGCGCGGATGAAGCCCGAGGTCACGCTTGAGAAGGCCCAGGCCGAGATGGCGGTGCTTGCCGCGCGCTTCGCGAAGGACCACGCGAAGACCAACTCGGACCGCACCTTCCGGGTGGACCGCTTCCCGACGACGGACATGGGGGACATGGGAACGCAGATAACCTGGATGACGATGGCGCTCTCGGGCCTGGTGCTCCTGATCGCTTGCGTGAACCTCGCCAACCTCCAGCTCGTGCGCACGACGCGGCGCTCGCAGGAGATCGGCATCCGCCTCGCCCTCGGCTGCTCGCGCTCACAGCTGGTGGGCATGCTTCTCCTTGAGAGCATCATACTTTCCGCGGCCGGCGGAGCGCTCGGCATCCTCGTCGCAAAGTGGAGCAACGCCTACGTCGGGCACTACTTCGACATCGACATGCCCCTCAACGTGCGGGTGATCGCGTTCACCTTCGCGGCCTCGCTAGTCACGGGGGCCTTCTTTGGGACCGTGCCCGCCTGGATGGCTTCGCGTGCCGACGTCAGCGCATCGCTCAAGGCCGGCTCGCGCGGATCGACCTCGGATCGCTCGAGGCACTGGCTCCGCCAGAGCCTCGTCGTCATCGAGCTCGCGATGGCGCTCACGCTGCTCTCCGGCGCGGGATATTTCGTGAGCGGCATATTCCGGCTCACCCATCGAAACCTCGGTTGGGACACCACGCATGAGATCGTGGGCATGATCGAGCTGGACCACGACCATTACGGCGAGCAGATGGATCCGCGCTCGCTCGCGTTTGGGGAGAAACTCCAGTCCAACCTTTCCCAGTTGCCCGGCCTCGTGTCGGTGGCGATGTCCCACGGTTCGCCCATAGGTGGCTACGCGCCGCAGGCCTACCTGGTGGAAGGCCAGGCAATTCCCGAGAAGGGAAAGGAGTCCTACGCCGGATACGCAGCCATAGGTCCCAACTATTTCACGGTCTACGGGCTGCACCTCCTCCAAGGTCGGGAATTCCGCAGTTCCGACCGTCCCGGCGCCCCCAAGGTCGCGATCGTGAACGAGGCCTTGGCCAAGAAATGCTGGCCCGGAGAAAACCCGATCGGCAAGCGCCTCGCGGCTGGGGACCTCACGAAGCCGGAATGGATTGAGGTCGTGGGCGTCGTCCGTGACTTCGAGGGCGCGGGTGAATTCTACGACCCGACCGGCAACAAGCTGAAGTTCCTGACGCCGTGGGCCCAGAACAGCCACCGTTTCATGATGTTCAACGTGCGAACCTCGGGCCCATCGGAAGCCTACAAGGAGCCCATCCGCAAGGCGATCAGCCTCATGGTCCCGGACATCGCCGTGAGCGCGATGTACACGTCCGAGGAGGCCATGGATGGGCAGCTCTCCTACTTTAATTTCCTGAGAAAGCTTCTGGTGCAGATCGCTAGCCTCGGTCTGTTGCTATCCGCCATCGGGATCTACGGCGTTGTGGCGAACCTGGCGACGGAGAGGACCAAGGAGATCGGGATCCGCATGGCGCTTGGGGCGCAATCCGGAGGCCTGATCTGGCTCTTCCTCAGGAATGGCATCCAGCTGGCACTGATCGGCGCAGGCATTGGTCTCGTGGCCGCCTATTTCATGACGACCATCCTCGCGCGAATGATCCCTGTCCTTCCTGGAAAAAATCCGCTCATGGTCGCCGGCGTCACGGTAATCCTCTTCGTGGTGGCCGTGGTGGCCTGTTGGTTTCCCGCGCGGCGCACGACGCGGGTGAGCCCGCTTGTGGCCCTCAGGACCGAATAGGGCCGCGAGGCATCCTATCGGCTTCCACCGGAGTGCCTAAGGACTGCCGCCTGTCAGCCGAAATAGCCATTCGTCCCATGTAGCCAATTCCCCGTTTGACCCCGGTTTTCAGAGCGGATTAGGTGATCCCTCGCAATGAATCGGGTCCACATCAAGACCTACGGGTGCCAGATGAACGAGCGCGACAGCGACGCCGTCGCTGCGATGCTTTGCGCCCGCGGGTACCGGATCGTCCCGAACGAGGACGAGTGCGACGTTCTGCTCCTTAACACCTGCAGCGTCCGCGACGCGGCGGAGCAAAAGGCGATCGGCAAGGCGGGTTACCTGCTTTCCAAGAAGAAGCACAATCCCGACTTCGTCCTGGGGATACTCGGCTGCATGGCGCAGAACCGCGGGGCCGAGCTCCTCGACCGCCTTCCCGACGTGGACCTGATCGTGGGGACGCAGAAGTTCCACCGGGTCCCCGACTACCTGGACAACCTGCGCGCGGCCCGCGAGTCGGGTGCGCCGATCGCGGAGACCATCATCGACACGGAGGAGGAGGCTGGATCCCAGAACACGATCCGCGACCACCAGGAAGACCCGGAGCAGAAGGTGACCGCCTTCGTCTCGATCCAGCAGGGCTGCAACATGGACTGCGCCTTCTGTATTGTGCCGACGACCCGAGGCGACGAGCGCTCGAGGCCGATGGACGACATCATTCGCGAGTGCCAGGAGCTCGTCGGGCGAGGCGCCCGCGAGATCACGCTCCTCGGCCAGATCGTGACGAGCTACGGCAGGCGCGACTACGTCCACACCGGCGGCATATCACCCTTTGTCCAGCTCCTTGAGCGCGTGAACGCGATCCCGGGCCTTGACCGCATCCGGTTCACGTCGCCGCATCCGCGCGGGTATCGCCAGGACCTGGCCGACGCCTTCTCGCGCATGCCGAAGCTCGGCGACTATGTCCATATGCCGCTCCAGTCCGGCAGCGACCGGATCCTGAAAGCCATGAAGCGGCCGTACTCGGGCGAGCGCTATCTCGAGATCGTGGCCTCACTCCGCGCCGCGAGGCCCACGATGGCCTTCTCGACCGACATCATCGTCGGCTTCCCGGGCGAGACGGACGAGGACTTCGAGGCCACCCGCTCGCTCTGCCGGACCGCAGATTTCGACATGGCGTACATCTTCAAGTACTCGGTGCGGACCGGCACGCCCGCGGCCACGATGCCGGACCAGGTGCCCGAGGAGGTCCGCGAGGAGCGAAACCGCGTGCTGCTGGAGGACCTCAAGGAGAACTCCGTGCGCAGGGCGCAGTCCCTCGTGGGGACGATCCAGGAAGTCTTGGTCGAGGGACCTGACAAGACGGGGGAGCGCTTCATGGGTCGCACCCGCCAGAACAGGGCCACGGTATTCGAGGCGTCGAGCCGCCTCGTCGGGACCCTGGTCCCCGTCGAGATAACCCGCGCCAGCGTCAGCACCCTCTACGGCGACGTCGTTATCGCGGGCGCTGGCTTGCAAACCCCCGAGCCCGCCGCGTCACTCTGAACTGGAACTGAACATGTCTCTCTTCACCTCGTCGCTGCTTCCCGGGATTCTCCTTCTTCTTGTCGGGCTTCCGCTCGCCCTGGACGTGTCGGGCGTAAAGGTGGCCATCAAGGCGTTCCCACGGTCCATCTCCCTGGGTTACGTGGTCTTCAGCGTCGCCGCTGCCTGGTTCCTCTACGACGTGCTTCATCTCTCGAACGCCGACTTCGGGGAGTACAAGTACCTGCTTTTTATCGGCTTCGCCCTCGTCGCGATCCTTTCCTTCAAGAGCGTGCCGGACTTCCTCGGCGTGCGCGGCGTGTGCGCACTGGTCCTTATCGGGGCCTCCCCGTTCCTGGACTCCGCGTTCATGCAGTATGACCACCCGGCGCGCCTTTTCATGGTGAGCCTGGTCTACGTGGCGCTCGCGATATCGATCTTCCTCGGCGCGCAGCCCTGGCGCCTTCGGGACTTCTTCAACTGGCTCTTCGCGCGCTCGGGTCGCTCCCGTCTCCTCGGCGGCATCTTTGTCGCCTACGGCGTCGTGCTCTGCTGCGCGGCCTTTGCGCTCCGATGAAGACCACGCCCGCGCGGGACAGCGAGAGCGGCCCGGTCCTCCTTGTCCTTGCGGGTCCCGCCGGATCCGGGAAGAGCACCCTCTGCGACCGGCTTGTCGCCGCCGACATGGGATTCACCCGCGTCGTGACCAGCACCACCCGCTCGCCCAGGAAGGGCGAAGAGCACGGCGTCCACTACCACTTCTTCACGCCCGAGGCCTTCGACGCCAAGGTGAAGGCCGGCGAGTTCCTTGAATGGGCCTGGGTGCACGGCGACCGCCGCTACGGCACGCTAGCCGCGAGCGTCCTTGGGCCGATCCTCCTGGGCAAGAAGCTCGTCATGAGCGTCGACGTCCAAGGCGTCGCAAGCCTGCGGGCCATCGCAGCCAAGAATCCCTTCCTGCAGCGCGTGATGGCGACCATCTTCATCGTGGTCGATCACGAGCGACTGCTGGCGCGCATGAGGGAGAGGGGCCACGACGACGAGACCGAGATCGCCCGCCGGATGGAGACCGCCGAGGCGGAGCTTCGCGAGGCGAAGAAATTCGACTACGTGATCGAGAGCCAGACGCGCGACGAGGACTTTGCGGCCCTCCTCGCCATCCTGAAGAAGGTCCAGTCCTGAGATTCGGCGGCGTCAGCCGCCGATGTAGCTCATCTCGATCTTCTCCCGGCCCACCGGGATCCCAGATCGCTCGTCACTGTAGCGATCGGCCCGCGAACCCCAGACCGAGGCGACTTTTTTTGAGATGTCCCCGTCGCTCGAGCCCGAGCGGACGAGCCCCAGGAGATCGGTCCCCGTCGATGCGAAGAGGCAGGTGAAGAGCTTTCCATCCGCGGAGAGCCGCGCGCGAGTGCAGTCGCTGCAGAAAGGCTCGGTCACCGAGCTGATGATCCCTATCTCGCCCTTGCCGTCGGCGTAACGGTAGCGCGAGGCGACCTCGCCCCGGTAGGCTGGCCCAACGGGCTCAAGCGGCCATGCGGCGGAGACCTGCGAGACGATGTCGCGCGACGGCACGACCTGGGACTGGGACCAATGGTTCGTGTTGCCGACGTCCATGAACTCGATGAAGCGGAGCGCATGGCCCCGCTGCCTGAAGTAGCCGCAGAGGGCCAGGATCTGGCCGTCGTTGACGCCCTTCTGGACGACGCAGTTCACCTTGATGGGAAGGCCGAGGGCGGCCGCCGCGTCGATCCCCGCTAGTACCCGCGCCACGCTGAATCCCAGGCCATTCATCCTCCCCGCGGTCGCCTCGTCCAGCGAGTCCACGGAGACGTTGATGCGGTCGAGGCCCGCATGGCGCAGCGCACCCGCCTGCTTCTCCAGGAACCATCCGTTGGTCGTCAGGGACAGGTCCCTGACCCCGATTTCCTTCAGTGAGGAGATGATGGCCGGAAGGTCGGTCCGCAGCAGGGGCTCGCCGCCCGTCAGGCGGACCTTCTCGACGCCGAGCGCCACGAAGGCACGGACTATCCTCACGAGCTCCCCGGCCTTCATGAGCCGGCTGTCCTCGAGGAAAGGGTGGCCCGGGCCGAAGGCCTCCCTCGGCATGCAGTAGGGGCACCGGAAGTTGCACCGGTCCGTCACCGATATGCGAAGATCCCTTACGGGCCTGCCTAGGGTGTCGCGCACAGGAACCATGATTATCCGCAAAAAAGCACCAAATGGTTATTTTCGCGAGGCGTGATTTCCCCCTAGCCTCGGGACCGTGCTCACCCCGGCCGGCGCCGAAGCCCTGATCTTCGAGGCGATCCCCCTTTTCCACAGGGAGGACTGCGCCATATCGGAGGCCCACGGCCGCATCCTGCGGACCGAGCTGCGCGCCGACCGCGACCTGCCCCCGTTCGACCGCGTGACGATGGACGGCTTCGCAGTCCGCTCCGCGGTCTTCGCGAAGGGCCTGAGGAAATTCCACGTGATAGCCACCCAGGCCGCGGGCATGCGGCCCTTCTCACTCGGCGCCGGCGAGGACGCCTGCATCGAGATCATGACCGGCGCCGTGCTTCCCGAGGGCGCGGACTGCGTGGTTCCCTATGAGGAGGCGAACCGGGACGGCGAGTGGATGACGATGACGCCCGAGGCCGCTGCCGAGCCGGGGCGAAACGTCCACCGGCGCGGGTCCGACCACAAGGCCAAGGACGTCATCGTGCGCCCCGGTGTCAGGCTTACCGGCCGGGAAATCGCCGTGGCCGCTTCCTGCGGATACCCCGCGCTCACGGTCACGCATTCCCCGAGGGTCGCCGTCGTCTCGACGGGCGACGAGCTGGTCGACGTGGACGGAATGGTCGCGGCCCATCAGATACGCCGCAGCAACGACCATGCGCTGCGGGCCGCGCTCATCGCTGCGGGCTATCCCAAGGCCGACCGCTTCCACATGCGGGACGTGCGCCATGAGATCGAGCACATGCTCTGGCACATCCTGGCCGAGTACGATGTCCTCCTGATCACCGGGGGCGTCTCCAAGGGCAAGTTTGACTTCCTGCCGACCGAACTCGCCCGCCAGGGCGTGAAAAAGATCTTCCAGGGCGTCGCGCAGCGTCCCGGCAAGCCGTTCTGGTTTGGGCTGAGCGGAAGACAGACGCCGGTCTTCGCGCTCCCGGGAAACCCCGTGTCGGCCTACACCTGCCTGCACCGTTACGTCCTGCCGGCGCTCGATCACGCGGGGGGCCTCGTGCCGAGGCCCTTGGCCCACGTCGCCCTTTCGGGGCCGGTCGTCTTCAAGCCCAGCCTTGCGTGTCTTTTGCCGGTCAGCCTCTCCAGCGGGCCCAAGGCCGAGCTCCTGGCGACACCGGCACCGGTAAATTCCTCGGGCGACTTCGCCGGGCTCGTCGGGACGGACGGCTTTGTGGAACTCCCGGCCACGGTGTCGGAATTTCCCGCGGGCTACATCGCGCCCTACCGGCCCTGGGTGTAGTCACGGCAACCGCAGGGTTGCGAATGCGGGATCCCTGGTGCCATGTTGGCCGTCCTGATGGCGAAGAAGAACAGCCTCTCTCATGTCGGTGCCGGCGGCCGGCCCCAGATGGTGGACGTCGGGGCAAAGCGCGTGACCAAGCGGACGGCCCACGCCGTCGCCGTCGTCGTTCTTCCCCCGGCCCTTGCCGCCATGGTGACCGAGGGAGAGATCCTGATCCCGAAGGGACCTGTCCTGCAGGTGGCTACCCTGGCCGGCATCATGGGGGCAAAGAAGACCGCCGAGCTGATTCCGCTCTGCCACCCGATCCCGCTCGATGACTGCAAGGTGACCGCGAAGGTCGGCATGCCCAGGCGCGACGGCTCGGTCGAGGTCGAGCTCCACTGCCATGCGAGCGCGGAGGCGAAGACCGGTGTCGAGATGGAGGCCCTGACCGGCGCCGCCGTCGCGGCGCTCGCCTTCTACGACATGGGCAAGGCCGTCACCCACGGCATCGTAATCCGCGAGATCCGCCTCCTGAAGAAGACCGGCGGCAAGAAGGATTACGAGGCGCCGTGAAGAAGACGGTCCTCGTGCGGTATTTTGCCATCCTGCGCGAGCAGCGGGGCCTCGGTGAGGAGCAGGTGTCGACCAGCGCCGCGACGGCCCGCGATCTCTATGAGGAACTCCGCGGCCTCCACCGCTTCACGCTCCCCTCAGGCAATGTCAGGGTCGCGCTGAACGACGAGTTTGGTCCGTGGGAGTCCGAGATCCGCTCGGGCGACGCGCTCGCATTCCTCCCGCCCGTCGCCGGCGGCTAGGCCAACATGAAGTTCGAGCTCACAAGTTCCGAGATCACTCCCACCGCGCTCCTGTCCGCGCTCGATGACACGGCCGCAGGGGCGTGCGTGACGTTCGAGGGCCGCGTGCGCTCCCAGAACGAGGGCAGGGCGGTGCTGGCGCTTGAGTATGAGGCCTACGCCCCGCTCGCCCAGAAGGAGGGCGAACGGATCCTCTCTGAGGCCGCGGCCAGGTTCTCCGTCCTGGGCATAGCCTGCGTCCACAGGACAGGCAGGCTCGTGCTGGGTGATCTTGCCGTTTGGGTCGCGGTTACCTCCAAGCACCGTGCGGAGGCGTTCGAGGCCAGCCGCTACGTCATCGACCAGGTGAAGGCGCGGGTGCCGATCTGGAAGAAGGAGCACTATTCCGACGGGTCCACGGGATGGATCAACTGCGCCCCCTCGGGGCCGGCGGGACCCGCCCCGGCATAAAATCCCCGTCAAAAGGGGGTAGAAGTCCCCATTTTGCTTCGGCTCGACACTTCTTTGGGCGATTGTTACAAATTGCCGAACCAAATGGGCTCAATCAATTCCACCTTCCTGGCGGTCACCACCCTGGAGAAGCTCCAAAAAATCCCGCCCGCCTTCTGGGGCAAGGTCGGGATCGCCGTCGCGGCGGTGATCATCGTGTTCATCGTCGTTCAGAAGGTATTGAACGTAAATAAGTTCGTGCTGGGCGGCGTCACCTTCGTCGCAATGGGACTGATCTGGTTCAACTGGGTTTACAACCGCAGCGAGCCCAAGTTCCTGACCCCCTTCATCAACAAGATCGCCCCTTTCTTCCCGTCCGCGGGGGCCTATGACGCGAAGCAGTCGGCCCCGCCGGAGCCGACGAAGAAGTAGAGTTTAGAGAAACAGCTTGGTTTCCCCGCGCAGGTCGGGGACATTGGCGCCGCTATGGCTAAACCTCTCTCCGACATCGGGCTCGTTGGCCTCGCGGTCATGGGCCAGAACCTCGCCCTCAACATAGCCGACCACGGCTTCCAGATCTCG
>DASRSJ010000029.1:0-3815 GCA_035656555.1 Opitutaceae bacterium
CCTCGAGGCATCGAGGACATGAACGACGCCGTGGGCGTACTCGGGCGCGATCTTGACCGCGGTGTGCGCGGCGCTGGTCGTCGCCCCGCCGATCAGGAGGGGGACGGTGCAGCCGGTGCGCCTCATCTCCTTGGCGACATGCACCATCTCGTCCAGGGAGGGCGTGATGAGCCCCGAGAGCCCGATGACGTCCGCCTTGTGCTCCAGGGCGGCGGCCAGGATCTTGTCGCAGGCGACCATGACTCCGAGGTCCACGACCTCGTAGTTGTTACAGGCGAGGACGACGCCGACGATGTTCTTGCCGATGTCGTGAACGTCGCCCTTCACGGTCGCCATGATGATGCGGCCCTGGCTGCGCGCCACGCCACCGGCGGCGACGAACCTGCGCTTCTCCTCCTCCATGAACGGCGTCAGGTAGGCGACGGAGCGCTTCATGACGCGAGCCGACTTCACCACCTGCGGCAGGAACATCTTGCCCGCGCCGAAGAGATCGCCGACGACGCGCATGCCGTCCATGAGAGGACCCTCGATGATGTTAAGCGGCCTGGGATACTTCTCGACGTTTGAGCGGGCCTCCTCCGTGTCCTTCTCGACGAAGGTGTCGATGCCCTTGACGAGCGCGTGCGAGAGGCGGGACTCAACCGAGGCATTGCGCCAGGCGAGGTCCTCCTTGATCTCGACCTTCGAGGCGCCGCCCTGCGAGGTCTTGAGCTCGTCGGCCATGGTGACTAGGCGCTCGGTCGAGTCCGGCCGGCGGTTCAGGATCACGTCCTCGACCCGCTCGAGGAGGTCCTTGGGGATCTCCTCGTAGACGCCGAGCATTCCGGCGTTCACGATGCCCATGTCCATGCCGGCGCCGATCGCGTGGTAGAGGAAGGCCGCATGGATCGCCTCTCTCACGGGGTTGTTGCCGCGGAAGGAGAACGAGACATTCGAGACGCCACCGGAGATCTTCGCGTAGGGCAGCGTGGCCTTGATGATCTTCGCGGCCTCGAAGAAATCGACGGCGTAGTTGTTGTGCTCCTCGATGCCGGTCGCGACGGTCAGGATGTTCGGGTCGAAGATGATGTCCTCCGGAGGAAACCCGATTTCCTTCGTGAGCAGATTGTAGGCGCGGGTGCAGATGCGCACCTTCTCGTCCCGGGTCGCGGCCTGGCCCTGCTCGTCGAACGCCATGACGACCGCCGCCGCGCCGTAGCGCATGACGAGCTTTGCACGCCTCAGGAACTCTGCCTCGCCGTCCTTCAGGGAGATCGAGTTGACGATGCACTTTCCCTGGACGCACTTTAAACCCGCTTCGATCACCGTCCACTTCGAGGAGTCGATCATGACCGGCACCCGGCAGATCTCCGGCTCCGCAGCGATCAGGTTCAGGAACTTGACCATCGTCGGCTCGCCCTCGATCAGCGCCTCGTCGACGTTGATGTCGATCACGTTGGCGCCGCTTTCCACCTGTTGCCGGGCGATGGCCAGGCACGCGTCCCAGTCGCCGGCCTTGAGGGCCTTGGCGAACTTCGGGGAGCCCGTGATGTTCGTGCGTTCCCCAACTACGATAAATTGGGAGGCGGAGGCTCCGGGTGTGCGTGTCATCTCTTTCTTTCCAGGGGTCAGGCGATGACCAGGCGTTCTAGGCCGCTCAGGCGCATGGCCGTCGGCAGGGCGGGTATCTTGCGGGGAGGACAGGCCTTCACGGCCTTGGCGATAGCGGCGATGTGCGCGGGCGTGGAGCCGCAGCAGCCGCCGACCATGTTGAGCCAGCCGTTGGAGGCGAAGTCGCTCAGGACCGCGGCCATGTCGTCCGGCGTCTCGTCGTAGGCGCCGAAGGCGTTCGGCAGGCCCGCGTTCGGATGGCAGGTGACATAGCACTCCGCGATCGAGGCCAGCTCCTCGACGTACGGCCTCATCTGGCGTCCACCCAAGGCGCAGTTGATGCCGACGGAGAACGGTTTCGCATGCGCGATGCTGGAGTAGAAGGCGCTGATCGTTTGGCCGGAGAGCGTGCGGCCCGAGGCGTCCGTGATTGTGACTGAGATCATGACCGGCAGGCGGATGCCGGTTTCATCGAAGAGAAGCTCGGTCGCGAAGAGAGCGGCCTTGGAATTGAGTGTGTCGAAGATCGTCTCGATCAGCAGGGCGTCGGCGCCCGCCTTCGCGAGCGAGCGCATTTGCTCCAGGTAGGCGTTCACGACCTGGTCCCAGCTGACCGCGCGGTAGTCGGGCCTGTTCACGTCGGGGGACATCGACAGCGTGCGGTTGAGCGGCCCGATGGCCCCGACGACGAAGCGCGGGCGGCCGGGATCGGCGGCCTCGGCCCTTACGGCGGCGCGCTTCGCGCAGGCGACAGCGGAGGAATTAAGCTCGGGCACGATCGCCTCCATCTCGTAGTCCGCCTGCGAGATGACGGTCGAGTTGAAGGTGTTGGTCTCAACGATGTCGGCTCCCGCCGCGTAGTAGTCCGCGTGGATCCCCTCGATGACCTCGGGTTTGGTGATGCACAGGAGGTCGTTGTTGCCCTTCAAGTCCTTGGGCGGGGAGGGGAAGCGTGTGCCCCTGAAATCGGCCTCCTCCAGGCCGTGCGTCTGGATCATGGTGCCCATGGCGCCGTCGAGGATTGCGATCCTCGAGTCGAAGAGCCGCCTTAGTGCGGCAAACGAGCTGGATTCAACGGGATTGGCCATGTTCTTGGTGGGTTATGGTGACGTACAGTGAGCGCATGAATCCAATGCAATTTGGCAGTCATGGCAACTTACATATCAATAAATACGTATTTAATAATATGATTGAGCTTGCGCGGATTTAACCCTTCCTGAACGATTGAGTCGATCGTCGTTCTTTTTAACCCGTCTTCGGGATTCAGGGAAGGCCGTGAAATCCGGCCACAGTTGCGCTGCGGTAACGCATCACAGACCCACACCGCGCCGTCAGACGGCGCGGGCAAAGCCAATCGGGACTCTCATTCCGGTGAAGGCGAGGGGCGAGGTAAAGCCTGTCCTGCCGAAAAGGCAGAACAGGAAACACATGCGGAGTCCGAATACCTGCCCCGGGGAAGTCTCCATCGACCGGCGCGATTGCGCGCGCCGGCCCCGACAACTTCATCGCAAAAGTGAAGAAAGCATCCGTATGAACTCCCCATTGTCGCGCGGCCCAAGGGCTGCCCGATGCATCACCGTATTGTCCGCGGCCATCCTGGTCGGGACCGCCCTCGCGCAGTCGGATACCGCGCAGCTTGAGCCCGTGGTCGTGATCGCGACCCGCACGCCCGCGGACATCCGCACCCTCGGATCCGCAGTCGATCAGGTCAGCTCCGACGACCTGTCGCGCCAGCAAATCGACACCTTAGCCGGCGCCCTCGGTGGCATCCCCGGAACCCCGATGTTCGCCAACGGCGCCCAGGGCTCGAACATCTCCATCTTCACCCGCGGGGCCAACTCGGACCAGACCTTGTTCATGGTCGACGGCATCCGCCTCAACGACGCCAACACCGACTATGCGGTGTTCCTCGGTGGTGCACGCCTCGGCGCGACAGACTCCATCGAGATCGCCCGCGGACCGCAGAGCACCCTCTATGGCAGTGAGGCCGTCGGTGGCGTGATCTCCATCCAGGCCCAGAAGGGCGCGGGGGCACCGACCGATGACTTCTCGCTCGAGGCGGGAAGCTTCGGGACCGTCCAGGGCACGATCTCGGGACAAGGTGCGCAGGACCAGTGGGCCTGGTCCGTGACGGGTTCGGGCTCTTACACCTCGAACCAGAGGCAGAACAATGACTTCACGAGCGACGACCTCGTGCTGCGCCTGGACCGCGACATCAACTCCGT
>DASRSJ010000030.1:0-1533 GCA_035656555.1 Opitutaceae bacterium
CACCGTCGCGATGATGCGGACTCCCGACGGGCAGGGCATTGAGCTAGACAAGTTCCACACGCCCGACGCAATCCGCTTTGGGCCCGTGAACGCGCCGGTGAACACGCTGGGATTCCGTCGCGTCATGTTCGCCGTCGATTGTCTCGACACTGTCGTAGCGCGCATGCGCGCCCACGGGGCCGAGCTCATTGGCGAAATGCAGTACGAGAACACCTACCGACTAGCCTACATCCGCGGGCCTGAGGGCATCATTGTCGCGCTTGCCGAGCAGCTCGGCTTAGAAACTATCCGAGAACCGTCTGAACGGCCTGGAACCTGCTCGAGTTACGTTCTGAGAGGACGTAACCGAAAGGAGGGTCCCGGCATGACCAAGACCAAGCGCAAGCCGCGTCGGAAGGCGAAGTTCAAGCCGTTGGGAACCATCTGGGAGGTCCCCGATGCCCTCTGGGAGAAGATCCTCCCCATCCTCCTGGAGTTCTGGCCCAGGAAGCCGACCGGGCGGCGGACGGCCGATTGGCGCGCCGCCCTCGATGGGATCATCTTCCGGATGCGTACCGGCTGCCAGTGGGAACAACTCCCCCGCCAGTTCGGCCCCAAGAGCACCGTCCATGATTGGTTCCAGCGGTGGTGTCGAGGCGGGGTCATGGAACGCATCGGGGCGGCCCTCGTCGCGGAGTGCGACGAGTTGGGTGCCGTCGATTGGCAGTGGCAGAGCGCCGACGCGGCGCTGGGCAAGGCCCGGTTCGGGGGGGAAAAAGACGGGCAAGAATCCCACGGACCGCGGCAAGATGGGCACCAAGAAGTCCGTGCTGGTCGATGGCGACGGCGGGCCGTTGGGGGCGGTGATCGCCGGGGCCAACGTGTTGGAGCGGCGGATGCTGCGCCAGACGATCGAGGCCATCGTGGTCGAGCGGCCCGAGCCGACGGCGGAGGAGCCGCAGAACCTGTCGCTGGATGGGGGCTACGATAACGCCACGGGCCGGGCCGCAGCAGAGGAAGCGAAATACATCCCGCATATCCACAAAGGCGGCGAGGTGGTGAGTCCCGGCGAGAGGAAGCCGGGTTACAAGCCGCGTCGCTGGGTGGTGGAGCGAACATTGGCGTGGCTGTCGAAGTGCCGTGGGATCCTGGTGCGGTACGACAAGAAGGACGACAACTACCTGGGGCTGATCCAACTGGCCTGCGCCCTGTACTGGTATCGGCGGCTCGAACGACTCACTCAGCACGACGCAAATCAAAATCCTACATGAGCATCAGACGAGTTCTCGGATAGTTTCTTAGTTATGCGACGACGCGAAGCGGCTGCACGTTGACAGGTCGCCCTGCCCCTCCGTCGCGCCTTATGGACCCAGGGGTAGCAAAGCTGCCACGAAGTGACATCTGCCGATGTTCAGGTTACGGAGCCCAGCCAAGGACCATGGTATCCCCCTGCCCGGTGGTGCTTCGCTGCAGTAGGGTCGCGGGCCAGCCAGCCGGGGTGATTACGGCCGGGTATCGCTCCACGACCGTCCCTGACTTCGACTGCGTCGTCTT